>JACPCG010000090.1 GCA_016179925.1 Candidatus Rokuibacteriota bacterium | reverse complement strand
GCGCTGCCTCGCCGCCTATCTCTACTCGGCCGCCGGCCCCGGCGAGTCGACCACCGACCTCGCCTGGGACGGCCACGCCATCATCTACGAGAACGGCAACCTGGTCGGCGAGTCGCAGCGCTTCAGCTACGAACCCCAGCTCCTCTGCGCCGAGATCGACCTCGAGCGGCTCTTGCAGGAGCGGATGCGGCAGGGGAGCTTCGGACAGACGGTCGAGCGGCACGGGGCCGAGCTGGCGGGCTTCCGCACGGTCCGGGTGCCGGTGGACCTGCCCCGCCGGGGGAGGCTCGTGCCCGAGCGGCGGTGGGAGCAGCGGCCCTACGTGCCCTCCGACCCGGCCCGGCGCGACGAGCGCTGTGCCGAGGTGTACCAGATCCAGGTGCAGGGCCTCGTCAAGCGCCTCGAGTTCACCGGCCTCCGCCGGGTGGTCATCGGGATCTCGGGCGGCCTCGACTCCACACACGCCCTGCTCGTGTGCGCCCAGGCCATGGACGTGCTCGGCTGTCCCCGCCGCCACATCCTCGCCTACACGATGCCCGGCTTCGCCACCAGCCAGCGCACGCTCTCGCAGGCCCAGCGTCTGATGCGGGCCGTGGGCTGCGAGGCGCACGAGCTCGACATCCGGCCGAGCTCCCTCCAGATGCTCCGGGACATCGGGCATCCCTACGGCCGCGGCGAGAAGGTCTACGACGTCACCTTCGAGAACGTCCAGGCGGGCGAGCGCACGAGCCACCTCTTCCGCCTCGCCAACCTGCACGACGCGCTCGTCGTGGGCACGGGGGATCTCAGCGAGCTGGCCCTCGGCTGGTGCACGTACGGCGTCGGCGATCACATGTCCCATTACGCCGTCAACGCGAGCGTCCCCAAGACGCTCATCCAGCACGTGATCCGCTGGGTCGCCCACACCGGGAGGCTCGGCGCCGAGGCGAGCCAGGTCCTCGAGGAGATCCTCGCGACCGAGATCAGCCCGGAGCTGATCCCGGGGGACAGCGCGGGGCCCGCGCAGGAGACGGAGGCGGTGATCGGTCCCTATGAGCTCCAGGACTTCAATCTCTACTACACGCTGCGGTTCGGGTACCCGCCGTCGAAGGTGGCCTTCCTCGCCTGGTGTGCCTGGCGCGAGAAGTACCCCATCGGGCGGATCAAGGCGAGCCTTCGGATCTTCCTGGACCGCTTCTTCCGGCTGAGCCAGTTCAAGCGGAGCTGCATCCCCAACGCCCCGAAGGTGGGATCGGGCGGCTCGCTCTCCCCCCGGGGCGACTGGCGAGCGCCGAGCGACGGCGAAGCGACCGCCTGGCTCGCCCGACTCGATCTCGTCCCGGATGCTGAATAGTCCGGCCCCCTGCTGCGTCTGATGAGCGTCTGCTGGTAGTTGCGCCGTCTGGCGCTGTCTGCTGGTAGTTGCGCCGTCTGGCGCTCGATCTGGCCTCGCCTCCGATGGCTTCTTCCGCATCTCCGGGGCGTGAATTCAGTGCGGAAGAGTTGTGAACCCCGTCACACGGGGCAAATGGAGGCGCTCATGGCGTCCAAGCTGTACGTTGGTGGTCTACCCTATGCAACAACCTCCGAGGGCCTGCGACGACACTTCGCCCAGTGCGGCACCGTGGAATCCGCCACGGTCGTCACCGACAGGTTCTCGGGCCAGTCGCGCGGTTTCGGTTTCGTGGAGATGTCCACGGAGGCCGAGGCCAAGGCGGCCGTCGAGGTCCTGAACGGTCAGATGCTCGAAGGGCGTCGGCTCAAGGTCGAGATGGCAAACCCGCAGGCCTCCCGTTCCGGAGGCTTCCGTAGTGGGGGCTTCGGTGGCTCCCGCAGTGGAGGCTTCGGTGGCGGCAAGGCTCGCGCGGGCCGCTGGTAAGCGGCCGCTCCGAAGGAGTGGAAACGGCGCAGGGGCTTCGGCTCCCGCGCCGTTTTTTCGTGAAGGCGACGAGTCAGAGTCGTGAATTCATCGCTTCGGCGGGCGGGCGGAGTTCCTCCGCCCTCGGTGCGCGACGCGTGATTCGTTGGCCGAACTTCCGCGGAGGTCGGGTCAGGCGGCAGGGCTCCCGTCGCCGCGGCCCTTGATGAGGGCGTCGAGCCGGGCGATGAGAGCCTTGATGTCGTTGGACACGCTCCGGATTCCGACCGAGAGCGTCCGGACTTCCTCAGTCAGGACGCGTTGCCCGTCGAGCAGCAGCCGCTGTCCCTCGGCCAGGGCGTGGAGAACCTGCTGGGTCTCCAGGTGCTGTTCGCGAATGCGGAGCTCGAGCTGCGTAAACCGCTCCTCCTGGAGCCGGTTCGACTCGCGGAGGAGTCGGACCATCTCCTCGCTGGACTCGCGTGTCGGCAGGTTGCCGAAGCCCGTGACCAACGTCACCTTCAGGTCGCCAAAGCCCCCGCGCATTTCGGTCCTGAGGTCCGTGAAACCCGTTCGCATTTCCTGCCTGAGATTGCCGATCTCGCCCTTCAGGTCAGCGAAGCCGATCTGCATTTCCTGTTTCAGATCGGCGAAGCCGGTCTGGACCTCCTGTTTCAGGTCGGCGAAGCCGGTCTGGACCTCCTGCTTCAGGTCGGCGAAGCCGGTCTGGACCTCCTGTTTCAGGTCGGCGAAGCCGGTCTGGACTTCCTGCTTCAGGTCGGCGAAGCCGGTCGTGAGATCCTCATGCAGGGTGGACAGCGTCACGTCCGCAGGAGTCCGTTGAGCCACGAGTCACCATACCATGCTCGTCGGCTCAAGAAACGTGTGTCGGAATGGATACGTCACCGCAGTCAAGGCGCATGTGGGCCTGGGCCGGCCATGCCAACCGAAGAGGGTGGCAAACGGCGCGCCTGGCGACCTCAGAGTCCAGCGGTGTCCGGAGCACCCGGGTCCGATTGAAGGCAGGCTCAGCAGCCGGACTTGCGGCGGAAGAGTAACGTCTGCCACTTGGTCAGCGGGCTCTCTCCCGTGACGCGGAAGCGTTCCAGCGCCGCCCGCGCGTTCATCCATTTCCCGGGTGAGTCCGGCGAGGGGAAGCTGTATTCCGGTCCTCCCTCCCGCTCGCACCTCGCGTAGAGTTCCAGGCAGTCGAGCAGGTCGGGGCGCCCAAGATTGAAGGGCACCCAGCTGGTCGAGGCCAGCACGCCCTCGCAGTGGAATGCGGGACACTCGCGCGTGATGTGCTCGACGCGGGCCGCGCCGTACTGGAAGGTGCAGGATCCCGCTCCGGAACCAGCAGACGGGTCAGTTCTCGACAAAGACCCTGAGGTCGGGGGCCACCCGCTGGCCGCGGAGCTTCGTGAGGGCCTTCATCTCGATCTGACGGATGCGCTCCCGGGTCAGGCCGAAGCGATGCCCGATCTCCTCGAGCGTGCACGGCTCCTCGTCGCCGAGCCCGAAGCGGAGCCGGAGCACGTCCCGCTCCTTCGGCGTCAACGCGGCCAGCGCGTCCTCGACCTCCCTCGAGCGGTCCCGGGTCACGAGCTGGTCGGTCGGGGAGCCCGCCGACGGGTCTTCGAGGAGGTCACCGAGCGCAGTGTCCTCGCTGATCGGGGCGTCCAGCGAGACGGTCTTGCGCGCCGCCTCGAGGACCAGCCGGACCTTCTCGGCGGGCAGGCGCGTCCGGTGCGCGATCTCCTCGAGCGTGGGCTCGCGACCGAGCTCGCCGGTGAGCCGGCGGCTCGTATTGGCCACCCGGTGGAGGGTCTCCACCACATGGACCGGGATGCGGATCGTCCGTCCGCGATCGGCGATGGCGCGCGTGATTGCCTGCCGGATCCACCACGTCGCGTACGTCGAGAACTTGAAGCCCCGGCGGTACTGGAAGCGATCGACCGCTCGCAGGAGGCCGAGGTTGCCCTCTTGGACGAGGTCGAGCAGCGGGAGGCCGCTGCGGAGGTAGCGCTTGGCGATCGAGACCACGAGGCGCAGGTTGGCCTCGGTCAACTCGCGCTTCGCCTGACGGACCGCCGCGTCGCTCGCGTCGATCCGCGCGAGCAGCGCCTCGAGCCGCCGCTGCGGCAGCCCCGCCTCCTTCGCAGAGGCGCCTCGGACCCGGGCCACGAGGTCGTCCACCAGCGCGGGCTTCAGCGGCAGCGCGGCGACGAGCGCCTGGATCGCCTCACGGCGCGCGGCCATGGACTTCGAGCACCGGCGGAGGCGGTCGAAGGAGCGGAGGATCGGCGCGAGCGCTTTGCGGTCCAGCTCGGCCCCGTCCGCCAGGACCAGGACGTCGGCCGCGGCGCTCTCGCCCCGGCGGAGCCTGTCGCCGAGTTGCACGAGGGCGTGGACCGCCATCGGGATGGCGCCGAGCGCCCGCTGGAGCTCGATCTGGCCGGCCTCGATCCGCCGGCCGATCTCCACCTCCTGCGCGCCGGTCAGGAGACGCACCTTGCCCATTTCGCCGAAGTACAGGCGCACGGGGTCCGCTTCCCTCGGCGGAGGCGCCTCCTCCACGGGTTCCTCGAGCTCGCGCTCTTCCCCCTCCTCGAGACCGACCTCCTCGAGACCGACGGATGGAGCCAGCTCTTCGTTCGTCGCGCGATCGAATTCCGTGAGCGTCATAGGTTCGTTAGACGTTGCCATGACGGTGCTCATTCAGATCACAGGCGCGAGCCGACGGGGCTGATCGAGCCGATGGAGTCCGGCCTCGAGCGCGGCGCGGACCGCCTCGTCGTACTCCGCCCGGGTGATACGCCGGTTGATTTCGAAGAATCGCTCGCGGGACACGCGCCCCGCCGGGTAGTACTGGTCCATGACGTTGACGTAGGTGTCCTTCGAGATCTCCTCGGCCAGAAAGCGCATGATCTCCCGCGTTCCCGCGATGCCGCCCGGCATGACCAGGTGCCGGACGAGGAGGCCCCGCCGCGCGAGCCCGTCTGCGCCGATCACGAGGTCGCCGACCTGCCGGTGCATCTCGCGGATGGCGGCGCGCGCGACCTCGGGACAATCCCGGGCGCGGAGGTACTTGAGCGACAGCTCCCGGTCCCAGAACTTGAAGTCGGGCATGTAGATGTCCACGATCCCGTCGAGGAGCTGGAGGCTCTCGAGCGCGTCGTAGGCGCCGGTGTTGTAGACGATGGGGAGCCGGAGGCCGCGCGCGACGGCGAAGGGCAGCGCCTCGAGGATCTGGGGCACGACGTGCTCCGGCGTCACGAGGTTGATGTTGTGGCAGCCCATGTCCTGGAGCTCGAGCATCATGGTGGCCAGCGCTTCCGGACGCGTCTCCTCGCCCGCGCCCTGCTGGCTGATGTCGAAGTTTTGGCAGTGAACGCAGCGCAAATTACACCACGAGAAGAAGATCGTCCCGGAGCCCCGCCAGCCCCGGAGGCAGTCCTCCTCGCCCCGGTGGGGGAAGTAGCTCGCGACGCGGGCGTAGCGGCCGCTCCGGCACGCCGCGGTCTTGTTCTCGAGGCGGTTCACGCGGCAGTTGCGGGGGCACGCGGTGCACGCGGCAAGCCCCTCGATCGCCACCGCCGCCCGGCGGCGGAGCTCGGCGAGCGGGAGTCCGAGATACGCGGGCCATGCGGGCGCGATCACGTGAGCCTCACACCTCGTCCAGCTGGTCCTCGGACCGGCCGCACTGGTCGCAGGAGGTGATGAGCAGGACGTTGCCGTCGGGATCCTCCTCGGAGCCCGCCGCCGCGTGCATCAACCCGCCGCAGCGGCACGGCTCCGGATACTCCTCCCAGCATTCCGGGCACTGCGGGTCGCCGATCCGGTGGTTGACTTCCTCGCCGACGGTGAATAGGCCCATCGTGTCAGGCTCCCTCGGGTGGCTCGGGGATGAGCCCTTCGCGCATGAGCAGGCGTGTCGTCTCGCGCGCGTTCCGCATGGTCCGGGCAGCCTCACTATAAACGTCCTCGCGGCTCTTCACGACTCTCGCCGTGCCCTGCGCCTGGCCTCGGTCGCCGCCGCCACCGCGACCCGGGGATGGACGTCCCACTCGTCCGTCCGCGGGAGGATGTCGTCGTCCTGGATTCCACGCGCCTCGGCGAAGGCCGCCACTTCGCGCGCGACCGCCGCGGCCATCCCGTCGGTGATGGCCCGCGCGCGGACGTCGAGCGCGCCGCAGAAGAGGCCCGGGAAGATGAGCGAGTTGTTCAGCTTTCCCCGGTAGAGGGGGTGCAGCCGCAGCGCGTCCTCGGAGGGCTTCTTCGCGCGGGCGAGCACGGCGTTCGTGTCGGGCCGGTCGGCTGTCAATGGAGCCTCGCGCTATCGCCGGAGCAGCGCCCTGATGTCCTTCGGGATGCGCTCCTCGAAATCGGCGATCTCGCCGGACGCCACGGCCTCCTCGAGCGCGCCGTAGACGGCGCGCAGCGTGCGTTGGGCCTCGGGCACGTGGGCGTCCAATGCGTGCCCGATGTGCTGGAGGAATGCATCGGGCGTCATCTTCAAGTAGCGCGGCCGCTCGGCGAGCAGGTGGGACTTGAGGAACCCCGGCAGCTGGGTCACGAAGTGCCGTCGCGTCTCGGCGTCGGGCACCATCTGGGCGAGCGCGCTCACCACCGCCTTCGACCGCCGCGCCGCCTCCTTGCGGCTCCCGAGCGCGCCCGATTCCTGGACGCGCGCGAGGAACTCGTCCGTTTTCATGGGCGTGAAACCCCGTGCGAGGAAACGTGCAAACCGCGTACCGGGCGGTCAGGGCATGACTTCAGGAAATTCAGCCACCTCCCGGTCATGGGGCGGTGGTGACGCGCCGGGTTTCGGGAATTCCCGCCCCACCTGAGGCGCCGGCATCCCGGCCTCGGGCCTCAGGAGGTGAACGTGTCCGCGGCCTCCCGCCGGAGATGTTCCTCCTCACCGGCATAGCGCGGGGAGAAATGGAAGGGAACCAGCCGCTTGACCTCGGCCTGCCGGGCCACGAGCCCGGCCTGGCGGGCCGTGAGATGGTACTTTCGCGCCGCCAGCTCCACGTCGTCCTGGCCGAACGGCGCCCGCCGCTCGAAGAGGAACTCCACGTCGAGCGCCGGGTCGCCGAACGGGTCGTTGACGAGGCTCGGGTGGAAGTGGGGCCGCATCGAGCGGGTCACTCCTCGAGCGCGAGGGTCTCGACGGCGTTCGCGAGCCCCTCCGCGACGCGGGCCAGCGCCCCGTAGTCGAGCTTGTCCGGCGTGTCGTCGGGTGAGTGGTAGTGCGGGTAGCGGTAGAACGCCGTGTCGGTGACCATGAGCGCGCGGTATCCCTGGCGCCAGAACGAGCGGTGGTCGCTCCAGGCGGCGCCTGGGACCAGGCCGGGCGTCGCCAGGTGCTCCACGGGGAAGTCCGAGCCGGCGCGGAACGCCCGCACCGTACGCCGCAGGAGCCGGCGCGAGCGGAGGTTCGAGACGAGGGCGACGAAGTCTCCCCGGCCGGGGAAGAAGAACCGGAAGCCCGGCGGATAGTGCTGGCTGCCGGCGGCCTCGCTGTAGTAGCCGATCGTCTCCAGCGCGAGCATCGCGCGGATGTCGTCGCCGCGCGCGCGGGCCGCGCGCGCGTACACGTCGCTGCCCATGTCGCGGGTGAAGTAGAGCGGCGGCTCCTCGTTGACGAAGGCGACGAAGCGGACGGTCCGCGCGGGTGCGGCCTCCGCGAAGCGCCGCGACATCGCCAGGAGCGCCGCCACACCGCTCGCGTTGTCGTCGGCGCCCGGGCTGCCGAGGACCGAGTCGTAGTGCGCGCCAACGAGGACGATCTCCTCGGGCCGGTGGGTCCCGCGGCGCGCGATCTCGAGGTTCGCGCACGGGAGCCCCTGGCAGTCGTACGTCTGCGGCACGACCTCGTAGCCCTGCCGGCGCCACTCGCGCGCGATGAAGTCCGCCGCGTCCGCCAGGGCCCGCGGCCGGAAGACGTTGCGCTCGCCGATCTCGCCTGCGAGCGTCGCGACGTGGGCGCGGAGCGCCTCGGGGCCGGACGGGGTGCGGATCACGTCGCCAGGGAGCGCGTGAACCACTCCCGCGCGAGGCGCGCGATCTCCTCGACATCGACACGGACGTGCACGAGACGTTCGGCGTGCTCGTTCATGAGTCCTTCCTCACGGGCGCTTGAACCATCCCGCGAGCAGCGGGGCGACGGACAGGACGACGACCGGGACCGCGCCGAGACCCGCGGGCGGCGGGGTCGTATCGGTGCAGTAGACGCGGGAGACGCCGAGCGACCGGAGCTGCTCCCAGGCCCTGCCCGTGAAGAGCCCGTGGGCGACCATGACGACCATCTCCTCGGCGCCCGCCCGCCGCAAGGCTTCGCACGCCGCGACGAGCGTCCCCCCGGTGTCGAGGATGTCGTCCACCAGGATCGCCTCGCGGCTGACCGTGCCGTGCAGGACCGAGTGCTTGATCCCCTCGCGGGTCCGCTCCTTCGCGAAGTACGCCACGGGGCGCCCGATGGACGCGGCCCGCCGCACCGCCTCGCAGCGCTCGCGCGCGCCCGCGTCGGGCGCCACGATCGTCGGCTCGGCGAGCGGCAGCGTCGCCAGCTCGCGGGCGAAGAGTTCCGCCGGTGAGAGGGAGCGGAGGGGGATCGGGAAGAGCTGATGGACGAGGCTCGAGTGGACGTCCACCGCGACGACCTCGTCCACGCCCGAGGCGTGCAGCAGCGCGCCGAGCCACGCGGTCGCGCGGCTCTTGCGGGGCTCGGCCTTGTCGTGGCGCGCGTACCCGAGGTACGGCAGGAGCGCGGTCACGGTGCTGGCACCTTCCTTCTTGAGCGTGTGGCAGAGCAGCAGGGTCGCGAGCATGTGCTCGTCCGGCGGCGCGACCGCGCCGAGGACGACGCACGCGTGCCCGGCAGGGTCCGTCTCGAGTGCCGCGTGCAGCTCCTGATTGGCGAAGCGGCTCACCGCGACGCGGCCGCGCTCGAGCCCGGCGAGGTCGTGGAGCGCCGCGGCAAGGGGCTCGTGGGCGGGAAGGGCAAAGAGGATCACGACTCGAGGGGGTGCAAGGCCGTTGCCAGGCCGCGAGCGCCCTGTTTTCAATGGATTCGACGTCACCCGGGTGGGGCGGCGGCGCGACACCCCGGGCCCGGTCTCCCCAGAGGACGTCCGCGGCCGAGGGCGAACGACTTGAAAACAAAGGTCGGGGCTCGGCGGCATCAGGCTTGCTCGAAGACAGGGCGTGATCGGCGAACGGCAAACGTCTGCGCGCCCGCGGGGGGCCTTTCAGTCGGGCCCTGTCCTGACACGCGAGGTCGCGCTCTTGACGGACCTCTACGAGCTCACCATGGCGGCGTCGTACTGGCGAGAGGGGATGAGCGCCGACGCGACCTTCAGCCTCTTCGTCAGGAAGCTCCCGCGCGCGCGGGGGTTCCTGGTCGCGGCCGGACTCGAGGACGCGCTCGGCCTCCTCGAAGGCTTCGAGTTCTCCGCCGACGCGCTCGCGTACCTCGCCTCCCTCGGGCGCTTCGAGCCGACATTCCTCGACTTCCTCCGCGGCCTTCGCTTCAGCGGCGAGGTCCGTGCCGTCCCCGAGGGTACTGACTCGAAGGAGGAGGAGGGAGAGACGATGGCGCAGCGGAAGCGATCGGTCACGCGGCCGGAGCCGGAATGGCCGGATGCGGTGCCGGTCAAGGAGTGGATGACGACACCCGTGGCAACCATCCGCGCCGGCGCGCCGGTCCGGGAGGCCGTCGCGCTGATGAAGCTGCGCAAGATCCGTCATCTGCCGGTCCTGGACGACGGCGGGCGTCTCATCGGCATCGTCACCGTCACCGACCGCGATCTGCGGCAGATGGTCTTCGACCCCGCGATCCAGGAGCGGCTCGGCGACCTGGCGGAGGCGCTCGGGGCGCTGACGGTGCGCGAGATCATGACGTGGGCCGTGCTCACGGTGCGGCCGGAGAGTGGGATCCGCCAGGCGGCGCGCCTCATGCACGAGCAGAAGGTCGGCGCACTCCCGGTGGTCGAGGACGGCCGCGTCGTCGGGATGCTCACCGAGCGCGACGTGCTGCGCGCCTTCGAGGCGCTCATCCGCGACCGCGTGACGAGTGTCCGCCCGCTGGCGGAGGCGCCGGCCCTCGGCGAGCTCTACGAGTACGGCTTCCCCGAACCCTCGTGGGGCGAGCCCTGGCAGAACGAGGGGCCGGGGTTCTAAACTCGCGGCGAGCCGGTATTCGGCTGCTTGGCCTGCCCGATAGATCGACCTGCTCAGCGCGCGTGGAAACGGATGAGATTGTGCTCCAGGGAGAGCATCGGGAAACGGCTCACGTTGCGTGTGACCAGGATCAGCCCTTCGGTCATCGCCGTTGCTCCGATAAGAGCGTGCTCCAAGTGGAGCGTCAGGCCGCGATGCCCGAACTGATAAACGTAGCGACCCGTGAGGGTGTGCAAGGACCTCACCTTGTCATCGAGGCGTCCGAGGACGGAATGGCACCAGCCTTTCGCCTCCATGACGCTGGGTCCCCTCCCATCGCCATCTAACCGACTGAAAACGCGGGCCTCTGCCCTCAGGGAGGGGTCTGGCACCCTCGTTGCGTCCTCTCATCGTTGCCATGCGAGAGGCGCTCTCCATGCTCACGGGTCATACGCTCGGTCTGGCTGTCCTGCTGTTCACGATCGTTCCTGCGTACCTGACGGCACGGCCCCACACGCTGCAGGCCGCTCGAGAGGCCGCACGCCAGGTGCTCGGTGCCGACGGTTCAGCCGGCACGGCGACGGATGACTTCACGTCCGTGGAGATCGTGGCCCACATCAAGGAGGTCGCCGCCCGTTACGGCGTCGCGCCGCTCCTCGTCGCCGCGATCGTCGAAGCCGAATCCGAGTTCAACCCGCGGGCGGTGTCGCGCAGGGGCGCGCGCGGCTTGATGCAGCTGATGCCGCGAACGGCGTCGAGCCTTCAGGTGGACGACACCTTCGACCCGTACGAGAACATCGAAGGCGGCGTTCGCCACCTTCGCCGGTTGATGGATCGCTTCAATGGCAACCTGCCGCTCGCGCTCGCCGCCTACAACGCCGGCGAGCAGGCGGTGCGGCTCTCGGGCGGGATTCCGCCATACCCCGAGACCCGCCGCTACGTCATCCGCATCCTGCGGCGCATCGGCCGTGGGGACCTCGCGACCGGCGTGAGCACCGGCGCGGGCCGTGCGGCCGTCCTCGTGCGCATGAGCCGAGCCGGGTCGGGGCTCCGTTTCGCCGTGGAGAGTCCCGCCCGCGTGGACGAGCGCGAGCCGCTCGAACGACAAGAGCCCACGGGCATCGACCGCGACTCGACCGCGGCGCCCCGCCCTGATCGCTCCGGGTCGCAAAGCCCATAACCAAGGAGGACTCCCATTATGGATCGGATCATCGCCACATTCCCGGAAGCGTGGCGCGGCCTCGCCGAGCTGGCCGCGGCGCCGGTCGCCTGGGTTCCGCGCCTGCAGCAGATCCTGCTCGGCTTCTTCCTCGACTCCTCGCCCGCCTGGGCCGCGGCGGTGAAGTACGTCTTCGTCCTGCTCCCTGTGCTCCTCGCCCTCGTCGCCATCTGGTGCACGGCGCTCTCCGTGTACACGCTGCCGTTCCGATCGCGGCGGGTCGAGTTCGTCTCGACCCTCCTGATGACGTGGTGGGACGCCGCCCGCGCGGCCTGGATGTACTGGGTCGGTGTGGTACGGATGGGGGCCGTCGTGTTCGGCTGGCTGGTCACGCTCGCCAACCTCGCCGTGAAGCTCGTCTTCGAGGCGGCCCGCCAGCTCGTCCTCTTGCCGCTGTCCGTGACCGGCCGGATGACGGACCGGTACTTCCGGCCCGGCGTGCCATGGATCGCCTTCGTGATGCTGCTCTTCTGGTGCGCGCTCGAGGCGACGATCTTCACCTACACGCTGATGCCGACCCTGTCGCAGGTGCTGGTCGATCTCGCCGGCACGGACCAGGTGCCGCGGGCGACCGGGATGCTCCTGTGGCTCTTCCTGCTGCTCTTGATCATGGGCAGCTTCGCGTGTATCCAGGCGCTCGTTGAGGCGGTCAAGAAGCGGGAGTCCAAGTTCATCGTCCAGATCGTCCTGGTCGAACTCTTCGTCATGTTCTTCGAGGTCATGTTCCTCTACCGGGAGCTGGTCGACGCCGTCACGCCCTGGATCGTCCAGCAGACCGGGGACAAGTTCCGGCCCGGCCTCTGGTTCACGATGGGCGTGGCGACGTTCGGCTGGGTGGGCATCCGTGGCATGACGTGGTTCCTGTTCGGCCAGTACGGGACGCCGCCGCTGCTCGCCTTCATCTCGCGGCAGCCGATGACCGCCCCCGAGGGCCAACCGCTGAAGCCGGAGCCCGGGCTCGCCTGGTGGCATGCGCCGCTCGCGGACTTCAAGCGCGAGATCGGCTGGCTCCACGAGAAGAGCGACCAGCTCCTCGAGTACCTCGCCCTGCCCGTCCTGCACCTCGTCGCCGTTGCGCTGAACTTCGCGATGGTCCTGCTGACGGCCCGGCCGGTCTTCAACCTGCCGTTCAAGAGCCTGAAGGAGGTGACGGAGGCGCGGGAGATCCTGGCCGCAATGCGCCTCCAGCCGAGAAGGCAGGGCAACCTGTGAGCCGCCGCGCCTGCTCGCTCACCGTCGCGCTGTTCGCCGTCACTCTGCTCGCGACGACGGCCATGGCGCAACCGGCGGCCCACTACGCGTCGCGGGAGACGCTGTTCGTCGGCGTCGACACGAGTGGGTCCTTCACCCAGTCGGGGGATTACGGCAACGCCATCAGCTTCCTCGCCTACTACCTCTATGGCCACCTCAACGGCCTCGGCGGGCTCAGCCAGCCGCGAGAGCTGTTCGTCGCCGCCATCGGGGGCAAGGAGGCGAGCGAGCCCAAGGCCTTTCACCCGATGCTCGACTTCACGGGCAAGGACATCGCGCAGATCGAAGCGGATCTCAAGGGCTGGTTCCCATCCACCGACACGCTCACCGACTTCAACGTCTTCTTCGCCCAGGTGGCGCGGATCGCCAAGGAGCGCAACCTCGTCCTCAGCCCGATCACGGTGCTGCTCGTGACCGATGGCGTTCCCGACGTGCCGATCCGGAACGTCAAACCCGGCTCGCGGGAGATGTACGGGAAGATCGACCTCGGTCCGCTCGAGTTCCTGTCGAGGAACCTCACCCTGCGGCTGACGTATCCAAGCCCCAAGGTGGCGGAGCAGTGGCGGAAGGGAGTCCCGCGACAGCGGGTCAGGCTGTGGACGGCCGAGGCCGAGGTGATGAAAGGCTGGCGCAATCAGCTCACGTCCGGGCTCGAGCCGGCCGACCAGACACGCCTGTGGAAATGGGTGCGCGAGAACGTCGACTTCCGCGTCCGCTTGCGCGCGCTGTGAGGAGCGTCTGAGCTCCGGGAGGGTGGTGGTAGGCTGACCACGATGCGCTATCACTTCTCCGGCGTCGCCGGCGCCGGCATGAACCCCCTCGCCTGCCTGATGCGGGCGCGCGGCCATCCGGTCCAGGGCTCTGACCGCTCGCTCGATCAGGGCAAGAACCCGGAGCTCGTCGCGCGGCTCAGGGGGTTGGGGATCGAGCTGCACCCGCACGACGGAACGGCCGTGACCCACGCGATCCACCGCTTCGTCTATTCGGCGGCGGTCGAGGCCGACACGCCCGAGATGCGCGCGGCGCGCGCGCTCGGCCTCCCGTGCGTGTCCCGGCCCGAGCTCCTCGCCGAGGTGGTCAACGCGGGCGGACCGGGCGTCGCCATCGCGGGCACGAGTGGCAAGAGCACCATCGTCGGCATGGTGGGCTGGCTCCTGCGCGAGGCGGGCGTGCCCGCCACCGTGCTCGGCGGCGCAGCGCTCGTGGGCGAGGGCTCGGGCGGATGCTTCGTCGCCGGGCCCGCCGCCGGGCCCGTCGTCGCCGAGGCCTGCGAGTCCGACGGCACGCTCCCCGGCTATCGGCCCGCGCTCGGCCTCGTGCACAACATCAGCCGTGACCACGGCGAGCTGGATGCGCTTCGCCCGCAATTCACGGCCTTCGCCGAATCTTGCGGCCGGCTCCTCGTCAACGCGGCGTGCCCGGAGGCGGCCGCGCTCTTGCGTCGGTTCAAGCCCCTCACCTACGGCGCCGCGCCCGACGCCGAGGCGCGGCTCCAGGTCACGCGCACCGGCCCCGGCCGTGCCACGGGCGTGCTGGGATTCGAGTTCCGCGAGGTGCCGCTCGACGTCCCGCAGCCCGGCCTCCACAACCTCGAAAATGCCGCGGCCGCCGCGCTGGTGGCGCTCGAGCTGGGCCTCGACGCCGTCGCCGTGGAGGATCTGCTCGCGCGGTTCCCCGGCGTGGCGCGGCGGTTCGAGGTCGTCGGCACGACCACGGGCGGCATCCGCGTCGTGGACGACTACGCGCACAACGGCCAGAAGATCCGCGCGGCCGTCAGCACCGCGCAGGCCGGTGCGCCGCGCGTGGTCGCCCTCTTCCAGCCCCACGGGTTCGGCCCGGCGCGCTTCCTGCGCCATGAGCTGCGGGCGCTGCTCCCCGGGCTGCTCCGGCCGGAGGATCGCTTCTGCTACGCCGAGATCTTCTACGCCGGCGGCACCGTCGCGAAGGACATCTCGAGCCGCACGCTGGCGGAGGACCTCCCGGCCGCCATGCGCTGCGGCTACGCCCCCGACTACGACGCCGCCCGCCGGTGGGTGGTGAGCGAGGCACGGGCCGGCGACACCGTGCTCATCATGGGCGCGCGCGATCCAGAGCTTCCGCGCCTCGCGCGCGCCGTGCTCGCAAGCGTCCGCCGCTGAACGCCCGACCCGTGCAATGTGACCGGTCGGCGGCCCGGATTGCCTCGTCCGGGCCCGACGCCCGGGAAGGCCGCCGACCGGCAGGCCGTCGTCAGCTCGCGAGAGCCAGTCTGGGTCGCCCCAGCCCACGCGACAGCGCGTGGGAGACGTGGCCCATCTCGGTGCCGAGGAGCATGAGCAGGTCGTCGAGCGCGATGATGCCGGTGAGCTTCCCCGTCCGGCTCACGACGGGGAGCCGGCGGACGCCCTTGGCGCTGAGCAGCTTGATGGCGTCGAAGATCCCTCGATCCTCGCGGATCACGGCCGGGTTCTTCCGCATCACGGCGCCCACGCTGAGCGTCGCCGGGTCCCGGCCCTCGGCCACCACCGCCATGGCGATGTCGCGGTCGGTCAGGATCCCCTGCGGCCGGCTGCTGCCGACGACGACCAGCGCGCCGACGTTCTTCCGCTGCATGAGGCGGGCAGCCTCCTGGACCGTGGCCCCGGGCGAGACGGTGACCACGGGCTTCGTGCACACTTGTCCGATCATCTGAGCATCTCCTTTCGGTCAGCCTTCCTTCCGTGAGACGAACTCCAGGTCGAGGGCGGCGAGTGCGTCCATGATGCCCGTGTAGGCGAGCTCGGCGTGGGAGGCCATCGTGGGGCCGACGAAGCCCTGCCGCCGCCACTCGTCGGCCTTCCGCTGGACCTTGAGCCGCGTCGCCTCCCACGCGACGTTGCCGAAGACGTCCAGGTACTCCGTCGTGAAGCGCCCCTCGGCGTCCATCGAGAAGGCCAGGCACGAGATCAACGGCAGGCAGTACGGGCCCGCGACCGCGGTGTTGATCGCCACCGGCCCGACGTCAGCCTTGATGACCGAGATCGTGACCTTCACGGCGGGCCCCCTCTCCCCCTACTTCAAGAGCTCCATGGCCGCTTTCGCCTTGCTGGCCGAGAGCGCCATGTCGCCCTTCTTGCACGCCGCCTCCGCCTCGCGCACGAGCTTGCGGGCCTTCGTGAGCCTCGGCGCCTGGACGTCCTGCTGCTTGGCGCGTGGAGCCTGGACATCCTGACCGCGGGGTGCCTGCACGTCCTGACCACGCGGCGCCTGGACGTCCTGGCCGAGCGGCGCTTGCACATCCTGACCACGCGGCGCCTGGACGTCCTGGCCGCGCGGGGCCTGCACGTCCTGCTGCTTGGCGGCGGCGAGTGTCTTGGGCGCCAGCGGCTCCTTGGCGCGAGCCAGCGGCTTCTTGGCGATGGCCGTCGCCTTGGCGAGCATCGCCTTGGCTTCGGCGACCTCGGGCGGACACTTCTCCGCCGCGAACGCCGTCGGCGCCGACGGCAGGGTCAGAAGCGCCGCGGCGAGCACGATCGCACACATCGTCTTCATGATCCTTCCTTTCTCGGCTGTCGCCTGACGGGCGTCAGGCCGTGAGTCTGAGCTCGACCTCCTTATCGAAATGCTGCTTCAGGTGGTTGAGGATCCGCTTGAGCTGCTCCTCGTCGGTCTGCCGCATGTAGTTCCAGATCTGCTGGCAGTTCGGGCAGTCCTGCGCATCTCTCAGGAACGTCCCGTAGCGATGGAGCCCTTTCGAGAGCACGGTTCCCGTCTCCATCAGGTTGTAGACCTCGTTCTTGAGCATTGGTGGTCTCCTTGTGCCTTTGCCGTCGCGGCGCCTTCCAGGGTCCGGCGCCCGACGGTCGGGCCGTGCCTTACACCCTTGGCCGCGCAGCGGCCTCCCATCACGCGAGTTGCGCGGCGGCACGCTCGGCCCACACGGGCTCGATCCCGAGGCGGCCGAGTGTCTGCATCACGCGTTTCGGCTGACCCCAGTCACTCCACCGCACGCCCTCCACCGGGAGCACCGCCAGGTTGGCCGGGCGGGTCGCGAGCACGTCGTCGGAGAAGCTCAGCGGTGCCAGGTGCCGGTAGAGCGCCCGAACCGCTCCGTTCTCGGCGGCTGTCCCGAACATCGGCTGGACCGCCGTGAAGGCACGCTCGAGGTCGGGCGCAGCGCTCCGGATCATGGCGAGAAGCGCGGGAATGCGCGCGACCATGACGAAGCTGTTCCACAGGCAGCCCCGCTCCAGCAGCACCCGCGCGAGCAGGGGCACCGGCTTTTCCCAGAATCGGGCGACCCGGCAGAGCGCGCTGCCCGGGATCGGCTCGGCCGGCTCGATCCAGCCGTACTCCGTTTCAGCGCTCTCGGGGGTGATCCCGAGCAGCACCACCAGCTCGGGGCGCGCGCGGACCGCCAAGAACGCCGCCGCCACATGGCCCATGAACACCGAGTCATCCGAGACGTAGTGATCGGACGGCAGGACGGCCACCGCGCCCAAAGGCTCGGTGGCGGCGATGCGCAGTGCGCCATACAGGATGGCGGCGGCGGTCCCACGGTTCTCGGGCTGGACGATCGCGCAGTGCGGCGGCATGCCGGCGACGAGCGGGGCGTAATAGCGCTCGTGGGTCTGCGTGAGCACCACGAGGGTCCGGGCGGGCGGGATCGCGAGCGCGGCCCGACGGCGGGTCTGCTCGAGCAGGCTCTCCCGCGCCAGGACGGAGCAGAATTGCTTCGGGCGCTCGTCGCCCGCGATCAGCCGGGTGAGCGGGCGAAGTCTCAGCCCGTCTCCTCCGGCGAGGATCAGCCCCCAGCGCTCCCGGTGATGCCACTGCCGTGCTTGCCGCATGGCTTCGCCCCCCAAAAGATGAGGCTCGGTGACGAGGGAACGGTGCAATGTCGTTGCCAGAGAAACCGGGTGTAGCCGCACCATCGAAATGTCCACGTTCCAAAAGATCGCCGGCGGTTGTTCTGAGGTGATCGGACTAGTCGTCCGGTGAGGCGGAATCGCACCACCGGGGCGGCCGTGACCCAATCCGTGCGGGTATGAACGCCCCAACAGGCTGATTCGGCGCTCATCGGTCTGGCATCGAGATCGCATACGTGTTTCATACATGCGCCGACTGAAGCCCGAAGAGCTGCGAGCCGTCTGCGATCCGGCCAGCCTGCCATTCAGCTCGACCGAGGAGTTGCCCACGCTCGAGGGGATGATCGGGCAGGAGCGCGCGCTGAGCGCGACCACGTTCGGCATCGGCGTCCGGCACCACGGGTACAACCTCTTTGTGCTGGGCCCGCCGGCGACCGGCAAGACCACCACGATGCAACGCCTGCTGGCCAGGGCGGCCCAGGACGAGCCCGGCGCTGCCGACCACTGCTACGTGCACAACTTCACCGACGGGTACCGCCCGACGGCGATCACGGTTCCCGCGGGGCGGGGACGGGAGCTCAGCGACGAGATGGCGCGGCTGGTCGAGGAGTGCAAGGCGCGGCTGCCGCGCGCCTTCGAGGGCGACGAGTTCGAGCGCCAGAAGTCGAAGATCCTCGAGGACCTGGCCCGGGGGCAGGAAAAGGAGATGGCCCGCCTCGAGGAGGCGGCGCAGGCGGCGGGATTCGTCCTCGTCCGCACGCCGACCGGGCTCGCCGTCGCTCCCGCGCCCCGGGGCAAGCCGCTCTCCCAGGAGGAGTTCGAAGCGCTCCCCGAGGCGATCAAGGGGCGGATCGCCGCCGCCGCGAGCAAGCTCGAGGAGCAGGTGGAGAACACGCTCCGCCAGCTCCGACAGCTCGAGCGGGACGCGCGCCAGGCCCACGAGAAGCTCGTGAGCGAGGTGGCGGCGGCGGCCACGCGCCAGCTCATCCGCGAGCTGCGCGAGAGGTTCGCGGGCCTCGATAGCGTCCAGCGCTATCTCGACGACGTCGAGAAGGACCTCGTCGCCCACGCCGAGGAGTTCCGGACTGCGGTGGAAGGCAAGCCCGCGCTCCCGTTCCCGCCGCCGCCGGGCGCGTTCCTCGACCGCTACCGGGTGAACGTCCTCGTGGACCGCAGCGGCGCCACGGGCGCGCCGGTCGTGTTCGAGCAGAATCCGACCCACGCGAACCTCGTGGGCCGGATCGAGCACCGCGCCCACTTCGGCACCCTCGTCACGGACTTCACGCTGATCAAGGCGGGGGCGCTCCACCGGGCCAACGGCGGCTACCTGATCCTCGAGGCGAAGGACGTGCTGAGGAACTTCCACGCGTGGGAATCGCTCAAGAAGGCGCTCACGAGCCGCTCCGTGCGTATCGAGGAGCCGCTCGAGGAGTTCCGGATGGTCACCGCGGCGGGGCTGGCGCCCGAGCCGATCCCCCTCTCGGTGAAGGTCGTGCTGATCGGGAGCCCCCTCTACTACTATCTCCTCTACGCCCTCGACGAGGACTTCCGCGAACTCTTCAAGGTCAAGGTGGACTTCGACGATTCGCTCGTCCGTGCGCCCGAGACCGAGCTCCTCTACGCCCGCTTCATCGGCGGCGCTTGCCGCGACGACGGGATCCGCCACTTCGGCGCCGACGGCGTCGCCAAGCTGATCGAGCACGGCTCGCGGCTCGTCGCCCACCAGGGACGGCTCAGCTCGCGGCTCGGCGCCCTTCTCGATCTGGTCCGCGACGCCGCGTTCTACGCGCAGGGGCGCCTCCACCCGCGCGTCACCGCGGAGGACGTCAGCCACGCCATCGAGCAGAAGGTCTACCGGTCGAACCTGGTCGAGGAGCGCATCGGTCGCATGATCGCCGAGGGGACGCTGCTCATCGCCACGGACGGCGAGGCGGTGGGTCAGGTCAACGGGATCTCGGTCCTGTCCACCGGCGATCACGCCTTCGGCCGGCCCTCGCGCATCACCGTGCGCACGTACTCGGGCGAGCCCGGCGTCGTGGACATCGAGCGCGAGGCGAAGCTCGGCGGGCCGATCCACTCCAAGGGCGTCATGATCCTCACCGGGTTTCTCGCCGGCCGCTACGCGCGCGAGCGGCCGCTCGCGCTGTCGGCCTCGGTCACCTTCGAGCAGCACTACGAGGAAGTCGAAGGTGACAGCGCCTCCTCGGCGGAGCTGCTGGCGCTCCTGTCGAGCCTCAGCGGCATCCCGCTCACGCAGTCCATCGCGGTGACGGGGTCGGTCAACCAGCGGGGCGAGATCCAGCCCGTCGGCGGGATCAACGAGAAGATCGAGGGCTTCTTCGACGTCTGCCGCGCGCGCGGCCTCACGGGCCGCCACGGCGTGATGATCCCTGCTGCGAATGCGCGCCACCTGATGCTCCGGGAGGACGTGGTGCAGGCGGTCCGCGAGGGGCGGTTCCACGTGCACGCCGTCAGCACCGTGGACGAGGGGATCGAGATCCTCTCGGGGCGGCCCGCCGGCGAGCGCAGCGGGCCCCGAGGCGAGTTCCCCGAGGGCAGCGTCAACGCCGCGGTCGAACGGGCGCTCGCGGAGAACGTCGAGCGCCTCAAGGCGCTCCGGACCGACGCGCATGGCGCGGCGACGGTCAAGCCGAGCGGGGTCTGAGAGGGGGGCGGGGCGTGCCCCCCGAGACCACGCTAGCGGCGACACGCGCGCGCCGTTCACTCCGGGCGGCGGCGAGGTCAAGCCGCTGAAACACGGGTCTCGGGGGGCACGCCCCGCCCCCCTCTCAGACCATGCCCGCAGCCACACGCCTCGGCCATTCACGCCGGGTCGTCGTGAGGTCAACCCGCTGAAACACGGGTCTCGCGGGGCACGCCCGGCCCCCCCGTCAGCCCGGCGGCGGGTCGCGAAGCTTCGGAGGGAGATCCGCCGGCACGACCGTCTGTATTACGTCCTCGCCCGGCCCGAGATCTCCGATGCCGAGTACGACGCCCTCGTCCGCGAGCTCCGCGACCTCGAGACGCGCTACCCCGGGCTCGTCACGCCCGACAGCCCGACGCAGCGGGTGGCCGGGCGCGCCGCGCGCGCGTTCGCGCCCGTCGCCCACCGCGTCGCGATGCTCTCGCTCGACAACGCCATGGGCGTCGGGGAACTGTACCAGTTCGCCGCGCGGGTCGAGCGCGCGGTGCCGAGGGCGGGTCTCGCGTGGGTGTGCGAGCCGAAGGTCGACGGTCTCGGCGTCGCCCTCGTCTACGCGCGCGGGCGATTCGTGCGGGGGGCCACGCGGGGCGACGGCCGCACGGGCGAGGACGTCACGGCGAACCTCGCGACGATCGAGACGGTCCCGAAGACGCTCCAGGGCCGGCTCGCCCGGGTGGACGACCTCGAGGTGCGCGGCGAGGCGTTCATGCCGCGCGCGGCGTTCGAGCGGTTGAACCGGGCGCTGGAGGCGCGAGGGGAGGCGACGTTCGCGAATCCCCGGAACGCGGCGGCCGGGTCGGTCAGGCAGAAGGATCCGACGGTCACGGCACGCCGGCCGCTGGACGTCTTCGTCTACGAGGTGACATGGGCGCCCGGGCTCGACCTCGCCACGCACGGGGACGCGCTCGCGGCGCTCCGCGCCGCGGGGTTCAGGACGAACCCCCGCAACCGGCGGCGCGACGACGTGGACGCGGTCGTCCGCTACTGCGAGGGCCTCGAGCGCGGGCGCGACGCGCTCGAGTACGAGGCCGACGGCGTCGTCGTCAAGGTGGACGCGCTCGAGCTGCAGCGGCGGCTCGGCAGCACGAGCCACCATCCGCGCTGGGCCGTCGCGCTGAAGTTCCAGGCGCGCCAGGCGACGACGCGCATCCGCGCGATCACGGTGCAGGTCGGCAAGACCGGCACGCTCACGCCCGTCGCGAAGCTTGCTCCGGTCCGGCTCGCCGGCGTCACGATCTCGAGTGTCACGCTTCACAACGAGGACGAGATCCGACGCAAGGACATCCGCGTCGGCGATACGGTGCTCATCGAGCGGGCGGGCGACGTGATCCCCCACGTCGTGCAGGTGGTGCGCTCGAAGCGCCCGCGGGAGACCCGGCCCTTCAGGTTTCCCCGGCGGTGCCCCGCGTGCGGCGGCCCGGCCCGCCGGCCGGCCGGTGAAGCGTACTGGCGCTGTGAAGGGAGCGCGTGCCCCGCGCAGCTCAAGGAGCGGCTCCGTCACTTCGGCTCGCGCCGCGCGATGGACATCGAGCACCTCGGAGACGCCGCCATCGAGCAGCTCGTCGACACAGGGCTCGTGAGGGATTTCGCCGACCTCTACCGCCTGACGGTGCATCAGCTCATGGGACTCGACGGCTTTGCCGAGAAATCGGCGCGCAACCTCGTGGACGCGATCGCCGCCTCGCGCCGCCGCGGGCTCAGGGCCCTCCTGACCGGGCTCGGCATCCCGGGGGTCGGCGAGCACGTCGCGCGGCTCCTCGCCGACCACGTCGCACGCCTGGACCGCCTCGCGACGGCGTCCGCCGCGGAGATCGGCCGCGTCGGCGGCGTGGGCCCGGTGATCGCCGCGTCGGTCGCGCGGTTCTTCGCCGACCGCGGCAATCGGCGCGTGATCGAGCGCCTCGCGGCGGCGGGCGTCTCGACCATGGAGCGCCGGGCCGCGGCGGGCCGCGGCCCGCTCACCGGCAAGACCTTCGTCCTGACGGGGGCGTTGGAGGGGCTCACCCGCGACGCGGCGACGGACCTCATCGAGCTCGCGGGCGGCCGCGTCAGCGACTCCGTCTCGCGCACGACGGACTTCCTCGTCGTCGGCGCCGAGCCGGGCAGCAAGCTCGACGACTCGCGCCGCCTCGGCGTTAAGGAGCTGGACGAGCGGGCGCTCGCCGCGATGGTGGGCCGGGCATGACCTTCAAGGCGCTCGCCTGCGACTACGACGGCACGCTCGCCTCCCACGACCGGATCGGCGAGGAGGCGCTCGCCGCCCTCGTGCGGGCGCGCGCGGCCGGCCTGCGGCTCATCCTCGTCACCGGACGGACGTTCTTCGAGCTGATCCGTGTCTGCGAGCCGCTGGACCTCTTCGACGCGGTCGTGGCCGAGAACGGCGGCGTCCTCTACTTCCCGACGAACGGGGTGATGCGCGACCAGGCCCCCCCGCCGCCGCCGCGCCTCCTCGCCGAGCTCGACCGGCGCGGCGTGCCATTCGAGGCGGGGCGGGTCGTCGTCGGCACCTGGCGCAGCGAGGAAGCGCACGTGCGACGCACGCTGGCCGATCTCGGCGTCAGCATGCAGATCGTCTACAACCGCGCCGCGCTCATGCTCCTGCCGCCTGGCGTCTCGAAGGGGGTGGGCGTCGGGCAGGCGATCCGCGCGCTCGGGCTGTCGTTCCACGACGTGCTCGGGCTCGGCGACGCCGAGAACGACCTCGACTTCTTCGAGGCCTGCGGCTGGACGGCGTGCCCGATCAACGCCGTCCCCGAGTTGAAAGACCGGGCCGACTGGATCTTTCCGGGGGACGACGGTACCTCGATCGGGGAGGCGATCACGGGGCCGATCCTCGGCGGCCTCCTGCCCGTGGCCCGCTCCCGCCGTCACCGGGTGGCCCTCGGCTGGTCGGCGGAGACGGCGGAGGAAGTCGCGATCCCCGAGCGCGGGGTGAACGTGCTGATCCAGGGCGATCCGCTCTCCGGGAAGTCATGGCTCGCCGGCGTGCTGATCGAGCGCCTGCTCGGTCGCCGCTATGCCGTGGTCGTCATCGATCCCGAGGGCGATTACCACGTTCTGGCCCCGCTGCCCGGCGTGAGCTGGACGGAGGTCGGCGACCGCGAGGGCTGGGGGCGGGCGCTCGAGCGGTTCGACGGGGACCCGCAGGCGTGCGTCGTGCTCGACCTCTCGACGCTCCCGCAGGAGAGGAAGGTCGAGCTGATGGAGTCGGGGCTCGCGCTCCTCCGGGCGCGGCGGCAGCGCCGCGGGATGCCGCACTGGGTGGTCCTCGACGAGGCCCATTACTCGCTCCATCGCGACGGGGTGGCCGACCAGGCGCTCGGCATCGAGGACAAGGGCTTCTGCCTCGTCACCTACCGCGCGAGCCGGCTCCGCGAGTCCGTTGTGAAGGCGACCGACGTCTTCCTGTTCGCCAGCACGACCGCGGCGGAGGAGCTCGACTTCCTGCGCCCGCTGCTCGATGGACTGTCAGCCGACGCCGCCTCTATCGTCTCGACCCTCCCGAATCTCCCGCTGGGGGAATTCCTCCTGGTCCGGACGGAGAGCGCGGGCGCGCGGGTCGTGACGTTCCTGGCGGCCCCGCGGCTGACGTCGCACGTCCGGCATCTGCGGAAGTACGCGGAGGGCCGGTTGCCGGACGAACGCTGCTTCCTCTTCCGCACGCCTCTTCCGCACGCCGGACGGCCGGCTCGCGGCGACGGCCGAGAGCCTCGGCGGGTTCCTGCACGCGGTGACCCGGGTCGGCGAGGAGGTGCTGCGCTTCCACGCGGCGCGCGGGGACTTCTCCCGCTGGCTCCTCGACGTGTTCGCCGACCGCGAGCTCGGCCGGCAGCTCGCGAAGATCGAGCGGCGGTGGGGCCGGGACGAGATCCGAGACCTCCGGCACGCCATCGAGCGGCTGATCGCGGCCGCCATGACGCGCGCGGAAGGCCGCGACGAGAGGACCCGCGATGGCCGATGAGACGCTCGCGCGTATGTTCTGGAGCCGCGTGGAGGCGGGCGGAGACCGTGCGGCACAGTTGATCAAGGCGGAGGGCCGCTGGCGGGAGCTCGCCTGGTCCCGGGTGGGCGAGACCGTCCGCGAGCTGGCGCTGGGGCTCCTGGCCCTCGGCCGGCGGCCAGGGGAGGCGGTGGCCCTCCTCTCGCGGAGCCGCGCGGAATGGGTCCAGGCCGACTTCGCGATCCTCTCGACGGGATGCCTCACGGTCCCGATCTACCCGAGCTACACGCCGGGGCAGATCGCGTACATCGTCAACGACTCGGCGGCCCGCACGCTGATCGTCGAGGACGCGGCCCAGCTCGCGAAGGCGCTGGAGGTGCGCGACCGGATGCCGGGGCTCGCCGGGCTCGTCGTGATCGAGAGCGGCGAGGCTCACGCGCCCCCCATTCTCACCTGGGCGGAGCTGAGGCGGCTCGGCAGGGCGCACGCCGGCGCGCTGAAGGCCTCGCTCGCCGACCGGGTGGCCTCGATCGCGGCCGAGGACGTGGCGACGATCGTCTACACGTCCGGGACCACGGGCGAGCCGAAGGGCGTCGTCCAGACCCACCAAAACCACATGGCCGCGCTCGCCGCCGTCGCGCGGATCCCGGGCATCGAGCCGGGCGACGTCCACCTGCTGTTCCTGCCGCTCGCGCATGCCTTCGCGCGGCTCGAGGCGTTCATCGGCGTCCACCGCGGGCTCGTCACGGCCTTCGCCGAGAGCCTGGACCGTGTCGCCGACAACCTGAAAGAGGTGCGCCCGCACTTCATCTTCGCCGTCCCCCGCGTCTTCGAGAAGGTCCACGCGAAGATCCTGGGCGACGTCGCCGCGGGCCCGGCCGCGAAGCGGCGGGTCTTCCGCTGGGCGCTCGGGGTCGGGACGCGCGCCTCCCGGCTCGAGCAGGCGCGGCGGCCCCTCCCGCGCCGGCTCGCGCTCCAACGCAGGTTGGCCCACCGCCTGGTCTTCTCGAAGCTCCACGCGGCGCTGGGCGGCCGGCTCCGGTTCGCCGTCTCGGGCGGCGCGCCGCTGCCTCGCGAGATCGCCGAGTTCTTCCACGCCGCCGGCGTCCTGATCGTCGAAGGGTACGGCCTCACCGAGACGTGCCCCGCGCTGACCTTCAACCGCATCGACCACTTCAAGTTCGGCTCGGTCGGCCAGCCGCTCCCCGGGGTCGAGCTCCGCATCGCCGCCGACGGCGAGATCCTCGCCCGGGGCCCGAACGTCGCCACGCGCGGCTACTGGAAGCAGCCGGCGGCCACGGCGGAGGCGTTCGGCGCCGACGGCTGGTTCCGCACGGGCGACATCGGGCGCATCGACGAGGAAGGGTTCGTCTACATCACCGACCGGAAGAAGGACCTGATCGTGACCTCGGGCGGGATCAACGTCGCGCCCCAGCTCGTCGAAAACATGCTGCGAGCCGATCCGTTCATCAGCCAGGCGATGGTGTACGGCGACCGGCGCCCGTATCCCGTCGCGCTCCTGACGCTCGATCCCCAGGCCGTCGTCAGCTTCGCGCGCGACGAGGGGATCCTCGTCGCCGATCACCCCCAGCTCGTCCGGCACCCCAAGGTGCTCGACCGCGTCGCGCGCATCGTCCAGGCGACGAACGCGGAGCTGCAGAGCTACGCGCGCGTGAAGAAGTTCGCCGTCCTGCCGGTCGAGCTCAGCGAGGAGGCGGGCGAGATCACGCCGACCCAGAAGGTGAAGCGCCGGATCGTCGCCGAGAAGTACCGGGACGTCCTCGAGTCGCTCTATCGCGCGTGACCAGCCGGGGCCGCAGACGGTGGCGCAGGGAGCGTCGGCCCCGAGAGGGGTCGCTCGACCACGCGGCACGCGTCCGCTGCCCCGTCGCGGCTGGGCTCCATCCGGGCGCGCGGGGTCCGGGCCACGCGGCGGGAACGGGTCTCGACGACCCCTCCCGCGGCCGCGCTCCCCGTGCCACCGTCTGCCTCCGCGGGGACGGTTCGTGGATAACCCTGGCTACAGCCGGCAAGCGCCCGGATCGCACTCGGCGAAGAAGCCGCGGGCGGTGGGGTCCTCGTCCACGCCGAGCGTCAGGACCTGGACCGCCTTCGAGCCGGAGCGGTAGATCGTGATCCCTTTGAGGCCTCGCCGCCGGCCCTCCAGGTGGGCGCGGGCAACCTCGTCCTGCTCCCGGGAACATGGCGGGATTTTAGGATTGAGCAGGCGCCCAACTTCATGCGAGATAGACATAGCGGATCCTGGAGAACAGGAGGTTGTCGATGAGGCTCCTCGTTCAGGCGGACGATGGCCGGACCGTAGCAAGCTTCGAGGAAGCTGAAGCCCTCGATTACATTGACTACAGCGCAGAGATCGACGGAGCGATGATCCGAGCGCTGCAGATAGAGGGGAAGCCGCTACCCTTGTGGCTCCGACAAGAGCGCTAGCTGACCTCAACAGGTCCGCTTCTGACGGGTGCGGAGGCGACGGTGCCAGTTGAAGACATCCGCGTATTCGAAGAAGGCGCAGAGTTCGCTAAGCCCGCTACGCTCGAACGTCGGTCGATGTAGCTGGCGTGAAAAGATGGACCGGCGAAGTTCGTTGGCGACGATCGCGAAACGGGTTACCAAGGGTAGGGCCAGCCGAACGTCGTTGAGCCGAAGCAGGCCTGAGTACACAGGGGTCGAGTGCTCAACTTCATACAGCGCAACCGGTCTGCGCGAACCGCGGTCGAGCCAGATCGTGTCAACCTCCTGCAATAATGTCAGCGTATCGTTGTCAAGCGGAAGCCGATTAAGACTCTGAAACCTGTCAGCGATAGACCAATCGAGACGTCCTCTGTCCTGAGCGGGAATCCACACGTCAAAGCGTTTGAAGATGCCAATGGCTCCCAACAGTGTCTGGACCTGTGAGTGCGATAGCGGCGGTATGCCTTCCGGCCTTCGATGTATCGCGTTCTCGACCGCTTCCCAGCCTACGTGAGCGTCCACGTTAAAGCGCCCGGCGCGAGCGACGTAGAGTTCGGTGCCCTCCTTGCCAATCAAGATCTGTGTCTTGTACTGACCATCCCTCGCCGACGAAACCTCTCGAAAGACATCCTCGTAGTCTGCGAACGGGACGAAAAGTGGTTGCGACTGGCCGTCCCACAGAAAGCAGATGAACGCAGGGCGACCCTCGAGCAACCGGAGATCCTCGCCCCGCAGGCCGTAGAACGTGCGCCTCACACGGTGGACGCGCGAGTATCGAATGTAGAGACGCACCGGCGGATCGCCGACATCGTAGAGAGACTGGCTTCCTTCTAGCTTGGCGACCCTGCCGTACCTTTGGCGGAGGGTCGCGAGAAGCTTCTCCCTCAGTCCTTCATACGGAGCCATTCGCTGGGCCCAAGGAAGCGCTTTTCTACGCTCCGACCATCGCGTCGGCAGCACCGCACTCTTTCCGAAGGCATGACGAAATCTTAACAGACGGCTGTGCTAAACCGCCGCCGGAAGTTCCTGGTGCCCAAATTGATAGAGGCGCCGTAATCAGGCTGGACCTTGGGGTCTCGGATGTCGCCCTCGGGTGCCGCCCGCAGGAAAATCGTTTCATATCAGTTCTCTGCCCGTAGCGACTTGGTTGTGATCGACCTGATCCATCTGCGGAGGGCGGTCACCGACGGCAAGATCGATGTCGCAGTCCTTGTCGTTCCGAGCGACAGACTCGGGGTCTTCTTGACGGATCGCGGGCCGAAGATGGCCGATGCGAAGCGCCACGTCCGAGAGGCGCGGGCCGACGACCTGCCGCTGCTACTGATCGCTCTCGAACACGACGGTGCCGGACCCGCGCTCGCAAAGCAGCCGAAACGTGAGCGGCCTCGGTGATCGGACTCGAGACGCCCGCCGCTGATCCTCGCTCGCCGTCGATCCTGGCCGGGCCGGGGGCTCTTGAGGTGGTCCTCCGCCTGTTGGCGACCGCCGTCCCACACCCGGATGCCGGGCACCGTTCTCGTCTCAGGTTCTCAAACTGTCCGGGATCTCCCGCTAGGATCGGGATCAGGCGTGGAGGGCCTCCACCACGTTGGCGGCCGTGCCCGCCCACCGGCGCGGCAAGCGCGCGGTGGCGCGCGCCAGGCCGCGCCGAGCCGCGAGGCGCCGCGCCTCGGCGAGGGCGATCCCGCGCGCGGCCAGGACCGCCTCGAACTCCTGGCGCGCGCGGGCGCGGGCCTCGAACAGCGCCATCTGGATGCGGCTCTTGACGCTGGCCTCGCCGTCGCCCGTCGTCTCGACCGGCAGGAACAGGCTCCCCGGGTAGTCCTCCATCACCTTGTACTGCGTGCCGTCGCTCATGGTGCTCGGCATGCACCCGAACGGCTTCACCGAGAGCACGAGGTGGGCCTGCCGGTGCGCGAAGGCGTGGATGTGCTTGCCGACCTCCGCGTGGCCCTCGCCGCCGCGCAGGTCGGGGCAATAGTACGGGCGGGCGTATCGGGCGAGCAGGTGCTGGGGCGGGAGCGGGTCCGGGCGCGCGCCCAGCAGCCGCCGGTACCTCGCGTAGGCCGTCCGGACGAGCGTCTGGGCCAGCCGGAGCCCGACGACCAGGCCGACCGTCCTTGCGAGGCCGACGCCGCCTTCGCGCGGCCGGAGACCCGCGCGCGCACGGACGTAATCGAGGCCGAGCCAGATCAGGTAGTCGATCCACGCCGTCACGGGCTCCATCCGGACCTCGGCGCCCTCGCTCTCGAGCCAGGTGCGCAGCCGGTAGTTGCCGTCCCCCTCGGTCGTCTGGGCCCAGAACTCGCCCGTCACCTTGACGACGGGCTTCACCTGCAACGGGTCCACGGCGACCTGGTCGAAGAGGTCGCGCACGCCACGCAGCAGGCGACCGATCGGCCCCCGGCGGCTCAGCGCGACCTCGGCGAGCCCGAGCGCGCCGTCGAGCGCCTGGTCGGTCGCCCCGGCGCGCACCTCGTAGGGCCGGGTCCGGGCGGCGAGCTCGTTGAGCAGGTCGGCCAGCATGAGGGCGCGCACGACGCGGACGAAGAACCGGTGATCGAGACGCACCCACCGGGCCCCGGCATCCTGCTCGAGGCCGCCGACCTGGTCGATGAGGACGATGGGGACCCCGTCGAGCCCGGTCTCGCGGAACGCCTTGCGATACGCGTCCGCGTACATTCCGAAGCGACAGGGCCCGCACGAGCTGACGGTGAGGAAGGCGTAGCGCTCCGCCGGACGCGCCTCGCCGGCGGCCCGCCGCGCCTCGAGGTAGCGGACCAGGCTGCCGACCGTGTAATAGGCGGGGTTGCACCAGCCACGGTTGCCGTACTGCCGGCCGAGCGCAAGGTCGCGGTTGTCGGGAACCGGGAGCGGCTCCGCCCGGTAGCCGAGCGACTCCAGGGCCCCCTTGATGCAGGCGTGGTGCGCCCGCGTGAGCCCGCCGTAGAGCAGGACCGGGCCCGGCTGCTCAGGGCCTGCGAACGAATTGCGTTGTCGAAGGGCGCCACGGCTGTGCCGGGGCGCCCTGAGCGTCGGGGGGCTTGGGGGGCGCCCGGAGCCCCCCATGTACTCAGGCACGGCCGGCGACCTCCAGGGCGGCCGGCTCCGCGCGCGGCAACCGCTCGGCGTGGCGGCGGAGGAAGTACGCGAGGGTTTCGATGCGGATCCGGATGGAGCCCGCCGGCCGGTTCTCGTCCAGGTCGTGGAACGCGAAGTACGGGGTCCCGGATGCCTCGAGGATGCGCTCCACCCGGTCGAAGATCGTCGCGTCGTGCCCGCACTTGAAGCTCGACAGATCCACGGCCACCAGGCTCGGGTGGCGCGCGACGTACTTGGCGGCCCACACCTTGCGGTTCGAGTTCTCGCTGTAGGAGTGCTCCCAGACGTCGCCCACGGAAGGGGCCTCGCCGCGCGGGGGCAGCGCCTCGGTCGGGAGCACCGGGTATCCTAGGCGGTGGATCTCCTCCACGATCAGGTGGTGGACGCCGGGATCGTGGTGATACGGCCGGCTCAGCACCACGACTGCGAGCCCGCCCTCGGCCTCCACGCGCGCGAGCACGCGGTCACCCTCGGCCTGCAGCTCGGCGTGGAACCGCCCGAGCGCGGCCCAGCCCTCGCGCACGGCGTGGGCGTGCTCGGCGGGCGAGAGGCCGAGTCGCCCTCGCCAGGCCTCGAAGAGCTGTCGCGTGAAGAGCCCGCGCTCGCCCATGTGCAGCGTCGGGCTCAGCAGCTCGACCCCGCTCGCGGCCAGGAGATCGGGCTCGCGCGTGAGCGCGGCGCGGACCACGTCGGGCGCCGCCGCCACCGTCGGGCAGCTCATCGCGTCCCGGGCGTCGCCGACGAGCGTGGGCAGGGACACCAGCCGGGGGAAGAAGACGACGTCCACGCGCTTGCCATGCACGAGCTGGTGGACGTGGGCGAGGGAGACTTTCGCCGGGAAACACGGGTCCACCGCGCCGCGCCGCGAGCCCTCCCGGAAGAGCGTCTCGCTCGTCGGGTCGGAGACGACGAGGTGATCGAAGGGGACGCCGAGGGACTCCAGGTACGCGGTGAAGAACGGGGCGACCGAGTAGAAGTTCAGCACCCGGGGCAGGCCGATGCGCAGGCGCGCGCGGACCTCCGCGGGTCGCCGGGATCGCGGGAGCCGCCAGGCGGAGGGGCACGGAACCGGCTCGGGCGCGAAGCTCGAGAACGCCCGCCGTGCGGCCAGCTCGACCAGGTTCGGCGCGCGCCGCGCCGCCTGGCGCAAGCGCCGGTGGGCCTCGCGCACGCGCGCCGGATCGTCCTCGGCCCCGCGCTCGCACGTGGCGATGATGGAGCGGCGCTCGCCGCCGTCCGGCGCGAGCGCGCGGACGAAGGTCCTGAGGCACGCGTTCCTGCAATAGCGACAGCGCGTGGACTCGTCGCGCCGCACCTCGATCTCGAGCCGGGCGAGAGCCGCGAAGCCGACGAAGCGGCTCCCTCCCTCGGGGGTCGCCCGGAGCGCCTCGAGCGCGGCCCCGATGGCTCCGCACTCGCCGGGATGGTCGTGGACGCGGACCTCCGCGCCCGGAACCCGCTCGAGGATGAAGTCCACCTGCGCCTTGAGCGCCGCCCCGTTGAGCTGGGCGCCGCCCTGGAGGAGGAAGCGCCGCCCGAACCTGGCCAGGTTCGGTTCCTGGACGACGTAGAGCCAGATGTTCCTGGGCAGCACCCGGGCCAGCCCGGCCAGGATCTCCTCGGGCGTCCAGCCGAGCTGCTGCGCGTTGACGATGTCGGTTTCGAGGAACACCGCGCAGCCGGTGTGGAAGACCGGCGCCCGGCGGGCGGAGAACGCGGCTGTGGCGAACGCCTCGACGGGGATCCCGAAGCGCTCGGCGGTGGTCTGGAGGAAATAGCCGTTGCCCGCGGAACACTGCGTGTTCAACCGGAAGTCCCAGATGCGCCCCGCGCGGAGGAAGAGGATCTTGATGTCCTGGCCACCGACGTCACAGACCACGTCCACCTCGGGCCAGAGCCGCGCGGCCGACTGCGCGTGGGCCACCGTCTCGACGACGGCGACGTCGGCGCCGATGACCTCCGCGATCAGGTCCTTCGCGTATCCCGTCACGCCGAGACCGGCCACGCTGAGCTGCGCGCCCGCGCCTTCGACGGTGGCCCGCAGGGCCCCGAGCACGCCGCGTGAGTCCTCGAGGGGATCGCCGGCCGAAAGGCGATACGATGTGGCCAGCACGCGGCCTCCCGCGTCGAGCAGGGCCGCCTTGGTCGAGGTCGAGCCGGCGTCGAGGCCGATCCAGGCCTCGACGGTGCGCCCGCGCGGGAAGGCGGCGGGCGCGCGGGACGGCACGGCGTAACGGCGCTGGAACGCCCCGGCCGCGGCCTCGTCGGCGACGAGACCGCCGCCGCCGACCTCAGCCGCGAGCCGCCCTTCGCCGGCGAGGGCCCGCCGGACGGCGGCGTGCTGGAATTCCGCCGGCGCCGCCTCCTCCAGGCCGTGGAGGACCGCGCCGAGCGCGGGGAAGAAGAGCGCGCGGTCGGGGACGACCGCCAGCTGCCCGGGATCGGCGTCGGCGGACAGCTCGACGGCGCGCTCCCGCCAGTGAGCGGCCAGGTTGGCGCGCCAGGCGGCCTGGAGCGCAGGCAGGAAGCGGTTCGGACCGCCAAGCAGGAGGACGACGGGCCGCAGGACCTGCCCGCGCGCGAGCACGCGGAGGTTCTGCTGGACGATGGCGTCGCAGAGCGAGGCCAGGAGCTCATCCGCCGGCACGCCCTGCTTCTGCAGCCCCACGATGTCGGTCTCGGCGAACACGCCGCACCGGCCGGCGACCGTATGGAGCCGAAGCGGATCGTAGCGGATCCGCCCGAGCGCGTGCTCGTCCAGGCCGAGCTTGGCGCTGATCTTGTCGATCACGGCCCCGGTGCCGCCCGCGCAGCGGTCGTTCATGCTCGAGAATCGGCGGCGCGCGCCGGTCCGGGGGTCCACGCCCCAGACGATGATCTTGGCGTCCTGGCCGCCGAGCTCGATCACCGCGTTGACGCCGGGGTGGCCCCGCTCGACGGCCAGGGCGACGGCGTTCACCTCCTGCACGTAGCGCCCGCCGAGCTCGCGGGTCAGCGCACGGCTCCCGCTGCCGGTCAGGAACAGGCGCCGGCAGGACGACGCGCCGAACTGCGCGACGAGCGCCTCCAGCATTCCGCACGCCGCCTCGACCTGTCGCGTCTGGTGGCGGCGATAGGCCGTGGCCAGCACGCTCAGGCTCGCCGGGTCGACGACGACCGCCTTGACCGTCGTCGATCCGACATCGAGGCCGACCGCCACGTCGCTCGTCGTTTCCACTCCCGGGATCCCGTGGCGCTAGTGTCGCGCCTGCGAAATCATGCGGACGATCGCGCGGCCCCGGCGCCCGGCAGTGCTCAACATGACTTTCACTGACGGGATACTATAGCCGGCAAGCGCCCGGATCGCACTCGGCGAAGAACTCGCGCGCGGTCGCGTCCTCGTCCACGCCGAGCGTGAGGACCTGGCCCCCCTTGGCGCCGGAGCGGTAGATCGTGACCCCCTTGAGCCCGAGCCGCCAGCCCTCGAGATAGGCGCACGCGACCTGGTCCTGGTCCGCGTCCTCCGGCAGGTTGATGGTCTTGGAGACGGCATTGTCCACGTGGCGCTGGAACGCCTGCTGGATCGCGAGGTGGTGGCCCACGTCCACCTCGTTGGCGGTGACGAAGAGACGCCGCACGCGCTCCGGGACGCCCGGCGCGTCGCGGAGCGTGCCGGTGGCGAGGACCTTTTCGAGCACGGCGTGCGCGTCGAGCCGGTGCGCCTCCGCGTAGCGGAGGAAGACCTGGTTGATCTCGACGAGGGAGGGGCGGTCCGCCGAGCGTGTGCTCGCGCCGGTAGGCGAGGGCGAAGAGGGGCTCGATCCCCCCGCTCGTCCCCGCGATGATGCTGATGGTCCCCGTCGGCGCGATCGACAGCAGCGCGGCGTTGCGGAGCCGCTCGCCGGCCGCGGCGTGCGCGCTCCGCGTCCAGTTCGGGAAGGTGCCGCGCAGCCCCGCGAGCTGCCCGGACATCGCCCGCGCCTCGGCCCGGATGAACGCCATCACGCGGTCGGCCCACGCGATCGCCCCGGGGGCGTCGTACGGGACGCCGAGCAGGATCAGGCTCTCGGCGAAGCCCATCACGCCGAGCCCGATCTTGCGGGTGCCGCGCGTCGCGCGCGCGATCTCGGGCAGGGGGTCGCGGTTCACCTCGATCACGTCGTCGAGGAAGCGGACGCCGGCGTGCACGGCGTGGCGCAGCCGCTCCCAGTCGATGTCCGCCTCGCCGCCCGCCGTGCGCACCATGTGGGCGAGGTTGATCGAGCCGAGCACGCAGCTCTCCCAGGGCAGGAGCGGGACCTCGCCGCAGGGGTTCGTGGTCTCGATCTCCCCGAGCGCGGGCGTCGGGTTGGCGCGGTTGATCGCGTCGAGGTAGAGCACGCCGGGGTCGCCCGTGCGCCAGGCCGCGTCCACGATGCGATCGAACACCTCGCGCGCGCGGAGACGGTTCACGGGCCGGCGGTGCCGGGGATGGATCAGGTCGTACGACCCGCCCGCGGTGACGGCCTCCATGAAGCGGTCCGTGACGGCGACCGACAGGTTGAAGTTCTGGAGGCTCTGGCCGGAGAGCTTCGCGTCCACGAACTCGAGGATGTCGGGATGGTCCACGCGCAGCACGCCCATGTTCGCGCCGCGCCGCCGCCCGCCCTGCTTGATGTTCTGGGTCGCGCAGTCGAAGATCCGCATGAACGACACCGGCCCCGACGCCTCGCCGCCCGTCGAGGCGACGACGTCGCCGCGGGGACGGAGACGGGAGAAGGAAAAGCCAGTGCCGCCGCCTGCGCGCTGCAGCAGCGCCATCGCGCCGAGGGCACCGAAGATGGACTCCATCGTGTCCCCCACCGGGAGGACGAAGCACGCGGAGAGCTGGCCGAGCGGGGTGCCCGCGTTCATGAGCGCGGGCGAGTTCGGCAGGAAATCGAGCGAGGTGAGGAGGCCGTGGAAGACCTCCTCCCACTGGTCCGCTTCCCACGCCGAGCCGAGCGCGAGCTCCGCCTGGCCTACCGCGCGGGCCACGCGGCGGAAGAGCTCCTCGGGGGTCTCGATGACCTTCCGCGCGCTGTCCCGCCGGAGATAGCGCGCCTCGAGCACGCGCCGGGCGTTGGGCGACAGGGTGACCACGGGCAGAGCACCGTGCAGCCCGTTTGCCAACGGCGAACTCCCCGCCGCCAAAGCGTTTGCCGATGGCCCGAGCTCCAGTGGGTGTCGCGCGACCGCCCCACCTGAGGCATCCCGGCCACGGGGACGGGGTCTCGGTGGGCGGAGGGCGCCCGGACGATGGGCAAGGCGCGCTGGTCCGGCGTGGGGCATCGTGTGTATTGCCTCCCGCGCGCGCGAGGCTCTGGACGATGCCGATTGCCGGCCCCGCTGCTGTCGGCTATACTCCCGAGCCACAAATCGCCGCCGCCGAATCCTTTGCGTTCGTGGAGGTCGTCATGATACGTCCCCGTTCGCCCGGACCCTTCCTGCCGCTGGCAGCCGCGCTCGTCCTGGCGCTCGTCGTCACGCCGGGAAGCGCCCAGAGTCCCACGACGCCCCAGGCGTCGCAGACGCCGAAGTACGGCGGGATGCTCGTCGTCTCGCCGCTCGGCGCGCCCCCGAGCCTCTCGCCCCACGAGGAGGGGACCATCGCTACGGTCCAGCAGGCGAGCCCCTGCTTCAACAACCTGGTCTACTTCGACACCGGCAAGAAGCTGGAGAGCGCCGACACGATCGTCCCGGAGCTGGCGCAGAAGTGGTCGTGGCAGGACAACTACCGGAACCTCGTCTTCTTCCTCCGCAAGGGCGTCCGGTGGCACGACGGCAAGCCCTTCACCGCCCAGGACGTGAAGTACACGTTCGACATGGTCCGGGCGGCCCCTGACGCGAAGGGCAAGCTCCGGGTCAACCCCCGCAAGCTGTGGTACGAGAACGTCGAAGCCGTCGAGGCGCCGGAGTCCCACACCGTCGTCTTCCGGCTGAAGCGCCCGCAGCCCTCGTTGCTCCTCATGCTCGCCTCGGGCTACTCGCCCGTCTACCCGGCCCACGTCCCGGTGGCCGAGTTCAAGACCCGGTGCGTCGGCACGGGGCCGTTCAAGCTCAAGGAGTACAAGCCCGGCGAGTACGTCGAGTACGCGAGGAACCCCGACTACTTCGTCAAGCGGGTCAGCTCGACGAGGCCGGCAGCGGCTGGAACCAGGCCAACGCCGACACCGCCAAGGCGGGCGCGCCCAAGCTCTCGATGCTCGTGTCGGAGTCGGGCGTGAACGACAACGTCCTCGTCAACTTCAAGCGACCCCCGTTCACCGATCCCCGGGTGCGGCGGGCCATCAACCTGGCCCTCGACCGCAAGGCGTACGTGGTGGGACCGCGACAGGGCGCCGCGACGTTCGGCGGGGCGATGCTGCCCCGGCCGGCCGGGGTCTGGGGACTTCCGGCCGCGGAAGTGGCCAAGCTCCCGGGCATGGGCGACGCGGCCAAGCAGAAGGCCGAGGCCAGGAAGCTCCTCGCCGAAGCCGGCTTCGGCCCGCGCAATCCGCTGAAGCTCACGGTGTCCACCCGGACCCTCGCGATCTACGTCGACACCGCGAGCTGGATGGTCGACCAGCTCCAGCTCGTCGGGATCGACGCCACGCTCGAGCAGATCGAGACCGGCGTCTGGCACCCCAAGATGACCCGGCTGGACTACCAGGTCGCGCTGAACCTGACGGGCCTCGGCGTCGACGACCCCGACGCCAACTTCTTCGAGAACTTCAAGTGCGGGTCGCCGCGTAACTACTCCGGCTACTGCTCGGAGGAGATCGACCGGCTCGTCGCCGAGCAGTCCCAGGTCCTGGACCGGGCCAAGCGGGCGAAGCTGGTCCACGAGATCGACGTGAAGCTCCAGCTCGACGGAGCGCGGCCGATCCTGGGCTGGGGCCGGCAGTACTCCCTGCACTGGCCGCACGTGAAGAACTGGGTGCAGCACAACAACTCCATTTACAACCAGAGCCGCATGCAGGACGTCTGGCTCGACAAGTAACCGCGAGGGTGACGGCCCGGGGGCGGCCGCTCCCGGGCCGCGCACACGATGCGCGCCTACGTCGTCAAGCGCCTCCTGATCGCCGGCGTCACGCTCCTGGGGATGTCCGTCCTGATCTTCGTCCTCATGCGCCTGGCGCCCGGCAACATCACGGACATCATCTTCGAGTCGGCGGGCTACGTGGACGAGGCGGACCGGAAGCGCCTGGAGGCGGAGCTGGGGATCGACAAGCCCGACCGGAGTGATCAGCGCCATCCGCCAGGACCGGCCGCTCGACTACGTGCTCCGCGTCCTGTCCCTCGCCGGGCTCTCCATGCCCTCGTTCTGGCTCGGTATGCTCGTGATCCTCCTGCTGGTCCGCTCGCTCGGCTGGATCCCCTCGATGACCTACGTCTCGCCCTTCGACAACCTCGGGGCGAATCTCTTCCAGTTCGTCCTTCCGGCGCTGGCCGTCGGGTACCGGAGCTCCGCCCTGATCATGCGGATCACCCGCTCGGCCATGCTCGAGGTGCTGCGGGAGGACTACATCCGGACCGCGTGGGCCAAGGGGCAGCGGGAGGCGCTCGTGGTGTGGCGGCACGCGCTCAAGAACGCGTCGCTGCCCGTGATCACGCTCATCGGCATCGAGTTCGCGTTCCTCATCGGCGGGCTGATCGTCACGGAGACGGTCTTCAACCTGCCCGGCGTGGCGCGCTACCTCGTCGACGCGATCCAGTTTCGCGACTATCCGATCGTCCAGAACCTCGTGATGCTGATCGCGGTGGTGGTGGTGCTCGCCAACCTCACGGTCGACCTCCTCTACACGTGGCTCGACCCGCGGATCAAGTACGGCAAGGCCTGATGGCGAACGCCCTGCGGACGATCGAGGTCGCGATCCCGGGCGCGCTCCCGGAGGAGCGCCCGTGGCGCGCGACGCTCTGGCGATTCGTGCGGAAGAAGCCGCTGGGCGCGGCCGGCGGGCTCCTGATGATCCTCCTGATCCTCACCGCGGTCTTCGCGGAGGTGCTGGCCACCCACAATCCGGTCCGGACCTCGACGCTCGTGCTGGCGCCGCCGGGCGCCGAGTCCTGGCTGGGCACGGACAATCTCGGCCGCGACGTCTGGAGCCGCGTCCTCCACGGCTCGCGCATCTCCCTCGTCGTCGGCCTGGCCTCCACGCTCCTCGGCGCAGTGGTGGGCGGCGTCGTGGGGCTCCTGTCCGGCTACGTCGGAGGCAGCACGGACCTCGTGAGCCAACGGCTGATGGACGTCATGCAGGCGCTGCCCATCCTGGTGCTGGCGCTGGTCCTGGCGGCCGCCATGGGACCCTCGCTCACGAACACGATCATCGCGATCTCGGTCCCGATCATCCCGCGGGCGGCGCGCGTCGTCCGGTCGAGCGTGCTCGCCATCCGCGAGTTCGCCTTCATCGAGGCGGCCCGCGCGCTCGGCGTCGGCCACGCGCGGGTGGCGTTCCGGCACGTCCTGCCGAACACCATGGGCCCCTTCATCGTGCTGGTCACCGCCCAGCTCGGCGGCGCCATCCTGGTGGAGGCGGCGCTCTCGTTCCTGGGCCTCGGCATCCCGGAGCCGTATCCGTCCTGGGGGCGGATGCTCTCGATCGCCGCGGCCGAATACGCCCAGAAGGCGCCGTGGCTGGTGATCTTCCCCGGCGTCGCCATCAGCCTCGCCGTCTTCGGCACCAACCTCCTCGGCGACGCGCTCCGCGACACGCTGGACCCGCGGCTGCGCGGCGCCTGACGCGCGCCGCGACCTGTTATATCGTATGAACATGCATAGCGAAATCCTCATGCACGATGTGGTGGCCCTTCTCGAAGATGTGGACGCGAGGCATTTCGAAACTGGCCGCCCACTATTGTTGCGTCGCGGACAGGTCGGTACCGTCGTCATGACCTACGATGGCACGGTCTTCGAGGTGGAATTCGCCGGAAAGGATGGGCGCGCGTACGCGATCCTACCTATCTATGGCAGCAAGCTGATGATCCTGAGGGATACTCCGGAGTACGCGGTGGCTAGTCGCAACGCTCTGTCGCGCAACGGCCTCACCGTCGACACATAGCGTGGACGCTCCAGCCCTGAGGTCGGTCGGCGCCGGCGCCCTCAACCGACCCCGGAAGATCCACTAAAAAGGAAGGTTCAGCCTGGCTCAGGGAGGGAGAGATGAAACGGAAGACGCTTCAGGCTCCGCGGTCCAGGAAGGCGGGACGTCCGCCGGTCGAGGTCGTCTCGTCCGCGCGCGTCCGCCGCCGGGCAAAGACCGCCCACGTCACGGTCAGGAAAGATTCGATGCTGATGCAGGCCGAGCGGCCGCCCCGCACGGTCTGGGGGGCGAAGTCGCGCAAGATCAAGAAAATGTAGCGCGCGCTCCGCGGGGCTCAGCGACTCCCTCGCGCGCGGAGGGCGCGCCACACGCGCTCGGGCGTCAGCGGCAGGTCGCGGAGCCGGACACCCGTGAGGCGAGCGAGGGCGTTGGCGACGGCCGGGCTCACCGGGATCAGGCTGCCCTCGCCGGCCCCCTTCGCGCCGAACGGGCCGCTGCCGTCGGCGTTCTCCACGAAGCGGCACTCGAGAGCGCGCGGCACGTCATCCGCGCGCGGGACACGGTAGGCGAGGAGGGTGCCGTTCAGGAGGTGGCCCTCCTCGTACACCATCTCCTCGAGGAGGGTGTGGCCGAGGCCCTGCACCACGCCGCCTTCGTCCTGGCCCTCGAGGAGGAGCGGGTTGACGGCACGGCCGACGTCGGCGACCGAGACGTAGCGCTCGACCCGTACCGCGCCCGTCTCCTCGTCGACGCTCACCTCGGCGGCGCCGGCCGCCATCTCCCAGAAGGGCGTGCTGCCACCGAGGGGCGCCGCCGTGCGCCCGGGCGCGACCACGCCGCGGCCGATCAGTTCGCCTCCGGACATCCCGAAGCGGATGGCGAGCACCTCGGGGTAGGCGAGACGGCCCGCCGCCGCCACCACCGCGCCGTCAGCGAGGGCCAGCTCCCGCGCGGGGACGCCCAGATGCTCGGCGGCGACGCGGAAGAGCTGCTCACGCACGTCCTCGGCCGCCATCTGCACTGCGCGCCCCGTCATGGTCGTCGAGCGGCTCGAGCTGGTGGTCTGGTCGTAGGGGGTGATGGCGGTGTCGGGCGGGACGGCGGTCACCCGCGCGACGGGCACGGCCAGGACCTCGGCGGCGATCTGCGCGAGGACGGTGCGCGTGCCCTGCCCCATCTCCACCGCGCTCGCGAGGACGGCGACGCTGCCGTCGGCGTGCAGGCGCACGATCGCCTCCGACACGCTCGGTGCGACGGAGGCCTTGAGCATGGCGGCGACGCCGCGGCCCCGGTCGGCCGCGCCCGTCTGCGTCCAGCCGATCGCCTGGGCGGCGTGGCCGAGGCTCTCCTCGAGCTTGCCGTCGATGGGGGTGTCACCCGGCGCGAACTCCTCGCCGTGGGCGAGGAGGTTCTGCCGCCGGAGGTCGACGGGATCGCGGCCGAGCCGGTCGGCGGCCACGTCGAGGAGCGACTCGAGAGCCCAGGCGAGCTGCGGCACGCCGAAGCCGCGGAAGGCGCCGCCCGGCGTGGTGTTGGTATAGACGGCGCGCGCGTCGAGCGCGACGTGGGGGACGCGGTAGGGGCCGGTCGCCGTGTAGGTGCCCTTCTGGACCACGCGGGGGCCGATGTCGGCGTACGCGCCGACGTCGTAGTCCGCGTCACACGTCACACCCACCAGCGTGCCGTCGCGCCGGAGCCCGACGCGTACGCTGACGCGGGCGCTGCAGCGCCGCACCGTCTGGAACGCCTCCGCCGCCGAGGCCGCCAGGCGCACCGGGCGGCCGGTCGCGCGCGCGAGGGCGGCCGTCAGGGGCTCGAGCTTCGCGTAGGTCTTGCTGCCGAACCCGCCGCCGAGGTGCGGGACGACGATGCGGATGCGCCCGAGCGGGACGCCGAACATCTTGGCCAGCTCGACGCGCACCGAGTACGGATTCTGCGTTCCCGCCCAGACGGTGAGGGCGCCGGTCTCGTCCCAGGCGGCCAGCGCGGCGTGGGGCTCCATCGCGTAGTGCTGGACCGGCGGGAACCGGAAGGTGTCCTCGAGGACGAGGTCCGCCCCGGCGAGGGCGGCGGCGGCCTCTCCGCGCGCCCACTGGAAGCGGTGGCAGACGTTGGTGCCCGGCTGCGGCCGGAGTGTGGCCAAATCCGCGAAGTGGCCGGCCAGCGGCTCCCCCGTGTGGACGAGCGGCGCGCCCGGCGCCAGCGCCTCCTCGAGCGTGCTCACCGCGGGGAGCGGCTCGTAGTCGACGTCGATCAGGTCGAGCGCCTCGGCGGCCGTCAGCTCGTCGACGGCGGCCACCGCCGCCACCGGCTCGCCCTCGTAGCGCGCGACGTCGATCGCGAGGACCGGCCGATCGCGGAAGGCCGGGCCGAAGTAGGGGTCGCACCAGGTGAGGTCCGCGCCGCTGAGCGCGGCGATCACGCCCGGCCGCGCCCCCGCCCGGGCGGTGTCCACGCGCCTGACGCGCGCGTGAGCGTACGGTGAGCGGAGGATCTTCGCGTGCGCCATCCCCGGCAGGACGAGGTCGGTCACGTACCGCGCGCGGCCGGTGACCTTCTCGACCGCGTCGACGCGCGGCACCGGCTGCCCGACGACGCGCAGGGGGGCTCGGCGGCTCACTCGACCCTCGCCGGCGCCGACGCCTGGCCGCGCGCCCGCGCCGCGGCCAGGATGGCCTCGACGATCTTCCGGTAGCCCGTGCAGCGGCACAGGCTCCCGCGCAGGTAGTGGAGAACGTCCTCGCGCGTCGGCGCCGGGTTCTCGTCGAGCAGGGCGCGGGTCGTCAGCAGCATCCCGGGCGTGCAGAAGCCGCACTGCACGGCGCCGGCGTCGACGAAGGCGCGCTGGACGGGGTGGAGCGACTCGCCCTCGGCGAGCCCCTCGACGGTCAGGATCGAACGCCCGTCGGCCTCCACCGCGAGATAGGTGCAGGCGCTCACGGCGAGGCCATCGACCAGCACCGTGCAGGCGCCGCACACCTGGCTGTCGCACGAGCGCTTGGCGCCCTTGAGATCGAGGTCGTCGCGCAGCACGTCGAGCAGGAGCGCGTACGGCTCCACCGCGAGGTCGCGGGCGCGGCCGTTGACGACGAGATGGATCGGCTCGCGCGCGGCGGAAGCGTCCATCAGGCGACGATCGTGTGGGGGAAGCCCGCGACCGGCGCGACGCCGCGCGCCCGCGCGGCGGCCGCCCGGAGCGCCCGGCGCACGAACACGGCCACCATCTCGCGCTTGTAGTCGGCGGAGCCGTAAAGGTCGTCGGCCGTGTCGGCGCTCGCCGCCGCCAGCGCGGCCGCCTCTCCGGCCACGTCCTCGAGCTCGGCGAGCGCGACCCCGCTCAGGCGTGCCTCGGCGCCGGGGGCGCGCGCCGGGCAGGGGTTGACACAGCCGATGGCGATGCGTGCGTCGACGACCCGCGCGCGACCGGTACCACTCCCGTCGAGCCGGAGGGCGACCGCGATGCCGAGCGTCGGCCGCTCGTGGACGCCGAACTTGACGAAGGCGGCCGCGGTGGAGGCCGGCCAGGGCGTGAGCCGCACCGAGGTCAGTAATTCGTCGGCCGCGCGCGCCGTCTCCCAGGGGCCGCGGACGAACTCGGCGAGCGTCAGCTCGCGCCGTCCGCGCGGCGACACCAGCTCGACGCTCGCGTCCAGCGCGAGGAAGAGGGTGGCGAGGTCGCTGTGGGGATCGGCGAAGGCGAGGTTGCCGCCGACGGTGCCGACGTTCCGCACCCGCACGTTGCCGACGTGGCGCGCGACCGAGGCCATCAGCGGGCAGCGCGCCTGCACCGCCGCGGAGCGTTCGACGGTCCGGTGGGTGACGCCGGCACCGATGCTGAGCCGCACGCCGTCGGCGATGTCGTCGAACCCGGCCACGCGCTTGACGTCCACCAGGTGGCGCGGGCGGAGCAGGCCGAGCTTCATGAGGAGCAGCAGCTCGGTCCCGCCCGCGTAGGGCGCCGCGTCCTCGCCGAGCCGGGCCAGCAGCGCGCACGCCTCCTCCGCCGTGCGCGGCCGGTGGAGCACGAACGGGCGTAGCACGGTCAGGCGCCCAGCTTGGCCGCCGGGCGCACGATCTCCTCGGCGATCATGCGGAGGTACTCGACGCGCGCCGCCACCCCGCGCGGCAGGCTGTAGATGGTGAGGCCGATGCCGTCGAGGCCCAGCTCGTGCGCCCGCGCGATCGTCTCGCGGCACGTTGCGGGAGGGCCGTTGATCGTCCAGTCGTCGAGGCTCGTGTCGAACCCGAGCCGGAGCGGCACCATGGTGGGCTCCTGCATCTGCCAGCCGCGGTACATCGCGAACGTCCGCTCGAGGTAGCCGCGGGCGGCATCCTGCGCCGCCTCCTTGCTGGCCCCCACGATCAGGCTTCGCGACGCGAGGGCGGCGCCCGGCGTTGGCGCCCCCGACCGCGCCTCGCGATAGACGCGCACGAGGCGCGCCACGTCGGCCCAGGCGACCTGGGGACCGAAGAACACGGCGTCGGTGAGCCGTGCCGCGCGCCGTGTCGCCCCCTCGCTCTGCGCGCCCATCTCGAGCGGGGGATGCGGGCGCTGGCACGGCGGGAACCCGAGGCGGGCGCCGGCCACCTTCGTGTAGACGCCCTCGAAGGTGACCTCCTCGCCGCTCCAGAGCCGCTTCATCAGAGCGAGAGACTCCTCGAGCTTGGGCACCCGGTCCTTCCGCCCGAGCCCGGCGGCTTCCAGCTCCTTCTCGCGGTAGCCGATGGCGACGCCGACGTCGAGGCGCCCGTGGGTGATGTGGTCGAGGGTGGCCACGTTCTCCGCCGCGTCCACCGGGTTCAGGAGCGGCAGGAGGAGCATCGAGGTCTTGAGCCGCATCTCGCCGGTCTCCGGCGCCAGCCGGGCCAGCATCGGCATCGGTTGCGGCCACACCGTGGGATGGGAGACCCAGTGGTGCCCGATGGAGACCCAGGCGAAGCCCATCCCGCTCGCTGCCCGCACCACCTCGACGGCCTCGTCGATGATGGCCGTGGGCGGGCGATCGGTCGGGCTCCAGAACGGTGTGAGGTGGAAGCCGATCTGCACGGCGTGTCCCCGGCTCGGAACCCAACGTTACTCCAGGCCGAGGCGCGTCCGATCAAGAAAATGTGGCGCGCTCCTCGACGGGCGGCTCGCCCGCGGCCTTCACGATCGCAGCGCGCGCGAGGTCCCTCAGCCGGACCATCTCCCGCCACTCGGCGCGCTCCGGCACGATCGGCGCGCCGATCGTGACGGTGATCGTCCCGCGGCGCGGCAGCCACGCGTACGCGGGGAGGATGTCGCGCGTCCCTCGGAGCGCGACCGGGATCACGGGGCACTTGGCCTCGACCGCGGCCTTGAAGGCGCCGAGCCTGAACCGGCGCACGCCGGGCGCGCGGACGAACGTCGCCTCCGGGAAGAAGAAGAGCGAGGCGCCCTCGCGCAGCACGCGCGCGACGTGCTCGGCGTCCGCCACGCCGCGCGAGAGATCCACGCGGTCCACGGTGAGGTGGCCGACCTTGGCGATCACGGCGCCGATCAGCAGCGCCGCGGCGAGCTCGCGCTTGGCGACGAAGAGGAACGGCGCGGGGATCGCCGCGAGGAGCGCGACCACGTCCAGGTAGCTCGCGTGGTTGGCGGCGAAGAGGACCGGCCCCTGCGCGGGGAGGTGCTCGAGCCCCTCGACCCGGAGCCGGCAGCCCGCGAGCGCCAGCACGATCCGGCACCAGCGCCGCACGGCGCGGTCCGCGAGGCGCGCGCCCGGCAAGAGGCGCACGAGGACCCAGAGCACGGGGAACGCGACGGCGAGGAGGGCGGCGACCCACGCGCCGTAGGCGAGGGCCGCGGCCCGGCGCGGAACGTGGCGCAGCCGTGCGGCCGCGGCGCGGGCGACGAGGCGCGCCCACTGGAGCTGCGCCGACCGCCGCGCCTCGAGCCACCCTGCCAGATACGCCTCGCGCGTCGCGCCGCGGCGCACCTTGCCGCTCGGCGTCTTGAGGACCGTGCGGGGCGCCACGACGACGACCGTGTCGGGCGGGAGCCCGACGGCCGCGACGACGCGCTCGACGACGGCGGCCCGGAGCCGCTCGCGCGCCGGGGGCGCGGTCTCGCGGCTCTCGGCGACGACGACGAGGCGCTCGGTCCCGATCGCCGGGTCGGCCACGCCGAAGGCCGCCACGCACCCCTTGCGAATGCCGGGAACGTCGCCGACCAGCTCCTCGATCTCCTGCGGATGGAGGTTGCGCCCCGCCTTGATGATGATGTCCTTCCGCCGGCCCGTGACGAAGAGCTCGCCGTCCGCCCAGTAGCCGAGGTCGCCGGAGTCGCACCAGCCCTCGCGGAACGTGGTCCGCGTCGCCTCGGGATTGCGGAAATAGCCGTGCGTCACCGAGGGCCCGCGGAACTCGATGCGGCCCTCGGCGCGCTCGGCGACGGGCCGGCCCGCGGCGTCCACGATCCGGATCTCGTGGCCCGGGAGCGGGCGGCCGCAGGAGACGACGCGGCCGTCCACGCGCGGGCGGCGGCCGGGCGGCGCGACCGTCAGCCCCACCGAGGCCTCGGCGAGCCCGTAGGTCGGGCACATCGCTTCCGGGCGGAAGCCCCAGCGCGCGAAGCGGCGTGTGAAGCGCTCGATCGTCTCGGCGCTGACCGGCTCGGAGCCGTTGAACGCGAGCCGCCACGACGAGAGATCGAGGCCCACGATCTCGTCGTCGGCGACCTTCCGCACGCAGAGGTCGTAGGCGAAGTTCGGCGCCGGGGAGACCGTCCCGCGATGGGCGTGGAGCGCCCAGAGCCAGCGCGCGGGGCGCGCCAGGAAGGCGAGCGGCGAGAGGATCGCGATCGGGATGCCGAAGTAGAGCGCGCCCAGCCACGCGCCGATCAGGCCCATGTCGTGGTAGAGCGGCAGCCAGCTCACGCCGACGTCGTCCGGGCGGATGTCGATCGCCTCGCCGATCGCGCGGATGTTCGCCAAGAGGTTGGCGTGGGTGAGGAGCACGCCCTTGGGATCGCCGGTCGAACCCGACGTGTACTGGATCAGCGCGGGGTCGGCGGCGGCCGCGCCCGCGACGGGCGGCCGGGACGCCGCCCGCGCCAGCTCGTCCACGGAGGTGACCGCCCGGAGCGTGGCGGCGCGCGGGCGGAGGAGGGCCGCGACGCGCTCGGCCTCCGCGAAGGTGATCAAGAGCCGCGCCTGGGCGTTCGTGAGGATCCCGAGCTGGCGGCGCGCGTACTCTTCGATCCGGTCCGGACGGAAGGGCGGATAGATGGGCACCGGGATCGCGCCGGCGAGGAGCACGCCGAAGAACGCGGCGAAGAACGGCTCCTCGGTCCTCAGCATGAGCGCCACCGTCTCACCCCGCTCGACGCCGCGCTCGCTGAGCCCCGCGCTCACGGCCCGGGCGCCCTCCCAGAGCGCCCGATAGGTGATGGGCCGCTCCGCGCCGTCCTCCTCCCGGAGATACACGTGCACCCGCTCGGGCGCGCGCTCGACGTGCCAGCGGAGCGCGTCCACGAGCGTGTCGGCGGCGGCGGGCGCGGCGGTGGTGGCGCCGAGCGGACCGCGCGGCGCCGGCGCGCGCTCGGGCGCGCCGGGCCCGGCCGTGAGGATCGCCCGCACCAGGTCGCGCGGGCTCTCGGCCTCCATCATCGCGGCGTCGGAGAGCCTGACCCCGAACGCCTGCTCGAGGCGCAGCAGCAGCTCGACGCGCTCGAGGCTGCCGATGCCGAGGTCGCGCTCGAGCGATTGGTCGAGCGTGACGCCGGGCGGCGCCAGCGCTCCCTGGAGATCCGTCACCAGCCCGGTGACGATCTCGAGGACGCGCGACTCGGCGGGCGCGCCCGCTTCAGACGGTGGGGTACCGGGAGACGATCTGCGGCCAGACGATGGTGTTGTTGTCAACGGAGCGGCACCCGGGGATGGCGCGCGCCATCGTCTCCAGGGCCGACCTCTCCGTCTCGTTCCCCACCGGGCCCGAGAGCATGAGCACGCCGTCTTTCGCCTCGACGGTGATCGTCCGGCTGGAGATCCACGCCTCGCGATCCATCCGCGCCGTCATCTCCTGGACGAGCTGGGCGTCGGAGACTGCGCTGGGCGCCGCGGGCGTCGCGATCGCGAGCGCCTTGACCAGATCGCCCCGGCTCACGATCCCGACGAGCCGGCCTTCCTCCATCACGGGGAGGCGGCGGATCTTGTGCCGGTCCAGGAGCGCTGCGGCGGCCTCGATCGGGGCGTCGGGCCTGATGACGATCAAGGTCGTGGTCATCACCTCGGCCACGGTCGTGCCGGCCGCCTTCTGGTACTCCCGGGCGAGACGCTCCCCGTCCTGGAAGAAGAGGCGCCAGAACGAAGGCCGCGGCCGGGGCCGCTGGCGCACGATGAGGTCGCCCTCGCTCAGGATGCCGACGACGACGCCCTGCTCGTCCACGACGGGGAGCCCGCTGATCCCATGGTCGGCGAGGAGCTCTGCGGCCCGGTGGATCGTGGTCCCCGGCGCCACCGCGATCACGTCCCTGGTCATGATCTCTTCGACCTTCTTCATCGAATGCCTCCTTGAGCAATCGCGATATGGATCAGGCAAATGCGATGCCTGGGCCCGGCCCCGAGCAAGTGCGCGAATTCGCGGCCGACCGGGGCGGGCAGGCGGCGGGCAGGGCCGCCTCAGGTGGGACATGCCCACCCCACCCTCTGGCGCCAAGCGCCCGGAGCCAGCTCAACTCCGCGATTTTCAGTGACCGGCCCTCCGTCGGACCCTGGCACTCCATTTGCCGATGAATCCAGGGTCTCATGGCAAGAGAGTTGGCGCTCACCCCGTTTCTGGCGGGCGACCCCGTGGCCCTCGGCGCAGAGGTGTCTTCGCTGCCGTCGCTCGCGTGGGAGCTCGGGCTCCCGTCGCTCGAGGGGGCGGGAGTCCTCGGCGTGGGACCGCGCGTCGCGCTACTCCACTCGCTGACGGGCGCGGTGCAGGGGCTCGCGGTCCGCGCCGTCCGCCTTCCTCACGCGCCTGCACTCACGGACACGAGCGGCCCGGTCGACGCGGCGATCGTCCTGACGTCGTCGCTCCGCGAGAGCGGCGCGGCGCTGCATCTGGTCTCGCGGCTCACCTACATCTTCGCCTCCAACGTGCCGGAGCTGGTGCCGTTCCTCGCCTTCGTCTTCCTCGGCGTGCCGCTCCCGCTCACCGTCATGCAGATCCTCGCCGTGGACCTCGGCACCGACCTCCTGCCGGCCCTGGCGCTCGGCGCCGAGCCGCCCGAGCCGGGCGTGATGGCCCGGCCGCCGCGCTCGCCGACGGACCGCCTGCTGAGCGCCGGCCGGCTCGCGCGCGCGTTCGGATTTCTCGGCGTCATCGAGGCGGCGCTCTCGCTCGGGGCGTTCTTCTGGACGTACCGCGTCGCCGGCTGGCGCCCGGGGCTCCCGCTGGCGGCGTCCGGCGACCTCTACCGGCGCGCGACGACGATGACGCTGGCGGGGATCGTGGCGACGCAGGTCGGCAACGTCTTCGCCTGCCGGACCGACCGCGAGTCGGTCTTCCGCGTCGGGCTCCTGGCGAACCGCCTCGTGCTCGGCGGGATCGCCGCCGAGCTGGCGATCCTGCTGGCGCTCATCCTGCTGCCGCCGTTCCCGTACGTCTTCGGGCTGGCGCCGCTCGCGTTCGCTGAGTGGGGGATTCTCCTGCTGTTTCCCCCGGCGGTGGTGCTCTGCGAGGAGGGACGCAAGTGGGTGGTCCGCCGGACCCGACCCCGCTGACTCTCGACGGCGCCCACGGCGAGGGCGGCGGCCAGATCGTGCGGACGGCGCTCGCTCTCGCCGTGACGCTCGGCCGTGCGGTGACGCTCACCGGTATCCGCGCGCGCCGGCCGAAGCCCGGACTCCAGCCGCAGCACCTCACCGTGGTGCGGGCGCTCGCGGCGATCGGCGACGCGGAGGTCACCGGCGACGCGCTCGGCTCGACGGCGCTCGGCTTCGCGCCGCGGGCGATCCGCGCGGGCGACTATCGCTTCGACGTGGGCGCCGAGCGGGGGAGCGCGGGCGCGGTCTCGCTCCTCTGTCAGGCGCTCGTCCTGCCGCTGGCGCTCGCCCGCGCGCCGTCGCGGCTCACGCTGATCGGCGGCACGCACGTGCCGTGGAGCCCGCCCGTCCACTACCTCACGGAGGTGTTTTTCCCGGCGCTGCGCCTCATCGGGATCGAGGCGACGCTCGACCTCCGCCGGTGGGGCTGGTATCCGGCGGGAGGCGGAGAGATCCACGTGACCCTGACGCCCTCGCGCGCGCTGACCGGCTTCGTCTGCGAGGCGCCCGCCGCCGACCCGCTGATCTCGGGGATCTCGGCGGTCTCGCGGCTGCCGCGCTCGATCGCCGAGCGGCAGAAGACGCGCGCCGAGGAGCGGCTGGCGGCCGCCGGCATCACGGCGGAGATCGCGCTCGTCGAGGATCGGACCGCGCTCGGACCCGGCACGCTGGTCTTCCTCTCCCTGCGCGGGCGCGCGGGCTTCTCGGCCCTCGGGCGGCGCGGGCTCCCCGCCGAGCGCGTCGCCGACCAGGCGGCGGACGAGCTCCTCGCGCACCTCGCGAGCGGCGCCGCCGTGGATGCCCACCTTGCCGACCAGCTCGTGCCGTTCCTGGCGCTGGCCGCGAGCCCGTCGAGCTTTACGTGCCCGACGCTCTCCCCGCATCTGCAGACCGTCGCGTGGACCGTGCGGCAGTTCCTCCCCGCCGGGATCGAGCTCGGCGAGGGGCGGCCCGCGCGTGTCGCCATCGCTCCCGGAAAGGAGCCCTGAGATGAGGCGCTTCCGCAAGATTCTCCACCCCACCGATTTCTCGAAGGCCTCGGGCGCCGCCTTCACGAGGGCGCTCGAGCTCGCGAAGCAGCAGCGCGCCGAGCTGCGCCTCGTCCACGTCCTCACGCCGCCGGCGGTCCTGCTCGAGGACAGCTTCATGACGGCGAAGACCTGGGCGGAGCTGACCACAGCGGGCCGCCGCGAGGCTCAGCGGCGGCTCCCCCCGCTCCTCGCGAAGGCGCGCACGGCGCGCGTCCGCGCGACCGCCGCGGTCGTGGAAGGGACTCCGTTCGAGGAGATCGTCCGCGAGGCCCGGCGCCGCCGCGCCGACCTCATCGTGATGGGCACCCACGGCCGGACCGGCGTGGCGCGCTTCTTCCTCGGGAGCGTCGCCGCGCGCGTGCTCGCGCTCGCCCGCTGCCCGGTGCTGACCGTGCGCTAGCAGGCTGCTGAAAAAGGCCCATCTGCGGCGTTGGCGCCCTCGGCCGCACGCTCAACGTACAGGGAGTACGCCTCGCGTGCGGCCAGAGGGCGCCGCCTTGCATCTGGACCTTTTTGAGCAGCCTGCAAGTTATTCAGCACCCCGGCTCGCGGAGCCCATTGACCGGACGGCCCACTGGTGCTAGATGTCTAGACATCCTGACAGCGGGAGGCCCATCGGTGGTGACTTACCGTCCCGGGATTCCGCGGTACCTGCAGATCGCCGACGCGATCCGCCACGACCTCAAGGGCGAAGGCGAGCGCATCCCTTCCGAGCACGCGCTCTGCCGGCGGTTCAAGGTGAGCCGCCCGACCATCCGGCAGGCGCTCGACGTCCTCGTGGAGGAGGGGCTCCTCTACCGCCACGCCGGGCGCGGCACCTTCAGCACGCCGTCCGGCAACGCCGA
>JACPCG010000043.1 GCA_016179925.1 Candidatus Rokuibacteriota bacterium | reverse complement strand
GACGAACACGGCCGCCATGAGGACGGCGAGCAATCCGTAGACGACGGCCGGATGTGCCTGGTTGATTCGGGTGATCACGTGACAACACCAGCCATTATAGCGAGTTCCCTGAACCCCCAGTCTCCAGAGCCCGAACAGGCCTTGGGCCCCGGCTTGCCGTTAGCGAGCGTCACTCGCCCCGACCGTCAGGTCCGCCGCCAGCCTTCCACCACGAGGAGGCGGAGTTTCTCGTCGGGATCGACCGGCTGGTCGAGGGGGATCTCCACCTCCCACCACCGCACGGCATGCGTCTGCACGAAGTAGCCGGCCTCGACGGACCAGCCGATCTGATACGGAATCGATCGCCAGCCCATGGCGCCCTGTGGGGCGGGCGGCAGCGCGACGGGGACCTGGCCCGGCGGGACGAAGCTGAGCCCGCCCACCAGCCACACGCGGTGCCCGGACTGAAGGGTCCGGCCGATCGCGTCGTACACCGGGGCCAGCGGCGCCGGCGACACCATCCGTTCCTTGAGGAGATCGTAGCGATGAACCCGCAGGTCTTCGATGGGCGGAAGCGTCATCCAGGCCACGTTCCCCCGGTAGTAGCGCTTGAAGCTGACGCCGACGAACCACGGGTTGACGACGATGAGATCGCCGGGCCGCGCGGCGTTCTCGACGTACGTCGCGATCAGATCGACGTTGGTGTTCCGCGCGGTCACGCCGACCGTTGACAGTGGAAGCAGCACGACCAGCACCGCCACCGTGAGACCGGCCCGCGCCCAGCGGAGACCGCGGGTGTGGGCGAACACGACCTCGAGACCGAGGGCGACCAGACCGATCATCGACAGGAAGTGCCACGGGTGCGGATAGCGGTCCGTCACCCTCATGAACGCGAGATAGAGCCCGACGCCGAAGGTGGTGGCGAGCACGGCGAACAGCACCCGGGCTCGCGCCGGGGGCGCGTCCCGGGTGAGCGAGGGCACGCCGAGGAGCGCGGTCGCCGCCGCCACCCCGGCCACCACGAGCACCACCCACACCTCCAGCAGGCGGGGGCTGGCGTCAGCGAACACCTCGGCCCAGCGCGCCAGCAGCAGCCTCAGATCGGCATCGACCTGGGTCAGAGGTCTCCACCCCTGTGACCGCGCGACGATGCCCGCATAGGGCAGAAGAGAGACCGCGGCCGCCCCCCCTGTCGCGAGAATCAGCGCCATCCCTTTCCAGTCGCGCCGGAGGCCCAGCACCACGAGGGCGGCCGCGCACAGGGCAAGGAGCAGGATCGCGTTCTGATACAGCGTCTGCACGGCGAGCACGGCCATCGTCGCCGCGTAGACGAAGGTGGGCGCCCGCGGCGACGACACCAGTTTCCAGATGGCGCCGTACGCGAGAAGCATGAAGAGCGCGCCAAGCCCGTACGGCCGCAGCGATCCCACCGCCCGGAGCGTCACTGCGTGGGCCCCGAACAGGGCCAGGGTCAGGAGCGGGGGCTGGATGCCGAGGACGCGCGCGTTCACCCAGAGCGTCGCGATCATGGCCAGGGCCACAAGCCACCCCAGAAACCGCATGGCCAGATCCGGATCCGCCCAGCCCACCCGCGACCACAGCCGCACCAGGATCGGATGCAGCAGGGGCGACGAGTCCCGGTCCAAGAGGCTCAGGACGTCGGAATAGGTGGGCTGGGTGGCGAGGTTGATGGTGTTGACCTCGTCCCGCCAGAGCGGTCCGGCGTGAATGCAGAATCGGACGGAGAGGGACAGGATCAGCAGCGTCACCGCCGCCGCGACGCCGAACTCGACCTTTCCCAGCATGCCCGGCGTCAGCGCGCTGCCGGCGCCGGCTTCGCCGCCACCACCACGCACTGCACGAACAGGTCCCGGATGCCGAAGTAGTAATCGCTCAAGGCGAACCCGGAGCTTTCCAGGAGACCGGCCACGTCGCGCTGGGAACGGATGAGGGAGAACTCGGGGGGATGGAGCTTCGGATCCTCGCGGGCCACGGCCCGGATCAGGGTCGTGAGCACCCGGAGGACCACCACGCTCGTCCCCCAGCGGTGAGGCCAGAACATGACGGCCTTCCCGCCGGGCTTGAGCACACGGTGGAACTCGCCGAGGATCTGCCGGATCTCGTCCCGATGGAAGTGCTCGAGGACGCCCAGGTTGAAGATGCCGTCGAAGGCGCCCGTCTCGAAGGGGAGCGCCAGGATGCTGGCCTGCTCGATCCGGTCAGCCCGGGGATTGTTCCGCGCATACGACCGGAGGGCGCGCTCCGAGATGTCGACGGCGGTCACGCGCAGGCGCCCGTGGAGCTCGACGTCGAGCTGGCCGCTGCCGCAGCCCGCGTGCAGCACGCGGGCGCCGGGGGCAAACTGGGCGTCCAGGAATCGGCGCAGGTTGGGCTTGATGACGAGCCGTCGATAGAGCGCGGCCACGAAGTCGTAGACGGCGGCGAGGCGGCGCGTCTTGGCGCTCCAGTACAGGTCCCAGCCCTGCGTCTCGACGATGTCCGGGCGCAGCCGGTCGATGGGGCGGCCTCTCCGGAAGCGCTCGGGACGGGAGAGGTTGGTCAGGAAGAGCTCCAACAGCACGCGGGCGCTACAGCCGGCCTCGCGGAACGTGAGCTTGGAGCTGCCGTACACGCGGGCGGGCAGCGCGATGGGGATCTCCCGCACCCGGCACCCGTTCTGGTGCAGGACGAAGAGGCTCTCGAAGAAGAACGAATAGGCGGTGGCGGTGACGAGATCGAACAGCTCGCGGGGGAGACGGCGCAGGTCGTAGAGGCGCAGGGCGCCGCTGGCGTCGTACGGCATGCCGAGGAGCGTCCGCGTGAGGAAGTGGCCGAACAGCGTCAGGAACTTCCGAGGCGGACTCCAGCCGGGCAGGCTGCCGGGCTGGAGGTAGCGCGAGCCGATGACCACGTCGTCGTCCCCGCCGAGGGCGTCGAGCAAGCGCAGGATGTCGCGGGGGTTGTGGGAGAAGTCCGCGTCGAGGGTGACCAGGAGGTCGTATCCGCGGTCGTAGGCGTAGGCGAGCCCCTCCCGGTGCGCGCTGCCGATGCCGAGCTTCGACTTCCGGTGGACGACGTGGAGGTTCGGGTGCCGGCGCGCGAGGGCGTCCAGAGTGTCGCCGGTGCCGTCGGGCGAGCCGTCGTCCATGAAGAGCAGGTCGGCGCCCAGCTCGAGCGCCCTCAGCTCCACACACAGGCGTTCCACGTTCCCGTTCTCGTTGTAGGTCGGGACGAAGACGAGGATCCGGGCCCCGGCGGTCTTCGTCATGCCGAGACCACCTCCAGCCGCGGGAGCGGAAAGAGGAGCCGGCCACCCGACCTCAGGTAGGCCGCCTCCCGCTCGATGAGCCCGGCGCGGAAGTGCCAGGGCAGAACGAGGAAGTAATCGGGCCGCCGGGCATGCGCCTCCCGCTCGGAGATGATCGGGATGCCGGTGCCCGGGGTGAAGCAGCCGAACTTGTCCTCGTTGACCTCCGCGATCGCGGGCAGGAGCTTCCGGTCGATCCCGGCGAATTGGAGGATGACGTTCCCCTTGGTCGAGGCCCCGTAGCCCAGGATCGTCTGTCCGCTCGCGTGGATCTCCTCCAGCCGGCGGCGCAGCTCCCGCCGGTGCGCCAGCACCCGCGCCCGGAACCGTCGGAAGGGCTCGAGGGTGTCGAACCCCGCCTCCTTCTCGTCGCGGAGGAGGCGGTCGACGCGCGTCTCCGCGGCCCGGCCGCCTCCCGCGTCCTTGCCCAGCGTCACGGCGAAGCTGCCGCCATTGACGTCGTTGAGCTCCACGTCGAGGATCCGGAGCCCAACGCGCTCCGCCATCCACTTGATCTGCTTCAACGCGTAGTATTCGAGATGCTCGTGGCAGACGGTGTCGTAGGCGTTCACCTCGAGCATGGTGGGCAGGTAGCTCTGCTCCAGGTGCCAGACCCCGTCGTCGGCGAGGATGCTCCCCACCTCCCGCATGAACTCCAGCGGCCGCTCGAGGTCGTAGAACATCGCGATGGAGGTGACGAGCCGGGCCGGGCGTGGCCCGATCTGGGCGCGGTAGAAGTCCGCCGAAAAGAAGTCCGCGATGAGCCGGCTGCCCGCGGGATAGGAGCCGCGCCAGCGCCCCGCCGACGGGTCACAACCGACCAGGCAGAGGTCGCGGCCCGAGAATGCGGACACGAACGTCCCGTCGTTGCTCCCGATGTCCACCACGACGTCCCCGGGGCGAAGGTCGACGAAGCCCGCCAGCGTGCGCGCCTTCGCCTGCAGGTGCCGCACCATGATGCTGTTGAGCGAGGACCGGTAGCCGTAGTGGGGGCCGTAGAGCTCCGAGCGGTCGTAGGAGTGGAGGAGCTGCACCAGACCACAGTCGTCGCAGCGCGCCAGCGTGAGGGGACCGCTCGTCAGGGACTGGTCGAGGGTGCGCGGGAAGACGCCGGTGAGCGACTGCCGGCCTAACTCCAGCAGGACGTCCAACCGCGTGCTATCGCAGATCCGGCACTGGGTGAGTCGCCGATACCCCAATTCAGAGCCCCAGCAATTGGACCGTGCATCCGTCGAGCAGGCAGACGATGGCCGGGTGGGCTGCACGTTGGCTGTTCATGATTGACACCGCCGCCATTATAGATAGCGCGTTCACCCGAGCCCCCAGTCTCCGGAGACTACACAGGGGTGCAAGCGACCTGCCAACGGAGGCGTCGGGGAGGAGAGTCGTAAGATGTCGAGAACTAAGGGCTAGGCTGTTCCCCGTCGGACGGGCCGGGTTTCGCTCCCGGCAGAATTGCAACCATGAGTCCCATTTTTGTCACTCCCGACGGCCTCGTCGTCTCAACGGAGGTAGGATGCGACGAAGGTGCCCGCCACGTCCGTGCCCGCGAAGCGCCCGAAGGCGAAGGATGCAGGGTTGACCGGCGGCGCCGTCCCCGTGATGAGCGCGGCCAGCAGCTCGCCCACCGCGGGCGCCAGCTTGAAGCCGTGGCCGCTCATGCCGGCGGCGATCCAGAAGCCGGCGAGCGGCGACTCGTCGAGGATCGGCATCCAGTCGGGCGTGATGTCGAAGGCGCCCGCGTACCCCTGGCGATAACGCGCGTCGGCGAGCTTCGGCACGGCTCGCCCCGTCCTTTCCAGGACCGCGCTCGCCTCATCGAAGCCGGCTTCGCTGCCGAGGAGCTCGGGGTCCATCGGGTGCTCCGCTTCGTCGTCGGTCAGGGAGCCCGTGAGCGTGAGGTTGCCGAGCTCGGGGCGCACGTAGCTCCCGCCAGCGAGGTCGAGGTAGACGAGGTGGGGCGGGCCGAAGGCGGCGTCGCGCTCGACGATGAAGACGGGGTGGCGGCCGACGACGATCGGCAGGTCGATACCGGCGAGGCGTCCGACCATGCGTGACCACAGCCCGGCGCAGTTCACGACGACGGGGGCGTCGACGCGTTCGCCGGTGGCCGTCGTGACGCCGGTGACGCGGCCGCCCGCCTGGTGGATCGCGACGACCTCGACGCCCTGCTCGATCCGCGCGCCGCGCTGCCGTGCGGCGTCCGCGTAGCCGAGCGTCACCGCGGTCGGGTCGCCGTAGCCGGACTCGGGCTCATGGAGCACGGCGCCGAGCCCGGCGGGATCGATCCTCCCCTCGACGCGGGCGAGATCGTCGGGCTCCAGGATCTCGGCGCGGATGCCGAGGGCCCGCTGCACCGCGAGCGTCGCCTCGAGCTTCGGGCGCATGGCAGCCGATACGCCGATCAAGGCACCGCAGCCGACGTAACCCGCCTCGCCGCCGACCACCTCGCCGAAGCGCTGGAAGACCCGCAGGGAACGCAGGACCATCGCGCTCGTTTCGGGGGTCGGATAGAGCTGGCGGATGATGCCGACCGAGCGCCCCGTGCCTCCTGCGGCGAGGAACTTCCGCTCGAGGACCAGGACGTGCTTCATGCCGAGGCCGGCCAGGTGGAACGCGATGGACGCGCCGGTGACGCCGCCGCCGATGACGACCGCGTCGGCGGTGCGGGTCACGTCCGCGCCGGCGTGAGCGGGCGGGCGGCTTCGGCGTCGGTGAGGAGGGGGACGAGGTCGCCATCGCTGATCGAGCCCGTGGCGAGGACACGCGCGTACACGCGGCGCCCGGGGACCACCGAAGGCCACTCGAGCCCCTCGACCGTCCCGTTCTCGCCGAGCCTGGCGGGGACGACCGTGTGGCCCTCGGCCTGGAGCGCCCGGATCGCCTCCATCGCTTGGAGGCACACAGCGCGCTCGGGGCCGCCGTGGTGCTCGGTGTCGCGCTGAGCGTCCCCTGCGAGCCCCCACACCGTCACGGGCGCCGCGGTCACCCTCGTCTTGGGCACCCCACCAGGCGAGACGCTGATCTGGACGATCCGGCCGCTCACAAGGTCACCTCCACGCCGATCGCGCGCGCTCTCGCCCGATTGTACGCGAGCGTCGCCGTCGCCAGGTCCTCGAGCGCGAATCCGACCGACTTGAAGAGCGTGACGTCACCGGCGCTGATCGCGCCCTCGCCGAGCGGGATCAGGAGATCGCCGGCCTCCGCGAGCGCGGCCGCATACGCGTCCACGACGACGCGGGCCCGGCGGACGGTCTCGGTGTCCACCTCGCGCTCGGCGGGACGGAACGCGCCCACCGCGTCCACGTGCGTGCCGGGACGGAGGTCGGCGCCCGCGAAGAGCGGCGTCGGCGACGTGGTGGCGCAGGTGACGATGTCCGCCGAGCCGACCGCGGCGCCGGGATCGCAGCCCGCCTCCACGGCCACACCGAGCTCCTCGGCCATCGCCCGGGCGAACGCCCGCGCGCGCGCCTGATCGCGCCCGAGGACGGCGACGCGCTCGAGCGGGAGGACCGCGGCGAGGCACCGAAGCTGGAAGCCCGCCTGGATGCTGGTGCCGAAGCACGCGAGGTACCGGCTGTCGGGGCGCGCGAGGTGCTTCGCCGCGAGCGCGGACGTGGCTCCGGTACGGAGCGCCGTCGTGAAGCCCGCCTCGAGGAGCGCCAGCGGCTGGCCGGTCGCGTGATCCATGAGGACGTAGCTCGCGAGGTGGGTCGGATGGCCGCGCTCCCGGTTCCGGGGGTAGTACGTGACGAGCTTGGTGCCGAGCCCGCCGGCCTCGCGCGAGCCTGGCGCCGGCAGCGAGACCGCGGGCATCAGGAGGAGCATGCCCGCGTCGCCGACCTGGATCGCGCCGCGCGGCGGGACGGAGGTCCGGCCGGAGGCGTGGCGCCCGAACGCCTCAGCGAGGCCGTCGATGACGTCGCGGGGGGCGAGGACCCGCTCGAGGTCAGCGCGCGAGAGGACGAGCACCGCGTCAGGCGCCGGGGCTCACGCAGCCACACGACGGATCATGCGCTGGACCTTCGCCTCGAGCACGAGCTCGCCGCGCTGGTTCAGGACACGGTGCCGGTATGTGACGATGCCGCGGTCGGGCTTCTTGGTCTCGCGCTTGTCGGCGACCTCGACCTCCACGGTGAGCGTGTCGCCCTCGAACACCGGCGCGACCACGCGGAGCTCGCCCCCGAGGTACGCCATCCCCGTGCCGTGGATGAGGCCCGTCTGGATGATGAGCCCCTCCGCGAGGGCGAACGTGAGCGCGCCCGGCGCGGCGCGGCGCTTGAAGACCGACTCGCGCGCGACGTACTCCATGTCCATGAAGAGCGGCTCGTTGAAGCCGCAGAGGTTCACGAACGTCACGATGTCGGTCTCCGAGACCGTGCGGCCGAGCGTCCGGTACGTGGCGCCGATCTCGTGCTGCTCGAAGTGGAGTCCCTGGCTTCTCATCATTCGACCTTCCGATAGATGGTGATCCGCGGTCCCTCGGTGGGGGCGCGGTAGACGTGCCGGTCGGGCTCCGGGATATTCTCCCAGATCGTGTCCACGGTGGGGAGGCGGATCTCGCGGTAGCGCCGGAGCGGGATCTCGGTCCGGAGGTAGCGGATCGTCCGCTCGGCGTCGGCCAGCGCCGCGGCACCGCCGGCGTTGGTGCGGAACCGGAAGAAGAAGCGCGGGACGATCCAGTCGGGCAACGGCAGGCCAGCGAGGTCCTGGCAGCCCTGGCCGCCCCGCACCTCGAGGTCAGGGGCGTAGAAACGGAGCGGCAAGTCGCCGTACGTGATGAAGACCCGGTCGCCGGGCCGCGCATGATCCCGCAGGTAGCCGACGATGGCGGCGATCGGTCCGGACATCGGGTGGGTGACCTCGTAGGCGTACTTGACCGGCGCCGAGCCGAGCGTGCCGTCGACGAGGTCGCCACGGTCGAGAAAGACGAGCAGCGCCACGCCGACGACGGCGAGCATGCGGCTCGATGACCAGACTGCGCGCAGGACGGCGGCCTGGAGGAGCGCCAGCGCGGGCAGGAGGGTGATCACGTAGCGGAAGTACGCGAACGGCGCCGCCGAGAGCGCGAGCACGTGGCCGAGGGCGAAGAGGGCTAGCGCCAGGCACACGCGCGGCGCGGGCCAGACCCCCCACAGCCGGTCCGACGCGAAGACGAAGGCCGCGGCCACGAGCGCGGCGAGGAGCACGACGGAGAAGGCGTAGAGTTCCAGCCGCAGCAAGTAACCCCAGAGGTTGCTCGCGTAGAGCTCGAGCGAAGCGGCGGCGAGGGCGAAGCCGGCCTTGCGCCGGACGTCGAAGACCGCGAACCACGGGAGGTTAAGCGCGAGCGTCGCGAGGGCCGCCCCGCCGAGCCGGAGCGCCGCGCGCGCGTCGAACGGGAACGCGAGAAACGCGAAGGCAAGGCCGACCGCGGTGGCAAACAGGACCAGGTAGTTCGAGTGGAAGAGCACAGTCATGGCGAGGGCGAGGCCGAGGACCGCGCCGCGGCGGTCGCGCAGCAGCGCGAAGAAGAAGTAGAGCACCCACACGATTGCGAGGGTCGCGAGCGCGTAGTAGCGGACCTGGCGCACGTGGAGCAGGAACGGGACCGAGAGTGCCAGGAGGGCCGAGCCGCCGAGCGCGAGGGCGCGGTCGCCGAAGAGTGCCTTGCCGAGCGGGTAAAGCGACACGATCGTCAGCACGCCGAGCAGCGCGAACGGCAGACGGGCCGTCAGCGTGTCGGCACCGAGCAGCTCGAACGACACGGCCGCGATGTAGAATTGCGCCCACGGCGTCTGCCGCCAGAGGTAGTTGGCGTCGAAGTCCACCGCGCACTCCTGCGAGACGAGGTCGCGGCCGTCCCAGGCCATCGGCACGCCGAAGCGGAGGACGCGCTGGGCGAGGAGCGCCGTCTCGGCCTCGTCGTCCCAGAGGAGGCGCTTGTCGAGCCCGGCGAGGCAGAGGACCGCGCCGAGGACCGCGACGAGCCCCAGGAGAGCGGCGGGTCGGCTCATCGGCCCTTCCGCTCGCCGTCGCCGATGTCGGCGAGGCCCACGCGCTCGAAGCCCTGCCCGCAGCGCTCCCGCCACGGGGAGAACGTCCGGTCGGCCCCGGGCCGGACATTCCAGGACGCCGACGCGTTGACCCGCACGACCCAGCGGGGCTTCACCGCCTCGATCTCGTCGATCATCTGGCGCGGCATGCGCGCGGCGACGGGTTGGTCCTCCATCAGCGCGTAGGTGGAGACGAAGCCGGTCGAGGGGTGGTGGGAGCCTCGCTTCTCCGCCGGAAGACTGCCAGCCAGTAATCGGAGCGCGGCGTGTACGCGGCGGCCTCCGGCCCCCACCGGTACGTGGTCCGCTGGAGCGAGATGATGTCGACGACGCCGACTTGGTCGAACCCCTTCCGATACTCCTCGAACCACCGGAAGACCGTCTGGTCCGAGTCCGTCCCGACCAGCCACGAGGTCCAGACTTTGACGTAGACGACGAAGCGCGGATTCGCCGCCTCGATCTCGTCGATCATCTGGCGCTGCATCGCCGCAGCGTACGGGTGAGGCTCCATCAAGGCGTAGGTGTAAATGTAGCCGGTCGCGGCCTGCCTGTCCGCGTAAAAGTAGATCTGGGGCTCGGAGCCGACGACCGCGATCCGGTCCTCTCGGGAGGTTCGCTCCCTGATGTACCGTGCGATCTCCACGGACTCGGGAAAGGGATTCCGGCCGTAGAGGGCACGTGCGATCTGCTGCGGCGTGCCCTCGAAGAGGATCGCGCGCTCGAGGTAGACGAGGTGAAGCAGGGGGACGCTGGCCAACACGATCGCGGCTCCGTACCGCAGCAGCGGCGCGCGGACGGATGAGAGAACTCGCGTCATCGAATCGACGGCGATGCCCGCCAGGAGCGAGAGGGCCGGAAGCATGAGCACGAAGTACTGGTTTCGGAAGTGGAGCCCAGTACCCGTCGCGAGGAGCGAGCAGGCGCAGAGCAGACCGATGACGGCGCGCCTCGCTCGCGCCCTCTCGTCCCAGGCGATCGCCGACAGGCCGAGGGCCGCGAGGCCGGCGGCGAGGTAGGACGTTGGCAGGATCGAGCCCAGCGAGCCGACAAAGTTGGATCCCCCGGCCGCGAGCGGCACGGCCGTGGCGTACTCGAACGCGTACGTGAAGGTCCAGAACCAGAAGGTGGCGAAGGTGCCCGTCAGCGCCATGAGGAGGAAGAGCGCCGCGAGCGGCGCCAGCGCGCCCGCCACGAGCGCGGCGCAGAGCCCGAGGCGGCGGTGGACGCCGCCGGGCGCGGCGGCGGCAACGTACAAGACGGCGAACAGGGCGAACGCGCCGCCGCTTTGCTTCACGAGAAAGGCCGCGCCGAAGAGCGCGCCGCCGCCGAAGAAGGCGAGGGGCCGGCGGGAATCGATCGCGCGAAAGAGGGCGAGCATGCCCGCGAGGGCGAGTGGAAGGACGAAATGTTCCGCGTAGGCCGTGGGAGAGAACAGTCTCGGGCTCAGCGAGAGCGCGGCAAAGGCAGCGCTCGCGGCCACGCCGACGGTCGTATTGAAGAGTCGGACCGCGACCAGGAACACGAGGACGATCGTCGCCGCGTTGACGACGAGCAGTCCGAGGTGAATGCCCGTCGGGGTCGGGCCGAAGATAGCGAGGATCAGGGCATAGATGCCGTAGATGCCCGGCATCTTGAAGTTGTACGCCGTCGCGTAGGGCGGGACGCCCTGGAGCAGGAGCTGGCCGACGTAGGCGTATTCACCCTCGTCGCGGTCGAGCGGCACCTCGAGCAGGCGCAGGCGGATCGCCGCGGAGGCGAGGACGGCGAGGGCCACGAGCACCCACGCGAGGCGCCGGCTCATCGAGCGCGATGAGCAGCGCCTGTCACGACCGGGGCGCCCAGCCCTCGACCATAACCAGCGGCGGTTTCTCGAAAAGGTTGACCGGCTGCTCCGCGGCGATCGTGACGATTTCCCAGCGCACCGCTGAGGCCGAGTGCGACGGCGCCCTCGGCCCACCGCCGCATTCGACGCAGGTTCCTTTAGCCCCGTCCGCGGGCTGCGCCCCGCGGCGGGAGCGAGCGCTCCGTGC
>JACPCG010000042.1 GCA_016179925.1 Candidatus Rokuibacteriota bacterium | reverse complement strand
TACGGCGATCTGCCACGAGGCACCGAGACCATCTTGTTGGTCGAGGACAATGACGACGTCCGTGAGATCGCCCGCGAGATCTTGACGGACCTGGGTTATACACTCCTGGAGGCTGCCGATGGCGATCGGGCGCTCCAGCTCTCCAGGGGCCGCCCCGGGCCCATCCATCTCCTTCTGACCGATGTCGTGATGCCGGGGATGGATGGGGGGAAGTTGGCCGAACAGCTTTTGGCCACGCGGCCCGGGATGAAGGCACTGTACATGTCTGGATATACCGACAGGTTCATGGTCCACTCCGGCGTCCTCCACAGAGAACAGGGCTTTCTCAGGAAGCCGTTCACGCCGTTGGGACTCGCGCGGAAGGTTCGGGAAGCTTTGGACGCCCGATCACCGGCCCGCAGTACAGTGTCTCCGGAATGATGAAAGGCCGGATTCTCGCTGTCGAGGATAGCCCGACACAAGCCGAGCACCTACGGCACGTCCTCGAAGAGGGCGGTTACGAGGTCATCGTCGCCGCGAACGGTGCCCAGGCTCTTTCCGAAGCGCACCGTCATCCGCCGATCGCCGTCGTCAGCGACATCGTCATGCCCGGGATGGACGGCTACGCACTGTGCCGGCGCCTCAAGGCGGACGCAGAGCTGAAAGACGTCCCGGTGATTCTGGCGACAGAGCTCTCGGGACCGCACGACATCGTCAGGGCGCTCGAGTGCGGCGCCGACAGCGTCATCCCTAAGCCGTACGACGAGCGCTCTCTGCTCTCGCGCCTCAGCTACGTCCAGGTGAGCCGCGAGCTCAGCAAGAACGAAAGGACGCAGATGGGCGTCGAGATCGACGTCGCCGGCCAGCGGCATTTCATCAGCGCCGAGCGCCGGCAGATCCTGGATCTGCTGATCTCCACCTACGAGGAAGCCGTCCATCTGAACGAAGAGCTGTCGGCGCGCCAGCGGGAGGTCGAGCGGTTCATCGCGCGCGACGCCAGCGAGACCAAGCGGGTCCAGGAGGCCCTGCGCCAAAGCGAGAAGTTGGCCGCCATGAGCGAGATGCTCGCCGGAGTGGCGCACGAGCTGAACAACCCCCTCACCGTCATCGTCGGGCAGACGCTTCTCCTGCGCCGCGCGGTCGAGGGCGGAGCCCTCGCGGTACGCGCCGGGAAGATCGGCCTGGCCGCGGAGCGCTGCTCGCGAATCGTCCGCAACTTCCTCGCCTTCGCGCGCGAGTACCCGCCCGAACATCAGGAGGTGGCGCTCGATCAGATCGTCCGGGAGGCCGTGGAGCTCCTCGCGTACCAGCTTCGCGTGGACAACGTCGAAGTGGTGCTGAATCTCGCCGGCGATCTCCCGACCCTCTGGGCCGATCCCCACCAGCTCCACCACGTGGTCGTCAATCTCGTCACCAACGCGCACCAGGCCACGCGCGAGGTGGCCACGCCGCGCACGCTCACGCTCGTCACGCGCGCCGATCCCGCCCGTGGTCGGGTATTCCTCGAAGTGAGCGACACGGGACCCGGCATCCCGTCCGAGATCCAGCGACGCATCTTCGAGCCGTTCTTCACCACGAAGCCTCCCGGACAGGGGACCGGGCTCGGGCTCTCGCTGTGCCAGGGGATCGTCGAGAACCACGGCGGGTCGATCGGCGTGGAGAGCCGGCCGGGTCACGGCGCGACCTTTCTCGTCGAGCTTCCCGTGCGCGTCCGCCCCGCGGGCGCCCTGCACGGACCGCCGGCGGAGATCCTTCTACCGACGCCGGGAAAAGCGATCCTCGTCGTGGACGACGAGCCCGAGGTGGCGGGCGTCCTGGCCGAAATGCTCGCCGCCGACGGGCACCGCGTGACGACGGCGGCCGACGGCGCCCTTGCACTGGACGCCCTGCGCCGGGGCGCGTACGACGTCATCCTGAGCGACGTGCGGATGCCGGCGCTCGACGGGCCCGGGCTCTACCGCGAGCTGGAGCGGCAGCACCCGCAGCTCCTCCGCCGCTTCGTCTTCGTCACCGGGGACACGCTCAGCGCGGAGACGCGCGACCTCCTGGACCGGGCCGGCGCTCCGAGCCTCAGCAAACCCTTCGACGCCGAAGAGATCCGGCGCGTGATCAAGCGCATCACGCGGGCGGGGTAGCGCGCGTGGCGCGCTTCCGCTGGACGATCAAGCGCAAGTTCCTGGCTCTTGGAGCGGCGACTCTGCTTCCGATCCTGGTCCTCCTCGCCTTCGGAGCCAAGTGGCAGGTCCGTATTCACTCGGAGGCGGCTGAGGCCGAACTGGCCCTCGCGAGCACGCAGGCGGCCGCGCAGGTGGAGCAGCTCCTGGAGGAGATCGTCGGCCATCTGGAACTGCTTGCTCGGACCCCCGCTGTCCAACGCCGCCGGGTGAGGGAGGCCGAAGCGCGCTTCGGTCACCTCATCGCGCAACACCCCGCACTGGAGAACCTGATTGCGGTTGCCGCTGACGGGCTTCCCTTTGCGGGCACGGTCCACGCCCCGACCGGCATCGCGGTCTCCCTGGCGGATCGCCCCTGGTTTCAGCAGGTCATGGCCACGGGCAGGCCCGCGGTGAGCGGCTTCCTGGTCGGCAGGTTCACGGGTCGTCCCGTGGCCATCGTGGCGGTTCCGCTCCGTGCGGGAAAGGACCCGCCCACCGGCGCCCTCACCGCAACCCTGAGCCTTCGGCGGCTGTACCTCCTCTTCCGCGCCCTTCCACTCACCGGGGGGATGACGGTGACAGTGGTGGACGGGGAGGGGCAGGTGCTCTCCCACCATCCCGAGGCCGTGGGGTGGATCGGAAAAGGTCTCCCCTTCGCCGCCGCCCTCCCGTCACGGTCTGTAGTGAAAAAGCTCGCCTGGCCCGAGGGAGGAGAGCGGATCGCCGGCGTGACGCCGGTGGGGGACATCGGCTGGAAGGTGGTGGTCGGCGCTCCCGCCGCTGCGCTGCAGCGCCGGATCTGGCGGGAGGCGTCGAGCATCGTTCTCCCCGTGCTCGGGGTGCTCGCCCTCTCCTCGCTCGTGGGGCTCCTGATCGCCCGGCGGGTCTGGCGGCCGCTCCAGGCTCTGACAGAGGCTGTCGCCCAGTTCCCGGAAGGAGGTCGGATTTCCGTCGATGTGCGCTCCACCGACGAAGCGGGGCAGCTAGCCCGGGCCTTCAACGCGATGGCCGTCCAGGTCGAGGAGTCGCGTTCGCGGCTCGAGCGGCAGGTCTCGGAGCTGACGGCCCTGGCCGAGGCCGGGCGCCTCTTGACCAGCACCCTGGAATCCTCCGAGGTGCTCCAGCGGCTGACCGAACTTCTCAGGGCGCAGCTCGCTGTCGATCTCGTGAGGGTCTGGCTCTGGGAGCCCGCGTCGGGCGAGTTCCGCCTCCACGCTCACGCGGGCGTCGAGCAGGGGCAGCGCGAGTACCGGATCCGCCTGAAACCGGGTGAAGGGCTGATCGGCTGGGTCATGGATCAGCGGGAGCCCCTGGTGCTCGAGGATGTCCAGAGCGACCCCCGTCTCAGGAATCGCGAATGGGCGGAAGCCGAGAGGCTCCGCTCGTTTCTCGGGGTCCCGATCCTCCTGGAGGACGCGCCGATCGGGATCCTGGCGTGTGCGACCCGTGAGCGTCGCGTTTTCTCCGCCGCCGACGTCGCGCTGGCCCAGCTCCTCGCGCAGCCGGCGGCGGTCGCCATCCTGAACGCGCGCCTCTATGAGGAGGCCCGGGCCAGAGCCCGACAGATCGAGATCCTCCACGAGACGGCGCGAGCCATCGCGACGGAACGCGACCCCGACCGGCTGCTGCAGCGGATCGTCGAGTCCGCCCGCGCGTCCATCGGGGCGCGCTACGGCGCCCTCGCAGTGTTCAGGGAGGACGGCAGCATCCGCCAGTTCTTCACCGCGGGCCTGACCCCTGAGGAATCCGCGCGGGCCGGGCCTTCACCGCAAGGACGCGGGCTGCTCGGGGCGGTCTTTCGCCAGAGCCAGGCGGTCCGTCTGGACGACCTCACGATGCACCCGGCGTTCTCGGGTTTCCCGCCCGGACACCCGCGGATGCGCAGTCTTCTCGGGGTGCCCCTCGGCCTCAGGGGCGAGACCATCGGTGCGCTGTACCTGGCCGAGAAGCCCGATGGCTTCACCGCGGAGGACGAGACTCTCCTGACCGCGCTCGGCGCGGACGCGGGCATCGCCATCGACAACGCCAGGCTGGTCGCGAGCCTACGACAGACCCTGGACGACCTGAAGCTCCGCGAGGAGCAGCTCGTGCAGGGCGAGGCGCTCCGGGCCGTGGGCAACCTCGCCTCCGGGATGGCGCACCACCTGAACAACATCCTCGCGATCGTCCGGGGACGCGCCCAGCTCCTCCTCCGCGCCGCCGACCCTTCCCTCCGGCGCGGTCTGGAAACGATCGAGCGGGCGGCGGTGGCGGGCGCGGAGGTCGTTCGCCGCCTGCAGTCGTTCAGCGCCGCGCAGCCGACCTCCGGGATGGTTCCGGTCGATCTGAACCAGATCGCTCGAGAGGTGGTGGAGCTGACCCGGACGCAGTGGGAGGACGAAGCGCTGAAGCGGGGGATCGAGATCGAGGTCAAGCTCGAGCTGGACGAGATTCCGCTCGTGGTCGGCAGCCGCGCCGCCCTCAGCGAGGCGCTCGTGAACCTCGTCCTCAACGCCATCGAAGCGGTGAGCGCGCAAGGACTGGTGACCGTGAAAACCTGGGCGGCGGCCGAGCGCGCGCACTGCTCGGTCAGCGACACCGGGGCCGGCATGCCGGAGGAGGTCCGGCGGCAGGCCCTGGAGCCGTTCTTCACCACCAAGGGACCCAGGAGCCGGGGGCTCGGGCTCAGCACGAGCTACGGGATCGTCCAGCGTCATGGCGGGACGCTCGACATCCAGAGCCAGCCGAGGCGCGGGACCACCGTGACGATCAGCCTGCCGATCTCGACGGCCGCGCCCGCGGCGGCGCCGCAGCGACCCACTCAGCCACCGAGCGTCTCGCCCCGTCGCATCCTGGTCATCGATGACGACGCGGACGTGAGGGAGACGACGGTCGACCTGCTCGCC
>JACPCG010000041.1 GCA_016179925.1 Candidatus Rokuibacteriota bacterium | reverse complement strand
GACGAGCCCGGTCATCACCGTGAGGACGGACACGCCCGCACCCGAGGTGGCTCGCCTGATGCAGGAACGAGACATCGGCGCCGTCGTGGTCGTCGACGAAGGCGGCCGGCTCTGCGGCATCATCACCGAGTCGGACTTCACCGGCATCGGCCGGTGCGTGCCGTTCTCGCTGGATCTCGCGCCGATCGTGTTCGGGGCTCGAGCGGCCACGCTGGGGGAGCTCGAGCGCATCTACGCCATGGCCCGGAAGCTCAGGGCGAAGGACGTGATGAGCGAGAAGGTCGAGACGCTCCAAGAGTCGGACGAGGTCGGCAGCGCCGTGCATCGCATGCTGAATCACAGCCTGAAGCACCTTCCGGTCATGCGCGACGGCACGCCCGTCGGCATGGTGGCGCGGCACGACCTGCTCAAGCTGCTCGCGAAGGAGTTGTCCCGATGACCGGAGCGCGGCGGCGCGGGCTGATGACGCGCTCGCCAGGTCGAGGAGTGAGTCAGCCGGGGACACTGTCATGAAGATCCTGATCGCCATCCACGGCAACGAGCCTCCTGGCTGGGCACGCGGGTTGCCCAGGGTCCTCGTGCTGCCCTCTCGGGCGGTCGTGCGCCTTCTGCCGGTCGTCGATGTGCCGGCGCCAGCGTTCACCTCGCTGACTCCAAGGGCGCGCCGCGCGTTTCGCGCCGCGCGCGCTCAATGGCAGCGAGACGCCGAGACCAGGGTCAGGATCGTGGTCAGTGTCCGGGCCGCCCTCAGCGGTCAGGCGGACATCGCGCTGGGGAACGTCGTCGGCAGCAACATCTTCAACGTGCTCTTCCTCCTGGGCCTCTCGGCGCTGATCACTCCGCTGGCGGTCTCCCAGCAGCTCGTGCGCCTGGACGTCCCGATCATGATCGGCGTGTCGGTGTTGCTCCTGATCCTCACGCTCGACAGGAACCTGTCGCGGCTGGACGGAGTCCCGCTGTTCACGGGCATCGTCGCCTACACGCTATTCGCCATCCGCGAGAACAGAAGAGAGGGCGCGGAGGTCGTCGCCGAATACGCCAAGGAATACGGTGGGACCGCCGCGCGCGGAGCCCGAAGGATTCTCGCTCAGACCGCATGCATCCTGATCGGGCTCTCGCTCCTGGTCTTCGGGGCCCGCTGGCTGGTGGACGGGGCCGTTGCGCGCGCGAAGGCGCGGGGTGTCAGCGAGCTGGTCATCGGGCTGACGATCGTCGCTGCGGGGACGTCGCTGCCTGAGGTCGCCACCTCGATCCTCGCCGCCCTGCGAGGCGAGCGCGACATCGCGGTCGGCAACGTCGTCGGGAGCAACATCTACAACATCCTCGCGGTCCTGGGCCTCTCGGCCATCCTCGCCCCGGACGGCATCATCGTGGCGCCGGCGGCCGTGAGCTTCGACATCCCGGTGATGGTCGCGGTCGGAGTCGCGTGTCTGCCGATCTTCGCCACGGGCCACCTCATCGCGCGGTGGGAGGGGTCTCTGTTCGTCGGCTACTACGCGGCCTACGCGCTGTACCTTATCCTGGCGTCCCTCGAGCACGACGCCCTGCCGCTGTTCAGCGCGACGATGATGGCGTACGTCCTGCCCCTCACCGCCGTCACGCTCCTCGTCCTGTACGTGCGCGCCGCGCGACGGCCCTAGCAGGGCCGAGGAGGCGCGCGAGCATGCCGGCGCCGGCAGCCCCGCTCAGCCCGCGTCGGGGACGAACGCGTCGTGGCCGCGCGCGTAGGTGCGCTGGCGCTGGGCCGGGTTGCGGTTCACCAGCGGCCGGAAGGCCATCGGGTGCGTGAAGCTCCGGACCTCGTGCTCGATCTCGAACAGCGGCGCGCGCGTGTCCGGGTCCACGAGCGCGACGAACCGATACTGATGCTCGCCGCTCTCCTCGGTGATCAGGCCCCGCTCGGCGAGCCAGGCGTGCGGGCCCGAGAAGTTCGCGATGTAGATCGCTATGTGGTGGCCGTCGTAGGGCGCGATCGGCGCCTCCGTCTCGCGGAAGACCAGCTCCTGGTGGTGGCCCACCACGACGCGCGCCACGACGCCCGTCGCCTCCCGGGTGACGCTCGCGGGCGCGCCCATCACGGTGCGGTAGAAGCGCGCGATGCCGTCGGCGGCGCCGGCCGCCACCGGGAACTCGACGTAGACCATCCCGAGCGTGAGGTCGCCCCACGGCCCCGGCGCGTAGCAGCGGAGCCGGTTGCCCCAGGGCGAGGTGACGGCGACGTGTTTGTCCTCGACCGACCAGGCGAAGTGCGTGCCGGCCAGCTCGTCGCGGACCGACTCGAGCTGCGCCGGGAGCGCGTCGAAGTGCTGCAGGACGAGGCCGACCACGCCGCGCAGCACCTGCGGCTTGTTCGTCGGCAGGTGGAACTGCTGCGCGCCGACGTTGATCCACATGTTCTCGGTGCCGACCATCACGTAGGGGTCGCGGGTGAGCCCGAGCCCGGTCACGTAGAACGCCGTCGCGATCCGCTGGTCGGGCACCCACACGTTGACGTGCTCGAGGGCCAGGATGTTGCCCACGTCCTGACGGCGCCGATCGTACGCTTGGGCCACGTGACGCCTCCTACTTGACGATCTCCAGGAGCTCGACCTCGAACACGAGCGTCGCGCCCGGTCTGATCCGGGGCGGCCGCCCCTGGTCACCATACGCCAATTCGGATGGACACACCAGCCGGCTCTTGCCGCCGACCTTCATGAGCGGCACGCCCTCGGTCCAGCACTTGATGACGCCGCCGCCCAGGCCGAGCGTGATCGGCTCGCCGCGCTGCACGGAGCTGTCGAAGACGGTCCCGTCGGTGAACGTCCCGTGATAGTGGACCTTCACCTTGTCGGAGGCCTTCGGCGAGGCGCCCGTCCCGGCCTTGAGCGTCGTGATGATGAGGCCCGACGTCGTCTTGGTCGCGCCCTTCTCGGCGGCGGCCTTGTCGAGGAAGGCCTGCCCCGCCTTCTTCTCGGCGGCTGCCGCCGCGGCGAGCCGCGCGGTCTGGAGCGTCTGGAGCTTCGGCCCGTACACCTGCAGGTCCACCTTCGGCTCCTTCTTCAGCACGCCGTCGGTCATGCCGGCCTTGACGACGTCCAGGTCGGCCGCCGAGAGATCGAACGCGGCCAGGTTCTGGCTGATGACGAGACCGAGGGCGTAGAGGGTCTTCTGCTCGTCGGTCTTGAGCTCCTGGCCGGCGGCGGCGGGCGCCAGGGCGAGGACGGCGGCCAGCACCACGAGACGGGTTCGGCGCATGAGGATTCCTTTCTTGAAGCCTGATCGGCGTAGGATAATGCGATCTTCTCACGGGAGGGCCCGAATGCCCGAATCGATTCCGGCCTCGCTGATCATCGACACGCTGAAGGACACGTTCCGGGAGGCCCGCGCGGCGCTGGCCGCCGAGGTCCAGGAGCCGCCACGCGACCAGCACCTCGGCTGGGTCCTGAGCGTGCCGGACACCCACCAGAGGACCGTGCTCGCCGCGCTCGACAAGGAGCAGGCGCTCCGCGTCCTCACCTGCGCGACGGAGGACGAGGCCACCGCGGTCGCCGCCGGACTCTGGATGGGCGGCGAGCCGTGCGCGCTCATGATCCAGCACGCCGGGCTCTACGCCTCGGTGAACACGCTGCGCGGCGTGGCGATGGACGGGCGCGTCCCGATCTTCTACCTGATCGGCCTCCTCAGCCGCGAGCGGGACAAGGATCCGCGCGAGTCGCGCCATTCCATGGTCCGCTACGCCGAGCCCCTGCTCGACACCTTCGGCGTGCCCCACGCGCGGCTCGAGGGCCCCGACGACGTCCACCTGATCCCCGAGTACTACCGCCTCGCGCAGAAGCGTCGCGGGCCCGCTGCGGTGCTCGTCGGCCTGGAGACCATCTGATGGCGATGAAGCCCGAAGAGGTGCTCCGCGCGATCGCCGCCGCGCGCGGCGACGCGATCTGCGTGCCGACGATGACGACCGCGCCCGCCTGGCGCACGTTCGCGCCCGACGACTTCTCCGTCACCTGCGTCGGCTTCATGGGCGGCGCCTCCGCGCTCGGACTCGGGCTGGCGCTGGCGCGGCCCGACCGCCGCGTGCTCGTGTTCGGCTCGCCACGATCGCGGGCGCCGCGCCGCGCAACCTCACGCACCTCGTCTTCAAGAACGGCGTCTACCACACCTCGGGCGCGCAGGAGACGCCCGGCGGGCTCGCCGTGGACTACGTGCTCATGGCGAAGGGCGCGGGCTACCGGAACGCCTACGCGATCCGCGACCTCGAGGAATTCAAGCGCCGCCTGCCGGCGATGCTCGCGGAGGAAGGGCCCGTGCTCGTCGAGCTCTACACCGGCCTCGCGGAGAAGACGCCGATGACCGACCGCAGCGGCCGGCCGTTCCACGAGCAGGCGGAGAAGCTCAGGACGAAGCTCGTCAGGCCCCGCGCCTGAGGCCTCATACGTGAGCGTTACCGTCCTTCACCCCGGCTCATGCGTCGTGGTACGGTAGTGGCTGTATGGGCGAGGTACGCGTCGAGATCTTCGTCGTGAATCCCCGGACCGGCGCACGATCCGAGGCGATCACCGCGCGCGCGGACACGGGGGCAACCCTCACTGTGGTCCCTGGGGAGATACTCGAGTCCCTCGGCATCCACAAGATCCGGCGGGTGTCTCTCCTGCTCGCCGACGGCCGGCGGGCTCAGCGCGACGTTTGTGACGCCGCGGTCGCCGTGAACGGCGAGTCGGCGCCCTGCCGGGTGGTCTTCGGCGAGCCCGGGGACGCCGTGCTCCTGGGCCTCACGGTGCTGGAGCAGCTCGGCCTCGCCGTCGACCCGATCCAGCGCCGTCTGATTCCGACGGATTTCCTGCTGTACTGACCGCCTCGGCGACGTCCGGCGCCACCTACGCGGCGCCCACGAACGTTGCGCCGAACACCGGGTGCGGCCCCGCGGGCAGCGCGAGCGCCTTCCGGCTGGCCAGCTCGATCGCGATCGGGCCCTCCTCACACGCGGGATCGATCTCGACGACGATGCGCATCGGCGAGCCACGCCAGCGGAAGGTCAGCTCGCCGCCGACGCCCTCGGCGCCTTCGCCCTGCAAGACTGAGTGCCACTGCACTCGCGCCCGCTCGCGCGAGCGGGCGCGCATGCGCAGCCCGACCACCGTCACCGCCGGCGGCGCGCTCGCCGGCCCGGACGGCGCCTCCCAGGGTCGCAGGGGTTCGCTTCCCGACGGCGACGCGGTGAGCTGGACGACGATCCCGAGCGCCTGCTTGGGATGGAGGAACGCCTCCTGCCAGCGCGGGTTCGAGTCGTCGTAGCCGACGATCTTGTAACCGTGCCCCTCGGCGCGCTCGCACACGTCGCGGAGGCTCGGCACCTTGAAGGTCACGTGGTGGACGCCCGGTCCGCGCTCGGCGAGGAAGCGGTGGAGAAAGCCGGCGTCCCCGAGCGGCTCGAGGATCTCCAGGCAGCCGCCGCCGGCGAAGCGCCACTGCGCGAAGCGATAGCCACCCGAGGGCCCGCCGTGAAACGGTTCGCCGCCCAGCTCGCCCACCAGAAATGCAGGAGCGTCGGCCGCGCGCGGAATGGCGATCGCGATGTGGTCGAAGACAATCCGAGGCATGGGCCTCCCAGGGCAGCTCAACGCGCGGTGAGGAGGGGCCAGAGCCCGTCGGCGCCGCGCGCGGCGACCGAGCGGCCGAGCGTCGCCGCCCACCAGCCCTCGCCGCCGAACTCGGCGCGCCACGACCAGAGCCGGCGGGTCATGAACTGGAGCGCGTGCTCGTAGGTGAACCCGATCGCGCCGTGGACCTGGTGGGCGATCGAGGCGCCGATCCCCGCCGCCTCGCCCACCCTCACCTTGGCGACCGCGATCTCGAACGCGGGGTCGCCGCGGTCCGCGGCGCGGAAGGCGTGCGCCGCTGCCGTCCCGGCCGCGGCAGCCTGCTCGCCCAGGATCGCCAGCTGCCACTGGATCGCCTGGAACGCGCCGATGGGCTTCCCGAACTGGCGGCGTTCCGTGGCGTACCGCGTCGCCTGACCGACCAGATACTCGAGGCCGCCCGCCATCTGGGCCGACCGCGCGAGCGCGCCGTAGAACCACACGGCGTCCGGCGAAACGCGCGCGCCGATGGGCGCCGCCGCGACGACGGGAGCGACGTCGAAGACGAGCGTGTCGCGCGGCTCGAGGGCGAGATTTCGGTCTTCCGTGACGCGAACGTCGCCCGCGGCCACGAGGGCGACGTGAGGCCGGGCCTCCGCCTCGGCCACGACGACCACATGCCGGGCGGCGCGGCCCCACGGCACGCGGGAGGCCGTGCCGCCGAGCCGCCAGCCACCACCCGCTCGGGACAGGCTCAGACGTTCGTCGCGGTGGACCGGCGCAAGCGTGAGGGGACCCGCGGGCACCTCGAGCCCCGACTCGGCGAGGAGCCACGCGGCGACGATCGTCTCGGCGAGCGGCAGCGGCACGGCGTGGCGTCCCGACGCGCGGATCACGACGTGGGCGTCGCCCCACGTGCCGCCGGCGCCGCCCTTCGCTTCGGCGACCAGCGGGAGCGTGAGGCCGTTCTCTTCCACCGCCTCCCAGAGGGCCCCCGGCCACTGGCCCTTCTCCACGGACGCGAGCAGATCGGGGGTCACGCGGTCGGTGAAGAGGCGCGTGACCACATCGCCGAGGAGCGTCCGCAGCTCGTTCATTTGTAGCGGGGTCCGCGAGACCGGCGTGGACCGTGGGTGGCCTGAGAAAGGCGCGCGTCGCTCATTCTGTAGCGGGGTCCGCGAGACCGGCGTGGACCGTGGGTGGCCTGAGAAAGGCGCGCGTCGCTCATCTGAGCCCGAGCCCGCGCGCGATGATGCCGCGCAGGATCTCCCGCGTGCCGCCGCGGAGCGAGAACGACGGCGCATTCTGGGTGAGATAGCCGAGGGTCTGCTGGAGGTCGCTCCCGGTGTCGATCGTCGGCTCGACGCCGAGCAACGCGTGGACGACCTCGGGGATCTCCTGCTCGAAGTTCGTGCCGAGGTCCTTCACGAGCGCGGCCTCGAGGTTCGGGTTCTGGCCCGCCTCGAGCATGCCGGCAACCGAGAGCGACATCTGGCGCAGCGTCGCCAGATGGGCGACGAGGCGCCCCACCGTCGCTGCCGCGCGCTCGCCGGGCTCCCGGCCGACCTCGCGGATCAGCTCGACCAGCAGCGCGAGGGACGAGAGATAGCGCTCGGGCCCGCTCCGCTCGAAGGCGAGCTCGGCGGTCACCTGCTTCCAGCCGGCGCCCTCCTCGCCGACGCGCAGGTCCTCCGGCACGAACGCGTCCTCGAAGACGACCATGTTGAAATGGTGCGAGCCCCTGAGGTCGATGATGGGGCTCAGCGTGATCCCGGGCGACTTCGCGTCCACCAGGAACTGCGTGAGCCCCTCGTGCTTCTTCGCCGGGTCGTGGTGCGTCCGGAAGAGCGCGATCATGTAGTCCGAGCGGTGGGCGTTGCTCGTCCAGACCTTGGTGCCGTTCACCCGGTAGCCGCCCGGCGCGCGCTCGGCGCGCGTGCGGATCGAGGCGAGGTCCGAGCCCGAGTCCGGCTCGCTCATGCCGATCGCAAACGCCAGCTCGCCGCGCGCGATCGCGGGCAGGAAGCGCTGGCGCTGCGCCTCGGTGCCGAACCGGAGGAGCAGCGGGCCCGACTGCCGGTCGGCGACCCAGTGCGCCGACACGGGTGCGCCGGCCGCGAGCATCTCCTCCAACACGACGTAGCGCTCCAGCGCGCTCCGCTCGTGGCCCACGACGTAGCGCTCCAGCGCGCTCCGCTCGTGGCCCCCGTAGCGCTTGGGCCAGGTCATCCCGATCCAGCCGCGCGCGCCCATCTTCCGGCTGAACTCGCGGTCCCAGCCGCCCCACGAGCGCGCCCGCCGGACCGGCGGGAGGTCGCCGAGCTCCGCACGCAGGAACGCGCGCACCTCGGCCCGCAGCGCCTCGGCCGCCGGCGGCAGCTCGCACAGCTCGAAGGCGAAGGCCTGGGCCGCCACTACGCGTACGTCTCGCGCTTGCGCAGCTCGACGAAGAGGCCGTGCGCGGCCTGCGGATGGACCCAGGCGATGTCCTTGTCCGCCCGGTGATCCACGCGGACGCCCTGCTTCTTCAGGCGCTCGACGCTCCCCGGGATGTCCTTGCACTCGAAGCCGACGAGGTAGACGCCCTCGCCGTGCTTGGCGAGGAAGCGGCCGATGGCCTTCGTCGGGTCCGTTGGCTGGAGCAGCTCGATGTGGCCGATCCCGGTCGGCAGGATCGCGTTCTTGAAGCCGAACTCCTTGGACTCGGCGCGGCGATGGACCTTCAGGCCGAAGAGGCGCGTGTACCGCTCGACCGCGGCGTCGAGGTCGCGGACGACGACCGACAGCTCCACCATATCGCCTAGCATGGCTCTCCTCCCTGGGGTGTCGGCGGGATCATATCACCGTCCAACTCCTCCCTTGTGGCCCGGCGCGCGGGCTGGCAAGCTAGCGGGCCGGGAGGGCTACGGCGGATGCGCGAGAAGCGGTGGGCGCTGTCGCTGCCGGTCGAGGGCTTCAGCCTCGCCGAGCACGCGGAGCTGGCCCGCGAGGCCGAGCGGCTCGGCTACACGGACGCCTGGTCGTACGAGGTGGACGGCGTGGACTGCTTCGCGCCGCTGGCGGTCGTCGGCGTGGCGACGGGCATGCGCGTCGGGACCGCGATCGCGAACGTCTTCACGCGCGGCCCCGCGACGCTCGCCATGAGCGCCGCGGGCCTCGCCGACATCGCGCCGGGCCGCTTCTGCCTGGGCATCGGGGCCGGCTCGCAGCCGATCGTGGAGGCGTGGAACGGCGGCGCGTTCGCGCGGCCCGCGACCCGCGTGCGCGAGATGGTCCGGTTCCTGCGGCAGGCGCTCGCCGGTGAGCGCGTCGTCTTCCCGGGCGAGACGTTCTCGGTTGACGGCTTCAGGCTCACGCGCCCGCCGGCCGAGCCGGTGCCGATCCACGTCGCCGCGCTCCGGCCCGGCATGCTGCGGGTCGCCGGCGAGGTGGGGGACGGGGCGGTCTTCAACTGGCTCGCGGCGCAGGACGTGCCGAAGGCGGTCGGGGTCGTCCGCGAGGCCGCGGCGCGAGCCGGCCGCGACCCCGACGCGATCGAGATCACGGCGCGGCTCATGATCAACCTGGACCCGCCGGGCCCGGCCCCGGACGCGGCCGTCCGGCGGCACATCACCGCGTACCTGAACGTCCCCGTCTACCGGGCGTTCCACGAGTGGCTCGGGCGGGGCGAGGCGCTGGGGCCGATGTGGGAGGCCTGGCGCCAGGGCGACCGGAAGGCCGCGGTCGCCGCCGTGCCCGAGCGGGTCATGAACGACCTGATCATCCGGGGCTCGCCGGACGAGATCCGCGCCCACGTCGTCCGCTACCTGGACGCCGGCATCGACACCGCGTGCCTGCAGTTCGCGACCGGAGAGGAAGACCCCGTGAAGAAGCGTGACATCGTCCGAAACGCGATCCGCGCGCTGGCCCCGGCGCGCGCGACGCCGAGAGGGAACCCACGATGAGCACCCGGCCCGAGTTCTTCCGGCCTCCGCTCGAGTACCCGCGCATCCCCTACGGCGACATGCTCACGCTCGGCGCCGCGCGCGGGCCCGAGAACGTCGCCGTGGTCTTCCGCGACACGAGCCTCACCTTCCGCGAGATCGACGCACTCGCCCACCGCCTCGCCCGCGCACTCAGGACCCTCGGGGTGACCCAGGGCGATCGGGTCGCCGTGCTGACGACCAACTGCCCCGAGTACATCATCGCGTTTTACGCGATCGCGCGCCTCGGGGCCGTGGTAAGCCCGATGAACCCGTCGTACAAGGAGCGCGAGATCGAGTACCAGCTGAACGACTCGGAGGCGGCCGCCATCGTCGTCCACAGCGACTTGCTGCCGCTGGTGGAGGCGGTGCGCGCCCAGACGCCCCGGCTCCGCCACGTCGTCACGATCGGCCCGGCGCCCGCGACACCAGGACCCGTGCGCCACTTCACCGAGCTGATGGCGTGCGAGCCCGCCGTGCCGCTCCCGCCGCTCCAGATCGCCTGGGACGACCTCGTGGCCCTGCCCTACTCGAGCGGCACGACCGGGCTCCCGAAGGGCGTGTGCCTGAGCCACAAGAACCTCGTCTGCAACAACATCCAGTTCGTCGCGACCGCGCGCATCACGCAGGCCGACCGCATGATGATCTTCCTGCCCTTCTACCATATCTACGGCGCGATGCTCATGGGCGCCGCGGCGTACGCCGGCGCGACGGCCGTGCTGATGGAGCGGTTCGAGCCCACCGAGTGCCTGCGGCTCATCGAGGAGCACAAGATCACCCTCTTCTTCGTCGTGCCGCCGGTCCTCGTCATGCTCTCGGCCTGGCCGGAGCTCAAGAAGTACGATCTCTCGAGCATCCGCTTCACGATGGTGGGCGCGGCGCCGCTCGCCCCCGAGGTGACACGGAGGTTCCGCGAGCTCACCGGCGTGACGGTGGTGCAGGGCTACGGGCTGACCGAGGCCGCCCCCCTCACCCACCTCAACCCCGTCTATAGCAGCGAGCTGAACGTGCTGGAGTCGGCCGGCCTGCCGGCCCACGACTGCGAGCAGAAAGTGGTGGACGTCGAGACGGGCGAGACGATCCTCGGGCCGGGCGAGGTCGGCGAGATCTGCGTCCGTGGGCCGCACGTGATGCAGGGGTACTGGAAGGCCCCCGAGGCGACCGCGGCGACCATCCGTGACGGCTGGCTCTACACCGGCGACATCGGCTACGTGGACGCGCGCGGCTACACCTTCATCCAGGACCGCAAGAAGGAGATGATCAAGTACAAGGGCTTCGGGATCGCGCCGGCCGAGATCGAGGCGCTCCTCTTCGAGCATCCCGGCGTCGCCGACGTCGCCGTGATCGGCAAGCCCGATCCCGAGGCGGGGGAAGTGCCGAAGGCCTTCGTCGTGAAGAAGGCCGGCCACGAGACGCTCACGGCGGAGGAGCTGACCGCGTTCGCGAAGGGGCGTCTGGCCGGCTACAAGACCGTGCACGAGGTCGAGTTCGTCCGGGCGATCCCCAAGACACCCTCGGGCAAGATCCTGCGCCGCGTCCTGAAGGAGCAGGAGCTCGCGAAAAAAGCGCGCGCCTAGCGCATCCCGCGTCGGAATCGCACGAGAGTGCACCCCGGCAGACTGATCCCGCGCCGAATCCGGCGCCGATCGCGCCGGCGCTCCTCGGACACCTCAACCCGCATGCGCCGACGATCGCCCCGGCGGCGATCCATGATCACGTCCACGCCGCGCACGCCTGCAAGGGCGCGTCGAAGATGCTCGTACAGGGCAACGTCTTTCTGCTGCACCACGATGAGCATGTCGACACTGGGAAACGACAGCGACGGAAGAGTTTCGAGGAGCAGCTCCTGGTGTCGCCCGCAGATGGTATGCGTCGGCGTGGGGTCGTCGAGCGGCGCCTTGTCGCCCAGGTACCCGGACCGCCCCTCGCGGACGCACGACGAGCAGATGACTCTCATGCCGTCTGGCCGACCCTCTATAATTCCGGAAATTCGCGCCCCCTTCGGCGCGAAGCCTGGAGACTCTACCATCAAATTCCGCATTCCGGGCCTCCGCATTCCGACACGGGCGCGATGTCGTCCAATCAAGCACGCACCGTACCGGCGACTCGTGATGATCGGGACCGCGGAATGGGAACTTATCGTGGAATCTCCACCCGCACCGGTTCGCATACCTCTACACGTTAGCGTCCGCGCCTGCGTCGCCTTCTTGCAGCCGTTCTTCCTGGTGATCCCGGTGTGCCCTGCCCCGGCTTCTTGCCGAAACCACGGCTGCACTCGTTGCAGAATCTTTGTGCTTCGTCCTTGAGTTCTCGCTTGCAGGTTGCGCACTTGGCCATGGCCGTCCTCCATCACGCGAAATTAGCAGGCGGCCATGCGCGCCGCCACAGGCGAACGAGCGGCTCACCGGCGGGCCGACGCCACCACCAGCCTGACCGCCGCCAGCGCACGAATCACCAGCCCGGTAGACCGACGCAAGCCTTAGACCACTCCACGATCGCTCCCGCAACGTCACCGGAAGAACCGGTCCAAGCGGATGTGCGACCAACCGCCGAACCCCGGACGCCGTGGAACGCCGGAAAGGCCCGGGCGGCCCGGCCTTCCAGCGAAGCCCGGCATGCCTGGTATCCTGCTCAAGCCTGGTCTCGACGGAAGGTAGCCGGAAGCGCCGGCACAGAACCCGATGGCGAAGTTGCTCCCGTCGTAGAGGACCCCATTCTCGTACCAAGCGACGTGCCTCCCGGATAGAGAATAGGCGCCATTCCGGCTGATCCATCCGACTACTCTGCCATCAGCTGAAAGAAAGCAGTCGCCGTCCTCGATAATCTGTGGCCTGCCGTTCCGATCAAATAGCCACTCCGGCATCGCGCCCCTCCCTTCTGCGCGAGAATCGTAACTGGTTACTCACCAAGCGTCGCCTCGGCTCAGCCGAGGACGATTCGGACGCGATGTGTTCTCTGCTCATCGGCAAGCATGATGCTGAGGTCGCCGTCGAGGGCGACGCCATCGACCTCCACTGACGACACTCCCCGCGACACACCCTGTGGGTTCTCCACGAGGATGTCATAACACGCGGAGCGATAGCGGAATACCATTTCGAAGCGGTGCCACGCACGCGGAATACACGGGTCTACCACGAGCCGCGCGCCGCGCAGCCGGAAGCCGAGAATCGATTCCAGTCCGGCCCGATACATCCAACCCGCTGATCCCGTGTACCACGTCCAGCCCCCGCGGCCGACGTGGGGTGGCTCGGCGTAGACGTCCGCCGCGACGACGTAC
>JACPCG010000040.1 GCA_016179925.1 Candidatus Rokuibacteriota bacterium | reverse complement strand
CATCGGCCAAGACGATTGCCGGCCGTAGCTTCGCCTGAGAAAGATCTGAGAACGGGACCGGGACGAGAACTACCCCGCCGGCTGAAGGTGCGACCACGCGGCATCTTCCTCTGGCCGGCTCCAGTCAGCAAGGGCCCGCTCACTCAACAGCGCGGTCTCCTCGCTCCGTGGCGCATCGTCGAGGATCGTGAGGAGTGCGCGACGCGGCCCTGGCAGCTGGATGTCCTCCAGCAGGCGGACGTTGCCGTTCGGGTCGACCACTGCCTCGACTGTCCGGATCATCAGCACCCTCCACCCCTGGATAATACCGCAGCGCCGTCGTTCGCGTGGTGCGGCGAACGTGCGTTTCAGCCGCGAAGGCGCGCCCGACGCCCTGGTGTTCGCCGAGGCGAACGTCGCGCCTTCGTCGGCTGCAAACGCTTGTTCGGCTGCGCACGGCTCACCAGCGGATACCGCTCTGGATGATCCAGCGACTCGACGGCCAGGTCGACGTCCAAGTCTGGCCAGTACAGATGATGCGGACTCGGCAGTTCCACCTTCATCAGTTCCGCAATAGTCGCGTCACGAAACCAGGGGAAGTCCTTGAATAGGACGAAGTACTCGCGTTGCTCCACGAGCAGCCAGAAGCCATGAGGTGACACGTTGGTCACTTCAACCGCCGAAGTGCTTTGCCCATGCTGAGCGGATGTCATCTACATGCTCCTCGATAATCTTGCGAGCTGCGTTGATGCGAGTTGGCCCGAGTCCGTAATCAGCCGCCAGTTCCAACCTGCGGCTCCAGCCAGAACTTCGCCTCACCGCTGGCATGCTGCACATGTACGTGAGGGCGCGATTCTTCGCCGAACTAGAATTCGGCCGAACAGCCGAGTTCTGCAAATGCTGACGGGCGCGGTCAGCGTATTCGGGAAACGTCCGAGTGTCGTCCGTGATGTACGTGGCTATCATTGCTCCGGTCCCTGGCCGCGGCGCTGTCGCGTACGGGCGACGAAAGCCGGTCAGCCTATCTCGGCCGGGAGCAGCGGGGCACCGCTGGAGCAGCGAAGTCATCACGGCAGGAACATCCGGTCCGCCGGGCTCCGGACCGCGGCCGGGCCCCGGTTGAGCACGTGCGTGTAAATCTGCGTGGTGCTCACGTCGCGGTGCCCGAGGAGTTCCTGCACCGTGCGGATGTCGTGGTTGTCCTCCAGCAGGTGCGTCGCGAACGAGTGGCGCAGCGTGTGCGGGCTGGCCCGCTTCGCGATGCCGGCCTTGAGCACCGCCTCCTTGACGACCCGCTGCAGCACGGACTCGTGCAGGTGGTGCCGCCGCCGATGACCGGTGAGGCGATCGACGTACGTGCGCGTGGCCGGGAAGACCCACTGCCACGCCCATTCCCGGCCCGCGTTGGGATACTTGCGTGCCAGGGCCATCGGCAGCTCGACCCACCCGGCGCCGTGCTGGAGGTCGCGCCGGTGCTGCTCGCGGACACGCTCGAGATGGCGTGCCAGGTCCGGCTTCACCGCCTCGGGCAGCATGGTGACACGGTCCTTGTCGCCCTTGCCCGCCCGCACCAGGATCTGGTTGGAGGCGAAGTCAACGTCCTGCACCCGCAGTCGGCAGCACTCGAGCAGCCGCAGCCCTGCTCCGTACAGCAGACACGCCATCAGGCGCGGCACGCCATCCAGGCGCTGCAGCACGGCCCGCACCTCTTCGCGGGTCAGGACGACCGGCAGCCGTTCCGGACGCCTGGCGCGCACGATGCCGTCCAGCCAGGGCAGGTCGAGCTCGAGCACGTCCTTGTAGAGGAACAGCAGAGCGCTCAGCGCCTGGTTCTGGGTGGACGCCGCGACCCTGCCGTTCACGGCCAGTGACGTCAGGAAGCGCGTCACCTCCGGCGCGCTCATCTCGGTGGGATGCCGCTTGCCGTGGAACAGGATGTAGCGGCGGATCCACGCCACGTACGCGTCTTTGGTACGTAGGCTATAGTGCCGGATGCGGGCGGCCGCGCGAACCCGGTCGAGCAGGCGGGGAGGCCGCGGCCCGGCCGGCGTCGTCTCGCAGACGCGCGAGCGTCTGGTGGGGCGCTCGCATGCCAAGACCCGCGCGTACGGAAACGCCATTCGCGTCTGACCCCCGCCCGTCCCGGCGCTCGACTGTGGCACGCCGAGGGTACGCGAGCAGACGGCGGCTTCGCAAGTCTCGATTCCGATACGCCAGCTCGCCGGGGCGTGGAGAGGGCGCTGGAGATTCCCGCGGGGCGCCGGCCGCGCTAGAATGCGTCACGTCGTTGATCTCCGGACGGACGGAGGAGCCTGACCATGCCTAAGGTGATCACGCCGAAGCACTTCGGGGCGCCGCTCGGCATGTACTCGCACGGGATGCTGGCCCCCGGCGGCGAGCTGCTCGTGGTCGCCGGCCAGGTCGGCGTCGGCCGCGACGGGAAGGTCGCCGGCGAGGACGTGGTCAGCCAGACGAAGCAGGCGTTCGAGAACGTGCGCGCCGTGCTCGAGGCCGGCGGCTGCCGGTGGCGCGACGTCGTGCGGTTGCAGACCTTTCTCGTGACCGCGGACGACATCCCGGGCTTCATGAAAGCGCGCCAGGAGGTGTTCCCGGGCTGGTTCCCGGACGGTGCCTATCCCCCGAACACGCTGCTCGTCGTCAGCCGACTCGTGCGCCCCGAATTGCGCGTGGAGATCGAGGCCATGGCCGTGCGCCCGCGCGCCGTCGCGCGGCGCAAGCCGGCCGCCCGGAGGAAATCGCGGCGCCCGCGCTGAGGCGCCGGAGGAGCGTCCCATGAACGCGTCGGAAGTTCTGCCAGCGCAGTTCAACGTGGCGACGTACTTCGTGGACCGGAACGTGGCGGAGGGCCGCGGCGCCTCGCCCGCCTTCCTCTACGAGGACCGGACGCTCACCTACGCGGAGGTTCAGGAGCTCGCCAACCGGACCGGCAGCGCGCTCGTCGAGCTGGGCGTCGGGATGGAGGACCGCGTCCTGATGCTCTGCCTGGACGCGCCCGAGTTCGTCGGGACCTTCTGGGGCGCCATCAAGATCGGCGCCAACCCGATCCCGGTGAACACGCTCATGCGGAGCGCCGACTACCTCTATTTCTTGAACGACAGCCGCGCGAAGGTCGCCGTGGTCTCGGCGCCGCTCCTGGCCGAGGCCGCCCCGGCGCTGGTCGAGGCGAAGTACCTCAAGCACGTGCTGATCGCGGGCGGCAGCCCGGGTCAGTTCATGTCGTGGGAGGAACGGATCGGGAAGGCCTCGGCGACGCTCGAGGCGGCGCCGACCTCCCGCGACGACGCCGCGTTCTGGCAGTACTCGTCGGGTTCGACGGGCTTCCCGAAGGGCGCCGTCCACCTCCAGCACGACATGGTGGTCTGCTGCGAGACCTATGGCAAGCAGGTGCTCGGGATCCGCCCGCCCGACCGGGTCTTCTCCGCGGCGAAGCTCTTCTTCGCCTACGGGCTCGGCAACGCCTGCTTCTTCCCCATGGGCGTCGGAGCGCAGGCGGTGCTCTCCCCGCACCGGCCGACGCCGGAGGGCGTCTTCGAGATCATCGCCCGCTACCGCCCGACGCTCTTCTTCGGCGTGCCGACCCTCTATGCGGGCATGCTCGCGGTGAAGGAGGCGGAAACGCGCTTCGACACGTCCTCGCTGCGCCTCTGCGTGTCGGCGGGTGAGGCGCTCCCGGACGAGATCTACAAGCGCTGGCGCGAGCGCTTCGGCGTGGAGATCATCGACGGCATCGGGACGACGGAGATCGGTCACATCTTCATCTCCAACCGCCCCGGCATGGTGCGACCCGGCTCCTCGGGGCTCCCCGTGCCGGGCTACGAGCTGCTCGTCGTGGACGACGAGGGACGCCCCGTGCCCCAGGGCGAGATCGGCAACCTCCGCGTCAAGGGCGACTCGACGATGGCGTACTACTGGAACAAGCACGAGAAGACGAAGGAGGCGCTCTTCGGCGCGTGGATCCAGACCGGCGATAAGTACTACCAGGACCAGGACGGCTACTTCTGGTACTGCGGCCGGTCGGACGACATGCTGAAGGTCGGCGGCATCTGGGTGTCGCCGGTCGAGGTCGAAGCGACGCTCGTGCGCCATGCCGCCGTGCTCGAGGCCGCGGTGGTCGGCAAGGAGGACACCGACCGGCTCGTGAAGCCCCAGGCGTTCGTCGTGCTCAAGGAGCCGTGGAAGGCGTCGCCCGAGCTGGCGGACGAGCTCAAGGGCTTCGTGAAGGACAAGATCGCGCCCTACAAGTACCCGCGGTGGATCGAGTTCGTCGGCGAGCTCCCGAAGACGGCGACCGGCAAGATCCAGCGGTTCAAGCTCCGGGCCTGAGCGCGGAGCGCCGGCCCGCCGTGTTCGACCGCTCGCTCGAGACGCTGGCGCCGGAGGCGCTGCGCGCGCACCAGTGGCGCCGCTTCAGCACGATGGCGCGCGAGGTCCTCGGCGCGAATCCGTTCCTCACCGCGAAGTGGCGCGCGGCGGGCGTGCGCTCGGCCGACGACCTGCGCGGCTGGGACGATTTCCGGCGCCTGCCGTTCACCGTGAAGCGCGAGCTCACCGAGGACCAGGCCGCGCACCCGCCCTTCGGCACCAACCTCACGTACCCGCTCGAGCGCTACGTGCGCGTGCACCAGACCTCCGGCACGACCGGCACGCCCATCCGCTGGCTCGAGACGCCGGAGGCGTGGGAGTGGTGGGCGCGCTGCTGGGCGATGGTCCTCGCCGGCGCCGGCGTGACGCCCGCCGACCGCATCTTCTTGCCGTTCTCCTTCGGGCTCTTCGTCGGCTTCTGGGGCGCCCTCGAGGGCGCGCGCGCGCTCGGGGCGCTGGCGATCCCCGGGGGCGGCCTGGACTCGCCGACGCGCCTGGTGCTGATGGAGGCCCTCGGCGCCACCGTCCTCGTCTGCACGCCGTCCTACGCGCTCCACCTCGTCGAGGTCGCGCGCGAGCGCGGGCTGGACCTCCGGAAGAGCGCCGTGCGGACGACCATCCACGCGGGCGAGCCCGGCGCCGGAATCCCCGCGGTGCGCGCCCGCATCGAGGAGGGCTGGGGGGCGCGCGCCTTCGACCACGCCGGCATGACGGAGCTGGGCGCCTACGGCTACGAGTGCGCCGAGCAGGCGGGGCTCCACGTGAACGAGTCGGAGTACATCGCCGAGGTGATCGACCCCGCGACGGGTGAGCGCGCGCGGGACGGCGAGCTCGTGCTGACCAATCTCGGGCGCGTGGGCTCGCCGGCGATCCGCTATCGCACGGGCGACCGCGTGCGCCTCGCGGAGGCGCCCTGCGCATGCGGGCGCACGTTCCAGCGCCTCGAGGGCGGCATCCTCGGCCGGCTCGACGACATGCTGATCGTCCGCGGCATCAACCTCTTCCCCGCCGCGATCGAAGAGGTCGTGCGGCGGTTCCCGGCGGTCGACGAGTTCCAGATCGAGGTCTTCCGCGACGGCGAGCTCGACGAGATCCGGGTGCTCGTCGAGCTCGAGGATCCCTCGGGCGTGCGCCCGGTCCAGGAGGCGTTCCGCAACGCCTTCGGCATTCGGCTCCAGGTCGCCGCCGTCCCGCCCAAGAGCCTGCCGCGCTTCGAGCTCAAGGCCCGCCGCGTCGTGCGCCGCTAGCCCGGATAGGGCAACGGCCTCGCGGACGTCTGGCAGGACGTCGCGGGCATCCTCCTGCTGGGCGTCACGTTGTTCGTCATCTCCGTCCGGCGCTTCGCGCGGCTCGTTCGGTGAGCCGTCCGGATGGGGGTCGGTCATTCGCCTCGTGGGTGGTAAGATCGCGGACATCGCCGACCGACGCGGGAGCGGGCGACGGCCGTGGGTGGCCTGACGCTGGAAGAGAAGTCGCTTCGCTTTCGTCCGGCTTCGGCTACTATCGGATGGCACCGAGGCTATTCTGGTGACATGGAAAAGGGCCATCAGGGAGAGCTGAA
>JACPCG010000135.1 GCA_016179925.1 Candidatus Rokuibacteriota bacterium | reverse complement strand
CCAGTGGCCGTCGAAGCGCCCGCTCGCGAGCCAGGCCAGGTCGAGCACGGCGGAGCCGATCCGGCGCACGCCGCGGCAGCGGAGCGCGAAGGCGGCGTACTCCCGGAGATTGGTGTCGGCGGTCTCGCGGATGTTGTAGGGGAAGCCGGTCGTCAGCAGGCTCGCGTCGAGCGTCGCCGTCGTCGAGACGGCGAGCCGGTGATCGTTCACCGTCGCGCCCCGCCCCCGCTCGGCGACGTACAACTCGTCGAGGTTCGGATCGCACACGACCCCGAGCTGGATCCGGCGCTCGGCCTCGAGCCCGATCGACACGGCGAACATCGGGAGCGCGTGGGCGTAGTTGGTCGTCCCGTCGAGCGGGTCGATGATCCAGCGGCGCCCGGAGCGCCCCGGCTCGGCGCCGCGCTCCTCGGCCAGGATCCCGTCGTCGGGGAACGCTGCAAGGAGCCGGCGGACGATCAGCTCCTCGGCCCGCGCGTCCATCTCCGTGACGAGGTTGGTCGGCGCGCCCTTGTAGGCGATGCGTCGCGATCCGAGGAGCTCGCTGCGGAGGAGCTGGCCGGCCGCGCGCGCGCGAGGCGGTGACGCTGATCGCGCGCGGCGAGCATCTCGCGGCGATCCGCCGCGACGGCGTGCGGATCCGCTCGGCCGTCGAGGGCGAGTTCGTCGTGCGGCCGACGGCGGTGGAGGACCCGGCGGGGCTGCCCGCGGCGGATCTCGTGCTCTTCTGCGTGAAGGCGTTCGACACGGAGGCGGCGGTCGAGCGCATCCGCCCGATCGTCGGCCCGGAGACGGCGGTGCTGTCGCTCCAGAACGGCGTGGACAACGAGGACACGATCGACGCGCTCCTGGGCTCGGGCCACGCGATGGGCGGCGTCGCCCAGGTCTTCGCCGCCATCGAGCGCCCGGGCGTGATCGCCCACCATTTCGCCGGGCGGATCGTCTTCGGCGAGCTGGACGGGCGGCGGAGCCCGCGGGCGGAGCGCCTGCTCGCGGCGTTCGAGCGGGCGGGGATCGACGTCGAGGTGTCGACGGACATCCGCCGCGCGCTCTGGGAGAAGTACATCTTCATCTGCGCCGTGGCCGGGATGACGGGGATCACGCGGGAGACGATCGGGACCGTCCGCGAGACTCCCGAGTGCTGGCGGATGTTCCGCGCCATCGTCGACGAGGTGACGGCGCTCGCGCGGGCGTGCGGTGTGGGAGTCGTGCCGGATGCCGTGGACGTGGTCCTGAAGCTCGCCCGCGGGATCGCGGCCGGCAACCGCGCCTCGCTCGCCCAGGACCTCCTGCAGGGCCGGCCGCTCGAGCTGGAAGCGCTCCACGGCCACGCGGTGCGTCTGGGCGAGCGCCTGGGCGTGCCGACGCCCGCGGTCTTCGCGGTGTACGCGGCGCTCAAGCCACACGTCGCCGGGAGGCGCGGCTGACGTCTCCCGCGGGCGCCGTCCGGCGGTACGCGGCGCCGTACTGGGCCCGCTACGCCGCCGGCGTCCTCTGCCTCGCCGTCGCGACGCTCGCCTCCCTCGCCATTCCCTGGATGCTCAAGCAGGCGATCGACGCGCTCCAGACCGACGCCGCGGCCGCGCCCCTGGGACGGTACGTCGCCGCCATCGTGCTTTTCGCCCTGGCCAACGGCGCGGCGCGCCTGGGCTCCCGGTTCGCGATCATCGGCGCGGCGCAGCGCATCGAGTACGACCTCCGGAACGACCTCTACGCGAGCCTCGAGACGCGCCCGCCGGCCTTCTACGCGACCCACCCGACGGGCGACCTCATGGCCCGCGCCTCGAGCGACGTGCCGGCGGTGCGATCGCTCCTCGGCTTCGGCATCGTGAGCCTCGCCGGGACCGTCTTCGCGTTCGCGGGCACGCTCGTGGCGATGCTCGCGCTCGACCCGTGGCTCACGCTCTGGGCGCTTGCGCCCTATCCCGCGCTGATCGTCCTCGCCAAGCGCTTCAATGCCGTCGTCCACGAGCGGACGCAAGCGGTCCAGGACCAGCTCGCCGTCCTGTCGGCGCGCGTGCAGGAGCACCTCGCGGGCATGGCCGTCGTGCGCGCGTACGCGCTCGAGGGGCGCGCCGCGCGCGACTTCGCGCGCGAGAACGGCGAGTATCTCGGGCGAAGCCTCGCGCTCGCGCGGAGCATGTCGTCGTTCGCGCCGCTCATGGGGCTCATCGCGGGCGTCGGCACGCTCGTCGTCCTCTGGGCCGGCGGCAAGGCCGTCGTGGACGGGCGCCTGAGCCTGGGCGCCCTCGCGGCCTTCAACGGCTACCTCGCGTACCTCACGTGGCCCACGATCGCGCTCGGCTGGACGCTGTCGATCGTCCGCCGCGGCCTGACGTCGATGGGGCGAATACAAGAAGTAATCGGACTTGGCGATGCGAAGCCGCACCGTGCCTTTTTCAGGCCACCTACGGCACTCGCCGAGCACGCGGTCCCCGCTACAGTTGTCGCGGGGACCGCGGGGCCGGCTTCGACCGAGGGCGGGCCGGGAAAGATGCGAGATGGCTCCGCTCTTCGAAGTCCGATCTTTTCTGATTCATGTTCGATCCGGTTTGCGAACCTGACGTTCGCCTACGAGGGCCGGCCGGCCGCGCTTCGCCAGGTGAGCTTCAGCGTGGCCCCGGGCGAGACCGTGGCCGTGGTGGGCCCGACGGGGAGCGGGAAGACGACGCTCGGCCTCCTGCTGGCGCGCCTCTGGGAGCCGCCGCCCGGGACGATCTTCGTCGGCGAGCTCGACGTGACGACGCTCGACCGCCAGGCGCTCCGCGCGAGGCTCGGCTACGTCCCCCAGGAGGGGTTCCTCTTCTCCCGCTCGATCCACGAGAACATCGCCCTCGGCCGGGACGGCGTGGACGCCCGGCGCGTGCGGGAGGCCGCGGCGGCGGCCGGGATCGTGGAGGAGGTGGAGCGGTTCCCGGCGGGCTTCGACACCGTCGTGGGCGAGCGCGGGCTCACGCTCTCTGGCGGCCAGCGCCAGCGCGTGGCGCTCGCCCGCGCGCTCGTCGCCGCGCCGCCCATCCTCGTCCTCGACGATGCCTTCGCCTCGGTGGACGCCGCCAAGGAGGAGGAGATCGTCGGGAATCTCCGCGGCGTCACGGCCGGGCGCACGGTGCTCCTGATGACCCACCGGCTCCGGGCCGCCCAGGCGGCCGACCGCGTCGTCGTGCTCGACGAGGGGCGCGTCGTCGAGACGGGCCGTCACGACGACCTCGTGCAGGCCGGCGGGGTCTACGCGCGGCTCTGGCGCGTCCAGCAGCTCGAGGAGGAGATCGGCCGTGCCTGACGCCGGCGCGGACCACGAGCTGGACGAGCGGCTCGGGAAGGCTTTCGACCGCCGGCTGGTCGCGCGCCTCTGGCAGGCGGCGCGCCCCCACCGGAGGCTGATCGGCGGCTCGGTGCTGCTCTTCCCCCTGATCTCGGCGGCGGAGCTGGCCCAGCCGGCCCAGCCGTACCTCTTGAAGATCGCGATCGACGACCACATCCTCCAGCGCGACTGGCTCGGCCTCACCTGGGTGGCGGCGCTCTACATCGGCGTGCTCGTGCTGCTCTACGGGCTCCGCTGGCTCGAGGCGTACCTGATGCACCTGACGGGCCAGCGCGTGATCCACGACCTGCGCGCGGCGCTCTTCGGCCATCTCCTCCGGCTCGAGGCCGCGTTCTTCGACCGGCATCCCGTCGGGCGGCTCATGACGCGCGTGCTCGGCGACGTCGAGGCGGTGAGTGAAGCGTTCACGAGCGGCCTCTTCGCCGTCGCCGCCGACGTGATCACGCTCGCGGGCGTCGTCGCGGTCATGCTCTGGCTCGACTGGCACCTGGCGCTCGTGACCTTCTCGATCGTGCCGGCGCTCTTCGCCGCCGCCGCCTTCTTCCGCGTCCGGGCGCGGGACGCCTACCGGCGCGTGAGGCAGCGCCTCGCCCACCTGAACGGCGTCCTCCAGGAGTCGCTCCAGGGGATGGCGGTCATCCAGCTCTTCGGCCGCGAGCGCCACGAGTACGAGGCCTTCCGGCGCCTCAGCCGCGAGTATCGGCGGGCGCTCTTCGGCTCCACGGTCTGGGAGGCCTCGCTCTACGCGTCGGTCGAGGCGCTCGGCTCGATCGCGCTGGCGCTGCTGCTCTGGTGGGGCGGCGGCGAGATCGTCGCCGGGGCGCTGTCCTTCGGCGCCCTCGTCGCGTTCATCCAGTACACGAACCGCTTCTTCCTGCCGATCCGCGACCTCGGCGCGAAGTACACGGTGATGCAGTCGGCGATGGCCTCCTCGGAGCGGATCTTCGCCCTCCTGGACCGCGCGCCGGCGATCGTCTCGCCCGACGGCGCCCGGCCGGCGGCCGCGCGGCCGCGCGCCGCGGCCGTGGAGCTACGCGGCGTGTGGTTCGCGTACGAGGGCGAGGAGTGGGTGCTCCGCGACTGCGCGTTCGGCGTGGCGCGGGGCGAGCGCGTGGCGCTCGTCGGCGCGACGGGCGAGGGCAAGTCCACGATCGCGCGCGTGCTGAACCGCTCCTACGACGTGCAACAGGGGCGCGTGCTCGTGGACGGGGTCGACGTGCGCGAGTGGGCGCTGGAGCGCCTGCGCCGCCACGTCGGCATCATCTTCCAGGACACCGTGCTCTTCGCCGGGACGATCGAGGAGAACCTGCGCCTGGGCGCCGACGGCGGGGTGTCGCGCGAGGCGCTCGCGCGCGCGCTCGAGACGGCGAAGGCCGCGGGCTTCGTCGCGGCGCTGCCGCGGGGCCTGGGCGAGGTGCTGACCGAGCGCGGCTCGAACGTGTCGCACGGCCAGCGCCAGCTGCTGGCCATCGCGCGCGCGCTCGTGTACAATCCGGCCGTTCTCGTGCTGGACGAAGCGACGTCGAGCGTCGATCCGGAATCCGAGGCGCTCATACGACAGGCGATGGCGGCGCTCCTGGCAGGACGGACCAGCATCACGATCGCCCATCGCCTCTCGACGGTGCAGAACGCCGACCGGATCCTCGTCTTGCATCGCGGCCGGATTCACGAGGAGGGCACGCACGCGGACCTCGTGCATCGCGGCGGACTCTACGCGCGGCTGTGGGAGCTCGGGGCCGGATCGCCGCCGGCCTAGCCTTCCGCCGCGCGGTCTACCGCCTCGTCCGGCAGATCCCGCGCGGGCAGGTCGCGACCTACGGGCAGATCGCGGCGCTGCTCGGCCGGCCCCGCGCCGCGCGCGCGGTGGGCCGGGCGCTCAAGGGATGCCCGTCGGACCTGCCCTGGCACCGCGTCGTCAACGCCCAGGGCGGGATCAGCGCTCGGGCGCGGGTGTCGAGCATGCTGACGCAGCGGATCGTGCTGGAGCAGGAGGGCGTCGCCTTCCGTCGCGGCCGCGTCGTCCTGCGTGCCCACGCCTGGCGGCGGCGCGGCCGGTCTCGCCGGCGGGGAGGACTCGCATGAAGCTCGCGCTCACGCTCGACTATTCCGGCAGCACGATCGCCCTCGACATGGAGAAGATCCTCGAGCTCGAGCGTCTCGGGTACGACTCCGTCTGGTCGGCGGAGGCGTACGGCTCGGACGCCGTGACGCCGGCCGCGTGGATCGCCGCGCTGACCACGCGCATTCACGTCGGCACCGGGATCATGCAGATGGCCGGCCGCACGCCGGCGGCCACGGCGATGACGGCGATGACGCTCGACGCGCTCTCGGGCGGGCGGTTCCGGCTGGGGCTCGGCGTCTCCGGGCCGCAGGTGGTGGAGGGCTGGCACGGCCAGCCCTTCGGCAAGCCGCTTCGGCGGACGCGCGAGTACGTCGAGATCGTGCGGGCGATCTTCAGGCGGGAGAAACCCCTCGAGTACCGCGGCGAGTACTACCGGATCCCGTACGCGGGGCCCGACGCGACGGGCCTCGGCAAGCCGCTCAAGTCCATCCTGCATGGCCGGAGCGACCTCCCGATCTACCTCGCGGCGGTCGGGCCGAAGAACGTCACCCTCGCCGCCGAGATCGCCGACGGCTGGATCCCGGTGTTCTTCTCCGCCCCGCGCATGAAGATGTTCAGGGAGTGGCTCGACGAGGGCTTCCGGCGGGCGGGGAAGTCGGGCGCGGGGTTCGACATCATGCCGATGGTCGCGGTGGTCGTCGGCGACGACGTCGCGGCGTGCCGGCGGCTCGTGAAGGGCAAGCTCGCGCTCTACGTCGGCGGCATGGGGGCGCGCGGCCGGAACTTCTACAACGACCAAGCCCGCCGCTACGGCTACGAGGAGGCGGCCAAGACGATCCAGGACCTGTACCTTTCCGGGCGCAAGGCGGAGGCCGAAGCGGCGGTCCCCGATGCCCTTGTCGACGAAGTCGCGCTCTGCGGGCCGCGCGAGCGCGTCCGGGAGCGGCTCGGGGAGTGGCGGTCGGCCGGCGTGACGACCCTGATGGTCGCGGGCGATCGCGTGGCGGCCAGGACGATGGCCGAGCTGGTCCTGTAACGGCGGGAACGTGGGAGACACACCATGAGACTCAAGGGCAAGGTCGCAGTGATCACGGGCGCAGGCTCCGGCATCGGTGCGGCGACGGCCATCGCGATGGCGCGCGAGGGGGCGCGCATCGTCGTGGCGGACATCAACGAGGCCGCCGCCAAGGCGGTGGTCGAGCAGGTCGAGAAGGCCGGCGGTCAGGCGCTCGCCGTCCGCGCCGACGTCACCCGGGCGGCGGACAACCAGCTGATGGTCGAGCGCGCACTGACCACCTGGGGCAAGCTCGACATCTTCCTCGCGAACGCCGGGGTGCCCCAGTTCCCGACGACCATCGAGGAGCAGGATGAGGCGGTCTTCGACCGGATCTTCGCCGTGAACGTGAAGGGGGTCTGGCTCGGGGCGAAGGCCGCGCTCGGCGTCATGAAGACGCAGAAGCGGGGCGTCTTCCTCGTCACGGCGTCGACCGCGGCGATCCGGCCGCGCCCGGGCGGGCAGACCTACGCAGCGTCCAAGGGCGCGGTGGTCGCACTGACGAAGAGCCTGGCGCTCGAGTGCGCGCCCTACGGTGTGCGCGTCGTCGCGATCGCGCCGGTCGCGACCGAGACGCCGATGCTCGCCACGTTCATGGGCAAGAAAGAGGTGGACGCGGAGGGGATGGCCCGCTACGTCGCGACGGTTCCGCTGGGCCGGCTCAACAAGCCGGAGGATCTCGCGAACGCAGCCGTGTTCCTCGCCTCCGATGAGGCGGCGATGATCACGGGCTCGTGCCTGGAAGTCGACGGCGGCCGGTGCATCTGACGTGAAAGTCGTTCCGCTCGCCGCCGAGTCCCTCGGCGTCCGCTCGATGGCGACGTACGTCGAGGTCGGGCAGACCGGGATCCTCATCGATCCCGGCGCGACGCTCGCGCCCTCGCGCTTCAACCTCCCGCCGAGCGAGGAGGAGTGGGAAGCGCTCCGCCGCGCCAACGACCGGATCTCGGCGTACGCCGCGCGGGCGGACGTGATCTTCGTGAGCCATTACCACGAGGATCACTTCCGTTCCGATCCCGTGTCCTACGCCGGCCGGACGGTGCTCGTGAAGGACCCGCGCCGGATGATCGCGGGCCTCCAGGCCAAGCGTGCGGCGGACCTCTGGGCCGCACTCCAGCCCGTCGCGCGGGTGCAGAGCGCCGACGGCTGCCGGCGCCGGACGCTCGACCTCGAGCTGCGCGTGTCGTCGCCGCTCCCACACGGAGTGGAAGGGACGCCGCTCGGCTTCCTCGTGGTGCTCACGGTCGTGGATCCCGCGGAGAACGAGCGCTTCGTCTTCGCCTCCGACGTCCAGGGGCCGCTCTCCGCCGTCGCCGCCGCGTACATCGTCCAGGAGCGCCCGACGCTCCTCTACCTCTCCGGGCCGCCCTCGTACATCGAGAAGGAGCTCGGCGCCGCGCTGATCGACCGCGGCGTGGACCACCTCCTCCGGATCGTGGCCGCAACCGGCTGCCGTGTCATCATGGACCACTACGCGCTGCGCGACGCGCGCTTCGCCGAGCGCTTTACGCGGCTGTGGGAGACGGGCTCCATCGTGACGGCGGCGGGCTACCTCGGCCTCGCCGAGGCGCCGCTCGAGAGCCGCCGCAACCGCGTCTGGGCCGCGGCGCGCAAGCCCGGGGCGAAGACGGGCGAGCCGCGTGCTATCATCACGCGCGCACCCCGCAAACTGGCGAAAGGAGGATCCAACGCGTGAGCGCTGAGCAGAAAACCCTCAACGTGGGCGACGCCGCTCCCGATTTGCTGTTCTACCCGCTGGACTGGACGCCGGGCTGAAGCACCTGCATGCCCGCCTTCGACAAGCGCGTGAGCGACTTTCAGGCGGCCAATACCCAGGTGCTGGGTATCAGCACGGACAGTCCGTTCAGCCACGAGAACTGGGCGAAGGCGGTCGGCATCAGCAACTACCCGCTCCTCTCCGACGTGCAGCGCGCGGTCGCGAAGGACTACGGCGTCTACTGGCCGGACTGGAACGCCAACGTCCGGGCCACGTTCATCGTGGACAGGCAGGGCAAGGTCCGCTTCACCGAGCGGTACGGCAAGGGCGAGTTGCCGCAGCCGGACAAGATCCTGGCCGAGGTGAAGAAGCTCGGATAGCGGGACGCCGACACGCGCCCCGAGCCTGCCGCATCCGCCCCAGGAGACGCGGTTACTTCGGCTCGGCGGTCAGCGTCACCGCTTTCTTATCGAGGATGTTGACGCCTTCGACGAACATCGATCCCTCGATGAAGAAGGAAATCTTGGGGTCGACGACGAGGATCTCCTCGCTCTCATGGAGGACCTGGGCGGCCAGCTCCATGGGCTCCTTCCGCCACGCCCAGTTGCCCTCGACCTTCACCGAGCGCCCGGTTGTATGCGAAAGCGCTCCCGACGCCTCCCTGAGGATCACATCGATTGCGAGACGGAGATTGCGGTCCACGGCGGCCCGCAAGGGCGCGCCATCGTTGGAGGCCCAGCCTTGCTCACCGCCCAGCTGGCGGACCTCGCCGACGCCAGCGAAGTACTGCCGTCCCCACTTCGGGCGACCTCCCGAGTCCTTGAGCCTCGTCCCCAGGACCACCCAAGGACGGACCTGGTCATTACCAATGAAGGTCACGACGAGATAGGGCATGATCTCGAGCGAGGCGTCGCTCGAGGCATCGGCGGTCGCGAACCGGCCGCCGTCCGTGTGCCGTTCCAGCTCCTCTGCAAGCACCTGTTCTGCGATCTTGGGGATATCGAGACGGAGCTGCGCCTCAAAGTCCTTGGTCTTGCTCGCGCCCGTCGCCTTGGCCGCCGCGGACGATGAGGCCAAAGGCCGCCCCGATGCCCGCGGCGCCCTGGTGACCGGACACGTACACCGGGGCGTCCGGGATCTGGTAAAAGCCGAAAGGCAAGAGCAACGCCGACGGCTGCTCGTTCGTCACCTTGAGGGCGAGCCGCCCCTTCACCTCCGGCATTGCCTTGCTATGCACCGCGCAGCCGGTGGCGGCGATGGCGGTCACGACGAGGAGCACGCTTCCGACTCCGCGCCTGGCTCTCATGTTCTCCCCCTTGGCACGCACGCCTCGGCTTTAGCCCGAGCTGGCCTGTTGCCACTCGACTCCGGCCGCGTCACGGCCGGGTAGAGTCGTAGAGCGGGCCGTCGTCGATAACCCCTACATGGCCGCCGGCGCCGCGCTGATCGACGACGTCATCGACCCGCGCGAGACGCGCCCGGTCCTGATCCGGGCGCTCGAGATGGCGCAGACCAAGCAGCTCCCGCGTCCCTGGAAGAAGCACGGCGCCATGCCGGTCTGAGACTGAGCGTGCGAGGCTATCGCTGCTTTTGCATGGTGAGGCTATAGCGTTCGTTATCCGCGCCGATCCCCGTGGCTTGGAGCGTCGATTCTGCCATGGTCACAGCGTACGAGATCGAAAGGGCGCGACGGCCGAGGGCCCCAGAGAGGGCGATTCCCTGCTCGGACCGCACGACTTCTCCCTTTCCGTCAAAATCTCCCCCTTGGACGTCGAGTGACCAGCGCAGGTGCCCCTGTTCCTCATAGACGCGAAGGGCCGCAGGATAGTTGGCTGGCGAGCCGAGGGGTGCCCGCGCCCTCAGTGTGCCGGTCCAGGTACCCACGAGAGCGGCGGGATCTGGCCGAGTCGCCGTCGTCAGCTCTGGCGTTGAGGACACCTGCGCACCTCGCGCCGCTGCGACGGGCTCGTCCTTCGCCTTCGTGCCCTTGAACTCGAGGCTCCGCAGCGGCAGGCGCACGACCTCCCGTGAGCCGTCCTTGACGTCGACGAAATGGACCGTGAGGACGGCCTCCGAGAAAGCGGGCGTACCCTGGGGCGGGATGAAGAACACGAAGCCGTGCGCGGATTCCCCCGGTCCCAGGAACGCCTCGGCCAGCTCCTTGCTCCGGTAATCGGCGAGCCGCGCGCTCCTGACACTGTCCTTGTTCGCCGACGCGGCCAGCATCCCGATGACACCGAAGGCGATCCCCCAGCCAACCACGTCACCGACGCCCTGCTCGAACCGGGCCGCCACGGCGGTCGCGCCTGCCGAGCCGATCTGGCTGCCGCCCGGAAGGGCGAGAGTTATGTCCGAGCTCCGAACCAAGGCCCGCCGCTCACCGTTGTTGCGGACGAGGACCTGGATCGCTAGCACTCCTTCCTCGACGAGGTCGCCGTCGAACACGGACTTCACTCGCTCCTTGGTGACGTACGGGTCGGCGCCGACGCCGAGCACTCCGGCGCTCGCCCAGGCCGGCATTGCCTCCTGCTTCGGCACGAGCGCAGCGCCCGCCGTGTAGGAGGCGCACCCAGAGAGCGCGAGGCTCATCGCCAGCACGAGCGCGAGCGCGCGCCGGGCAATCATCGCTCACCCCCGAAAGCGGCCCGCAGCCATTTCGGCGCCCACGACAGGCCGGGAACACCGAGGCGGCGCAGCCAGGCGCGGACTTCCGGGACATCGCGGAACCCGGTGATGAGCCTCTTGACGGCATCCTGCATCGCGAGGTCGGCTGCCTCGCCCGGCCATCGCGCGAACTCGAAGCCGATCTGGCCCGGCTTGGCGCCTTGGCCTCGCACCGTCCACGAGACAAGCGACTCTCCCTCGGGGGAGTACAGCGTCATCCGATACGTGATCTCGGACGTATAGGTCCCGGTCTTCAGGAATGGGAGGCTGAAATCGAACGCCTCGATCTTCGGCTCGATCACCGCGGCGAGCTTGGGCTGGCCCGTTTGCAGTGGCGGTCGACTCGCAACGGGCGCGCTGCTCTCGAAGATCATCGGCCATGCACGATCGAGCAGCTTAACGCTTGCCTCGCCCAGGGCGAAGTCCCAGCGGTCGCCGCCCCGCCAGACCTTCTCCTCGTAGGTCCGGAACTCGGGGCTGTAGTAGACGCCGACCGCCAGCGGGGCCTGGATCACGCCTGGGGGTCGATCGAGCAACGCCGCGTTGAGCGGAATGGTGTGAGTGCAACCGGTGGCGGCGCCCAGCGCGAGCGTCGCCGCCATGACGATGACGCGAGCTCCGACAGGCCTCATACGGTCCTCCCTGGTTTGAGGCAACTAACTAGTTTCTGTCGCGAAACGGGGTTGTGTGAACAAGTCTCGCGGTATTTTCGCACACAAAACTCGTTCTGGTGATGCTGGTGGGGCCGAGGGCGAAGAGAAATCGGGCTGTGAGCAGGACGACGGCGCCGCGATGAGCACTTCGGCGATCGTGGGCGCCGCGGGTTCGTCGGCGAGGCAGAACCCCGCGCCGTGGGGCCCCCAGCGCGGCGGCCGGCAGCTACGCGGCGCGGCGCCGGCGCGCGGCGCGCCGGCTCATGAGGTCGGCGATCCGCAGCAGGTTGTTCGCCAACACTGCCGCGCCCACGAACACCTCGAACCGGTCGCGGCCCTCGAGCAAGCAGCGCCGCATCCCGCGGCCGCGGAAGAGCACCGAGATCCGGCCCTCGATGCCCGCGCGGAAGCGCTGCCCGTGCTTGAACGCCCGACTCTTCTCATACGCGGTGCGTTCCTTGGTCTTGCGCCCGCCCCGCTGCGGGACACACTCGGTGCTCACGCCGGCGGCGGTCAACGCCTCCACGTTGTCCGGGGTGTAGAACCCGCGGTCGGCCGCATAGAGAGCGGGGGCGCTCCCGAAGAGGGCCTGATGCTGGGTCAGCGAGGGCGCCACGTGGACCTCGTCGACGGGGTTGCCGTCGATGACCCGGTAGTCCGTGATGAGCCCCTGCCGGCTCTCGGCCAGGAAGACTTTGTGGCCGAATTCGACCGGGGTCTTGGTCTTGCCGCGCTTGATGAGATCGGTGTGGGGCTCAAAAATCGAAAAGATCTTCTCGTGGACCGGAACCTGGGCCCCCTCGAGGACGCGGCGACGGGCTTGCGCGATGACGCGATCGGCCAAGGCTCCGACGTGCTCGATCTCACCGCACACGCCAGTGACGAGGGCGGCGGCGAGCGGATCGACGGTGGCGGCCGCCCGAGCCGTGGCGACCGCGGCGCGCGCCGTCGCCACAACCCCCTCGGTGACGGCGAGCAGGTCGCGGTACTTGCGCTTCAGCTGGCGCGGGCGCTGGGCGGGCGTCAGGCGGCTGATCTCCTGCATGCGCCGCCGCGCCCGGCGCGTGCGGTCGGCACATCCGTTCAGCGCGCTGGGCACGGGCTCGCCCAGGCGCTTCACCAGCCGCGTCAGAACGCGGACCGCATCCCAGAGCAGCGTGCAGTCCGTGGGGAAATGGATGTCCGTCTCGACGACGGTGGTATCGACGCGGAGCTGGGCGCCGTCCTCGAGCCCGAGCCCGATCGCCGCCTGGACGACCGCGTCGTTGAGGGCCCGCACCGTCGCGGGAGTCAGCCGACAGAAGGCGCGGTGAAAGGCGTCGTGCTTGGGCACCGGCTGGCTGTCGAACGTCGTGAACATCCGGAGCGTGTACCCGTCCGCGATGCGCTCACGCAGTTCGCGGAGATCCCAGGCCTTCACCCGTTGGAGCACGAAGGCCCGGAGGGCCTGGGCCGCGCTCAGGCCATCGCGTCCCGTGTAGGGGCGCTTGAGCCCCCGCACCAGATCGGCGTGGACGAGCGTGACGAGCTCGTCGTGGCCGTCGAGAAACTTGGCGAGGGCCTGGAGGGTGGCGTCGAGCGCAACCCCTTGGGCCTGCAATTCGAGATCGGCGAAGCTGAGCGGCCGGCTCCGCGGCCTCACCGCGCGTGCTGCCGGCGTCGCGCGATCAGAAACTGCCGCTGGGCCACCGACATCGCGTGGCTCAGCTGCTTGAGCCGCTTGCCCTCCTCGACCCAGGCCGCGACCGTCTCGCGCCAGGCCTGCGGGATGTACAGGGTGTGGGTTTTCTGCGCTTCCTTCCAGGTCAACAGCGCGGTCTCGTGGAGCGGCCCCTCGGTCGCGCACCGGCAGGTGGGGCGCCCACACCGCTTGGTGCTGACGGTGAACGAGCCTTCGAGAAAGGGCCCGAGGGTCCGCAGGCGCGCCAGGATTCGCCGGCCCGCGGGACTGACGTCCGGAGAGCGCGCCATGTGGGATAGTATCCATACTCTCCAACATCCGGTCAACGAAAAACTTCCTCGACGCACCGGCGCCGGGGCCTCGGTCCCTGCTTCTGCCCATCGGGGGGCGCGAATATTCCGCGGCTGGGCGGGCGGGACGCCGCCATTTCCGCGGCGTCACCGCGAATGCGGACGCTCAGTCCGGAAGGCGGGGGCGGCTGTTAAGTGACGAGAATGACGCCTGTTTCTCAATTTCGCGACAGAAACTA
>JACPCG010000134.1 GCA_016179925.1 Candidatus Rokuibacteriota bacterium | reverse complement strand
CGCCCGCCGCGGACGTGCTTACGAGCCGGGCTCCGCACAGAGCGGCGATGCGATGAGGCTCGCGCTGCACCCGGCGAGGAAGGGGGACGTGAACCGGTGACACGCCTGCTGGCCTTCTGTCTCTCCGTCGCGTACGCGGGCCTCGGTTATGCTCTTATCGCCTGGAAGTACCAGCACTTCGCTCGGCGGGGGCCGAGAACGAGAAAGGCATTGGTTGCACTCCACCTGTGGATCGTGCTCAGTAACGTCCTTCTCTTTGTGGCTTGGGTGATCCATGACTACCGGTTCGGCTCGTGGCACCCCGTCCCGCTTGCGGGATTTGGCCTCTTTCTCGTGGGTACCACGCTTATCCTCTGGGCCCTTGCGCGCCTCCGATCGGCGGCCTTCGTCCCTTCCGCAGAGAGGCCGCTGACGGAGGGGCCCTACGCGTGGGTACGGCATCCCATGTACGCAGGAGGCGTCCTCGCGGCGTTCGGCCTGGCCTACCTGGCCGGGTCGGCCTGGGCTTTCGGCTATGCCACGGTCATTGCCCTGCTGCTCTACTGGCTCTCCCGAAGCGAGGAAGTCGAGTTGGCCCGACGGTACGGACAGGCGTACCGCGCGTACGCCGAGGGCAAGGGCAGGTTTGTTCCCTTAAGGAGGCGACACTCGTGTCCAGGAGTTGAAGCATGAAAGCAGCCTCAGCCGCTCCGGTGGCCGCGCTGTTGGTCCTCGCTTCGTAGGTCCTGGGCCAAGCGGCATATGGGTCACGGCGACAGGTCCCAGCCGACCAGCGGGGCAAAGCTAGAGCAAGAGGCGACCCTGGGTGTACCCGAACGACTCCCGACCCGACGAGGCCTACGTGGATCCTGAGCGCCGGCGCCATCCTCGAGACCCTGACGGCGGGATACCGCTCCCATGTGGGTGATCGTCGCGTCACTGCTCGTCGCGGTTCTCGGAGTGGTTGCCGCCAGGGTCGGGCTCGCCTCCCGCTTCGCTCGCGCGGGCGACCGCGACCCCCACGTGTACTGGGTGCTGGGCCTTCTCGCGCCCGTCCCGGCGTGGCTTATCGTCTTCTGGATCCTGCTGGGGCCTTCGCCGAAGCTGCGCTCGGAGATCGTGTCGGACGGGTCGTGGATCCTGTCGACCGCTGCCGGCCTGATCGGAGCGATCCTGACCGAGGGATTGGTCCGCCGCAGAAGTGAGTCGGGGACAGACTACCCTCCCCTCGCCTACTGGCGTCTCGGCCTTTTCGGGTCTGCGCCGGCCTGGGGCATTGCCCTCCTGGGGTATGCCCTTAAGACGATCATCGGTTGACGCGGGTGCGGTCGCGGCTCACAGCGGTAACCGTCGGGCTCGGCGCGGCTCTCGCCCCGACGACCGCCTGGGCAGCCCATAGCCGGTGGACAGATACCGTGTTCGGCTTCCTGGTGCCGGCTGTCGCGTTTCTCGGAACGTGGGCGTTCCTGGCGTTGCTTGAACGGTGGCGACGTGCGCGCCGCCGGCACGGCGCCCCGTAGGTGCCCGACCGCCGGTGCGCCGAGTGTCACGGGCGGCACGCGGCCGGCACCGCGGTCGGGCCGCCTGCGCCTGGTCGCCGGCCGCGCGTCTCCCCCTCGAGCGCGGCGTCGACCCCGACACCACCGACGAGCCCGTGGAGCTGGTGTTTGCGCGGGCGGAGAAGGCCCACCACCGGACGTTGGCGCTCGAGGGAGCGCTCAACGCTGACGTTCGGCTGACGCCGCTCGTGGTGGTGACGTCTTCCAGATCACCCGCCCGGTCCTTGATATGAAAGACCACGGCGATCTGATGGCCAAGCTCTTCCGTGGCTTCGGGGACGTCTCGCGCCTGCGTGTCCTCGCCTGCCTCCGCGACGGCCCGCAGAGCGTCGGCGCCCTCGTGGCGCGGACGCGCCTGACGCAACCCAACGTGTCGATGCACCTGGGGTGCCTCGCCGACTGCGGGCTGGTCACGCGCGAACGGCGAGGCCGATTCGTGGACTACGCCCTCGCCGACAAGCGTGTCGTGAAACTGCTCGACCAGGCCGAGGAGCTGCTCCTCGAGATCGACCATCGGATCGAGGCGTGCCCGCGATATGAAGCGCCATCTGGCGCCAAGCGCCGACGGTCACCACGGCAGCCGCGGAGGAGGCGGCGCTGAAGGCCACGCTCGAGCTACGGATCGCTGAGCTCGACTGCGCCGATGAAGCCCAGCAGATCGAATCCGCTCTGACGCGACTCGACGGCGTCGCCGAGGTGCGGGCGGCGGTCGGCTCGCGCACGGCGGTGGTGTCCTACGACCCTCAGCGGGTCCAGCCGGAAGCGATCCGGCAAGCCGTGACGAACCTCGGCATGACCGTGACGGAGGGGCGCCCTGGCAAGGCGCCGCGCCGTCGAGCGCTGCCCGATCTCCTCGGGTGGGTGTTCGTGTCGATCGTCGCCCTCGTGGCGCTCGTCGGCATCGTGGGTGAGCGGCTCGGCGTGGTCGAGCGGCTGACGGACCGCATCCCCGCCTGGATCTCGGTCGCCGCAGTGCTCGCCGGCGGCTATCCGATCTTCCGGAACGTGGTCCGGAGCCTCCGGAACCGCGCGATCACGTCGCACGCGCTCATGACGCTGGGGATCGTCGGAGCCCTGGTGATCCGGCAGTATGTGGCGGCAGCGGTGATCGTCTTCTTCATGCGGTTCGCCGACTTCGTGGAGAGCTTCACCACGGAGCGGTCCCGACGCGCCATGAAGGAGCTGCTGAAGCTGGCGCCGGAGACCGCGCGTGTCGAGCGGGACGGCGCCGAGCGCGAGGTCCCGGCCGACGCGGTGCGCCGCGGAGACGTGGTGCTCGTGAAGCCCGGCGAGCGGATTCCGGTGGACGGCATCGTCCTGGACGGCTCGGCGGCCGTCAACCAGGCGCCGATCACCGGCGAGTCCGTCCCCCTGGAGAAGCACGCAGGGGATACGGTGTTCGCGGCCTCGATCTGCGAGCGCGGCGCGCTCCGGATCCGGACCGAGCGCGTCGGGCCGGACACGACCTTCGGGCAGATCATCCGCCTGGTCGAGCAGGCCGAAGCGGCCAAGGCCCCGGTCCAGCGCTTCGCCGACCGGTTCACCGCGTACACCATCCCCGTGGTGCTGGCCGTGGCTGTGGGCACTTACCTGATCGGCGGCAGCGCGACCGCGGCCGTGGCCACCGTGCTCGTCGCCTGTTCGTGTGCGATCGCGATGGCGACCCCGATCACGGTGCTGGCCGCGGTCGGGCAGGCGGCGCGGCGGGGCATCGTCGTCAAGGGCGGGCGGTATCTGGAGGCGCTCGCCAAGGTGGACGCGGTTGTCATGGACAAGACCGGCACCGTGACACTCGGGCGGCCCGAGGTGATGGAGGTCATCTCGCTGACCGGAGAGAGCGAGGCCGCGCTGCTCGGGCTGGCGGCGGCGGTGGAGCGTCGCTCCGAGCACCCGCTCGCGGAAGGGATCCTGCGCGAGGCCCAGCGGCGCCGGCTCCCACGCGCCGAACCTCGGGACTTCCGTGTCTACCCTGGTGAGGGCGTCGCCGCGTTCGTCGACAGGGCTGAAGTCCTGTGTGGGACCGAGCGCCTCATGGCTCGCGCGGAGGTTCCGGTACCGGAGCCGGTGCGCGCGCAGCTCCAGGAGCTGGCCGGCCGGGGCCGGTCGGTCGTCCTCCTGGCGCGCGACAAGCGAGTCATCGGCCTGGTCGCGCTGGCGGATGTCCTCCGGCCCGACGTCGCGGATGCGCTGGAGGCCTTGCGGGGGCTCGGGGTCCGACATCTCCTCCTGCTCACCGGCGACCGGCAGGAAGCGGCAGCGGCGGTCGCTGACAAGCTTGGCCTCGCGTTCGAGGCCGAAGTCCTGCCAGACCAGAAACTCCGTGTCATCGAGCGGCTGCAGCGTGAGGGCCGCGTCGTGGCGATGGTGGGCGACGGGATCAACGACGCCCCCGCACTCGCTCAGGCCGACGTCGGGATCGCGATGGGGGCCGCCGGCACCGACGCCGCCATCGAGGCCGCGCACGTCGCGCTCATGCGTGACGACTGGCGGGCGGTGCCCGAGGCGGTTCGGATCGGCCGGCGCGCGTTCCACACCATCAAACAGAACCTCTGGTTCACCGCCGGCTACAACATCGTCGGGATGGCGCTGGCGGCATCCGGCTGGCTGCCACCCATTGCTGCCGCTGCAGCGCAGTCCCTGCCCGACGTCGCCGTGATGCTGAACTCCTCACGCCTCTTGCGCGGCGGGGCCGAGCCGACCTCAACCTATCAGTCATGAGGTCCTCCCCGCCGCGCAGAACGCCTGGGGACCCAACGTGGTGATGCCCGTCTTCTGGTCTACCGGCGGGGCAAGAAGCGCCCGGCCTGGCCGGCGCGCGCGATTCGAGCCGCGTCGGCCATGAACCGAGCGAGGATCCGCACCATGCCGTCGATCGCGGCAGTGGCCTTGCCCTCGTCGGGCTCGGCGGGCTTCGCATTGGCTGCGGCCGCCCACATCGGATCCACCATCATGCCGCCGAGATACGTCTGGGCGTCCTCGAAGCCCATGCGCAGGGCCACCCCCGTCCTCGCGTCCTGCGCCGTGATCGCGAAGTCGGCGAGATTGTAGTAGCGCCAGGCGGCGTTGATGAGCTTGCGCGCCTGCTCTCGCCGCCGCTCCGGGCGGAGGTCCGCGCGGTGGATTCGAGCGCGGGCATCGGAGAGCCGCTCCCGGGTGAGGAAGGCGAGGACGATCGCCAGTCGGAGCTCCGTTCCGGGCCGGTCCTGCCGGTGGAGCGCCGCGCGCAGGCCGTCCTCGAGGCCGCGAGGCAGACGCTTTTCCTCCTTCTCCATGGTGGTGTGGACGATTCCCTCGTCGAAGAGCTTGACGGCCAGCACGGGGCGTCCCGCCTCGGCTGCGAAACGGATCTCCTTCAGGTTGCGCGTGACGTCGTCGTCCTTGGGGATGAAGACGCCGACGTGGTGAGCGGCCGCCGGATCCGAGATGGCGGCGAACAGGATCAGCGCCGACCCGAGCGCGCGCCTCATGGACCGCCCGGAGCCGCGCCGGCCGCGAGGAGCAGCTCACCGGCGAGCACGAGCGCCGTGACGCTCATCGCCACGAGCGCGGCGCCCCCGAACGGGATCCAGAGGAACGCCTCGGCGAGGTCCCGCGACGGTTGGAGCCCGAGGACGGGGATCATCAGGCTCCACGCCAGGTAGCCGAACGGGTAGAGGAACCCGCCCACCGCCAGCATTGCCTGGAGGAGGCCCG
>JACPCG010000089.1 GCA_016179925.1 Candidatus Rokuibacteriota bacterium | reverse complement strand
GCCGCGGCGTTCACCACCCGCGACATGCTCGGCCGCGACGTCACGCTCGCCGCGCTGCCCCGCCGCATCGTCTCGCTCGTCCCGAGCGTCACGGAGATCGTCTATGCGCTCGGAGCTGAGAACCACTTGGCCGGCGTCACGGACTTCTGCGACTACCCGCCGGCGGCGCGCGGCAAGCCGCGCGTGGGCGGCATGGTCAACCCGAACCTCGAGGCGATCGTCGCCCTCAAGCCCGACCTCGTGGTCGCGACGACCGAAGGCAGCCGCGAGGAGACGGTCGCGCAGCTCAGGCGCCTCAGGATTCCGACCTACCTCGTCGCCGCCCACCGCGTGAGCGACATGACGGCCCTCATCGCGCGGGTCGGCGAGCTGACGGAGCGTCGCGGCGCGGCCGCCACGCTCGTCGCCCGGCTCGAGCAGCGGATCGCGGCGGTGACCAGGGCGGTGCTGACCCGGCCCCGCCCGCGCGTCCTCTACGTGCTCTGGCCGGAGCCGTTGATCGTCCCCGGGCGCGAGTCGCTCGTCACCGAGCTGATCCGGATTGCGGGCGGCGACTCCATCACCGCGGGCGAGGGTGACTCGTACCCGCGCTACAGCCTCGAGGCGGCGGTCGCCAGGGCGCCCGAGGTGATCGTGCTCGCGACCCACGGCGCGGGCACGGGCCCGGTGGACGAGGAGAAGTGGCGGGGCCTCACGAGCCTGCCGGCGATCAGGGCGGGCCGGCTCCACCGCGTGAACGGCGACCTCCTGCATCGCTACGGCCCGCGCACCGTGGACGGCCTCGAGCAGCTCGCGCGGGCCATCCACCCCGAGGCGTTCAAATGAGCGACCAATGACCCCGGCGCGGCGCCTCTGGCTGGTGCTCGGCCTTCTCGCGACCGCCCTCGTGGTGGTCGCCGCCGGAGCGCTCTTCCTCGGCAGCGCGGCACTCTCGCCGCGCGCCGTCCTGAGCGCGGTGACGGGGCGCGCCGCGGCCGAGTCCGTCGAGAGCGTCGTGACGCTGTCCATTCGTCTGCCGCGGATCGCCGTCGCGGCGCTCGCCGGCGGCGCGCTGGCGGTTGCGGGCGTCGCCTTCCAGGCGCTCACGCGCAATCCGCTCGCGGAGCCCTCGGTGCTCGGCATCTCGGGCGGCGCCGCCTTCGGCGTGGTGATGGGGCAGAGCGTCGGCCTCGGCCTCACCGCGCTCGAGGCCGTCGGGCTCACGGCCTTTGCCTTCGCCGGGGCGCTCCTCGCGGCGGGAGCCGTCTACCTGATCGCTGCGGCGGGCCGCGGGCTCCAGATCCAGACGCTCCTCCTGGCGGGCGTCATCGTCGGGATCTTCTTCTCCGCCGCGATCACCGTGGTGATCTCGCTCCTCGATTTCAATCGGCTCGGGGGCGTGATCCACTGGCTCCTCGGCAACCTGGCGCCGGTGCCGGCGGGCTCGCTCGGGATCTTCGCCGTCCTCGCCGCCGCCGGCTTCGGGCTCGTCGTGACCTACGCGCGGGAGCTGAACCTCCTGGCGCTCGGCGAGGAGCCGGCGCAGCAGCTCGGGGTGAACGCCGAGCGGCTCAAGCTCGCGATCTTCGGGGGCGCGGCGCTCCTCACGGCGAGCGTCGTCGCCTTCGCGGGGCCCATCGGCTTCGTGGGCCTGATCGTGCCGCACGCCCTCCGGATGCTGCTCGGCCCCGACAACCGGCTCCTCGTCCCGGCCTCGGCCGTCGGCGGCGCGGTGTTCCTGCTCGTGGCGGACACGGTGGCGCGGAACATCATCGCGCCCGCCGAGCTCTCGGTCGGCGTCATCACGTCCTTCTGCGGCGCGCCGTTCTTCATCTATCTCCTGCGCACGCGCTACCGGGTCAATTTGTGACCGCACTGCTCGAGCTTCGCGACGTCGGTTTCGCCTATCCCGCGGTCGCCTCACGTCGCGCGCGGCCGTTCGCCCTCGCCGGGCTCTCGTTCTCGGTCGCTCACGGGGAGATCGTCGGCGTCATCGGGCCGAACAGCGCGGGCAAGACGACGCTGATCCGCCTCGTCACGCGCGTGGTCGCGCCGGCCGCCGGCGACATCGCGCTCGACGGCCGGCCGCTCCGCCGGTGGGACCCCGCCGCGCTGGCCCGGCGGATCGCCGTCGTGCCGCAGGGCGTGCCGCCGCAGTTCCCGTTCACGGTGGAAGAGCTCGTGCTGATGGGCCGCTACCCTCACGGGCCCGGGCGCTACTTCGAGAGCGCGACGGACGTGGCGGCGGCGCGCGCCGCGATGGCGGCGACGGGCGTGCTCGAGCTGGCCGCGCTCCAGCTCGAGAGCCTGAGCGGCGGCGAGCGCCAGCGCGCGGTCGTCGCGCGCGCCCTCGCTCAAGAGCCCCGCCTGCTGATTCTCGACGAGCCGACGGCCCATCTCGACCTCCGCTATCAGGCGGAGTCGGCCGCGCTCCTCAAGCGCCTGAACCGCGAGCAGGGATTGACCATCCTGCTCGTCTCCCACGACCTCAATCTGGCGTCCGAGGTGTGCGACCGGCTCCTGCTCATGGCCGAAGGCCGGCTCGTCGCCGTCGGCGCGCCCGACGCCGTGCTGGAGGAATCGGCGCTCGGGGCCGTGTTCGGCTGCGAGGTGACGGTGGAGAAGAGCCCGACCACGCGCCGCCCGGTGGTGCAGCTGACCTGGCGCGTGTGAGGAGGAGGTGAGACGAGAGCGGTCGTCGATCGAGCGAGCTCCGGACCGAGGGAAGCCGGTGAGAGACCGGCACGGTCCCGCCACTGTGAGTGGGGAGCGAGCGCCCCGGAAGAACGCCACTGTCCGCGCTGCGGATGGGAAGGCAGGGCGCGCCGCCACGATCCACGAGTCAGGAGACCTGTCCGGAGCGTGACGTCCAACCCTTTCGCGAGAAAAGGAGTGAGGCGATGCAGCGGGTTCTCCTGATAGCGGTGGGGATCGTGACGGCGACCGCGCTCGTGGCGGGCGCCCAAGAGGTCGAGAAGCTGGAGCCCGTGGTCGTGACGGCGACGAAGCTGGAGACGCCGGCCGCCCAGCTCGGGTCGAGCGTCACCGTCGTCACGGAAGAGGAGCTGAAGACGTATCACTACGCGACCCTCGACGAGGCGGTGCGCGCGGTGCCGGGGCTCGAGATCCGGCGGTCGGGCTCGCTCGGCAAGACGACGAGCCTCACGATCCGCGGCGCCAACGCCAACCAGGTACAGGTGCTCCTGGACGGCGTGCGCGTGAAGAGCCCGACGACGGGCCAGGCCGAGATCTCCGACATCTCGCCCGAGCTCATCGAGCGGATCGAGGTGATCCGCGGGCCGCAGTCCACGCTCTACGGCGCCGACGCGATCGGGGGCGTGGTCAACATCATCACCAAGAAGGGCAAGGGGCCGTTCTCCGCGACGGTCCACCAGGAGGCCGGCAACTACGACACGCTCAACTCGCGGACGTGGTTCAGCGGGAGCTGGCAGCTCCTCGACTACGCGTTCTCGGCCTCGCACCTCGAGTCCAACGGCCAGTTCCAGAACGACGGCTTCTGGCAGAACGCGCTCAACCTGCGCCTGGGGCTCACGCTCCCGCGCGATTCGTCGGTCGCCTTCACGCTCCGCTACAACCGCACCGACACGGACCTGCCGACCAAGTTCGTCACCACCCCGCTGTCGATCGATCCGGTCATCGACACCAACAACCGGCAGGAGAGCGAGACGCTCGTGACGGCGCTCCAGGCGCGGACGCGGCCGCTCTCCTGGTGGGAGACCGAGCTGCGCCTCGGGCGCTACACGAACACGCAGATCTTCGTGGACCGGCCCGACCCGGGCTTCGACTGCTTCTTCCCGCCGTGCGAGTTCCCGTCGCGGCTCACCGTCGAGCGGCGGGAGGTGGAATGGCTCAACCACGTCCACCTGGGCCGCTGGTCCACCAGCTCGGTCGGGCTCGAGTACCGGGACGAGATGGGCGACAACCAGGGCGGCACGCCCTTCCACGCCGAGAGCGACACGAAGTCGGTCTTTTTCCAGCAGCAGCTGCGCTTCTTCGACCGACTCTTCACGTCGGCGGGCTTCCGCGTGGAGGACAACAGCGTCTTCGGCACGAGCACGACCGAGCGCGGCTCGCTCGCGTACCTCGTGAAGAGCTGGGGGACGAAGCTCCGCGGCGGCGCGGGCTCGGGCTTTCGCGCGCCCACGTTCAACGACCTCTTCTTCCCGGGCTTCTCGGACCGGACGCTCAAGCCCGAGGAGAGCTTCTCGTACGACGTCGGGGTGGACCAGCAGCTCTGGGGGAACCGGGTCCGCCTCGGGCTCACGTACTTCCAGAACGAGTTCACGAACCTGATCTCGATCGTGTCCATCGCGACGGCGCCGTTCGTGAAGGGCGTCAACGCGGGGAAGGCGCGCTCGGCCGGCATCGAGTTCACCTCCGAGGTGGACCTCCTCGACACCCTCGTCGCCTCCCTCAACTACACCTACACGGACAGCGAGATCCTGGCGACCCGCCACCCGATCCCGCGGGAGCCCGCGCACCGCTGGAACTTCGGGCTCACCTGGGAGCCGCTCAGGCGGCTCTCGCTCTTCACCCAGGTCCACGTGGTCACGCAGCAATGGGAACCGAACGTCGTCTACAACAGCGGCCATACGCGCGTGGACCTGGGCGGCAGCTACCGGCTCGTGAACCGCTACGCGTTTCTCCAGGCGCTCGACCTGACGGCGCGAGTCCAGAACGCGCTGAACGAGGGCTACGCGGAGGTGCGGGGGTTCCCCGCGCTCGGCATCAACGCGCTGGTCGGCCTGAAGGCGTCGTTCTAGCCCGGGAGTGGGCGGATGATCGACGGCGTCGAGGTGACGGTGGATCGGGAGGCCGTGGTGGTGGTGGCGACGGGGAACGGCCCCGCGTGCCCCTTCGGCGGGCCCGTCAGCGGGCTGGGCTCGGTGGTCGCGCGGGCGGTGCGGGAGGCGCTGGGGCGCGGCATCGGCCGCTGGCTCGAGGACAACGCGTGACCCGCCGCCGGCCGCTCGCCACGCTCCTGGCCTCGCTGGCGCTCCACGGAGGCGTGCTCCTCGCCGTGCTGGTCTTCGTCTCGCGGGAGAGCGAGCTCGGCGCGCTCTTCATCGACCTCACCGAGTGGGCCGAGCCGCGGAGCGGCGGCGCTGGCGCGGCCGCAGCGCCGCCCCCCGCGGCGCGGCGCGCGTCGGCGGACGCTCTCGCGCTCAGCACGCCAAGGGCGCTCGGCGCTCCAGAGCGCTCCCGCCAACCCGAACCGCCGGCGCCGGCGCCCACGGCCGTGGCTCGACCCGTCGAGCCGGGGTTGCCGCCCGCCGCGGTCGCTGACACGCCGGCGCCAGCGCCGTCGCCGACGGTGACGGCAGCAGCGCCGGGACGAAGCGACACGACGATCACCGGCGCCCCCGGAACGGCGCCACCTGGAACGGGAGGTGGTGACGGCGCGCTCCTCCAGGGCGGAGGCGAGGGGCGAGCCGGCGCGCGCGGTGGCGCACCGTCGGCACTCGGCGCCCGCGGCGGGGGCGTGGGCAGCGCGCCGGACGTGAGCCAGGGATTCGCCCTCGCGACTCGCGGCGCCGGCTCGGGCGGTCCAGGCGCGGAGTACGGGCCTTACCTCGGGAGGCTCCGCCAGCGGATCCAGGGATCGCTCACGTACCCGCTGGCGGCGCGCCGGCGGGGACTCGCCGGAACCGTCAGCCTCGAGATCACAATCAGGCCCGACGGGACGTTCAGCGTCGTCTCCGTCGCCGGCTCGTCTTCGCACGCCGTCCTGGACGACGCGGCCCTGGAGACCGTGAAGAGCCTGGCGCCGGAGCCGTTTCCTTCCGAGGTGCCGCCGCGCCTCCTGCGGGTCCGCCTGCCGGTGGTGTTCGCGCTCGAGTGACAGTACTATCCTCGTCGCCATGGACGACACCACCTACTTCGACGTGTCCGTCGAGGGTGACCGGATCGAGCGGCTCCTCACCGAGCTCTTCACCGAGCACTGGGCCGAGATCACGGTCGGCCCGTTGATCGAGGGCGCGGCGTACGAGATCCAGTTCCAGGACGCGCCGAAGGTCACGATGCTCGACGGCTACCTCACCGTGGATCCGGGCGCCTGGCATTTCCACCTCTGCGTCAACGACCACCGCGGGGCCCCGAGTGACGAGCGCGCGCGGATCCGCCGCGTGGCGCGCGCGGCGTTCTTCACGACCGAGGGCGGCTCGTGCGTCCCGCAGACGTGGGGGCTCAGGCTCTGGAACGGCCGCGGCGAGCAGATGATCACGATCCTCTTCCCGAACCCCCACTTCGACGAGCGCTGGCAGCGGCTCCGCGAGCCGCGGTGGGAGAAGACGGCGCTCTGGCGCGAGCTGCGCGGCCGCTACGCGGGCGTCGCGTAAGGGCGCACTTCGGGAAGCTCGCCGCGCGCCTCGACGATCTGCTGAACCTCCTGCCGGCGCGTCTCGCGGGTTCCGCGATCGTGGCAGGCGGAGCGCTTGGGGGCGAGCGCGCGCGCCGGGCGCTCGCCGTCATGCGGCGCGACCGCCGCCTCACCGCGAGTCCGAACGCCGGGTGGACCATGGCGGCGATGGCCGGCGCCCTCGGCGTGGTGCTCGACAAGCGGGGCGCCTACCGGCTCGGCGAGGGATATCTGCCGTGGGCGGAGGACATCGCGCGGTCGATGCGGGTGTTCGCCTGGGCTGCGGCGCCCGGCGCGCTCACCCTGGTCGCGGCCTTCGGTGTGGTAACCAGAATCGATTCGTAAAGACGTGGAGTTAGACGACATCTCTTCAGACTGGAGACGAACAGACGCGGACCCCGCGAGTGGCGCTCCTCATCGCCGCTCGACTCACCGCCCTCGAGCGCGTCATCGCGCGCAACCGCGCACCGCTCGCGATCCCGTCGCGCCGGTTTTGGCTCGCGCGGACCGGCGCGTGGAGTGCTTTTTCTTGGCCCGGCTTCGCGCCGTGCCTATCATGAATTGTGTCGCTGACTGATCGGTTGACGGAGGGCGTGCGGACGGCGCTCGCGAAGGCGGGGCTCCCGGAACCCGAGGCCTGCGTGTGGGAGGTTCCGCGCGTCGCCGAGCACGGCGACTACGCCACCAACGCAGCGATGGCGCTCGCGCGTGCAGCGCGTCGGCCGCCGCGCCAGATCGCCGAGGCGATCGTCCGGCACTTCCCCTCGATGCCCGAGGTGGAGTCGCTCGAGGTCGCCGGGCCGGGCTTCCTGAACGTGTTCCTCTCGCCGATCTGGTGCGCGACAGCGCTCCGCGAGATCCTCGAGGCGGGCGACGCCTACGGCCGCAGCGACGCCGAGCGCGGTCGCCGCATCCGGCTCGAGTTCGTCTCGGCGAACCCGACGGGCCCGCTCGTGATCGTCAACGCGCGCGCGGCCGCCGTCGGCGACTCGCTCGCGCGACTGCTGCGGTCGCAGGGGGCTCGCGTGACCACGGAGTACTACGTCAACGACGCGGGCAACCAGTTCGAGGCGCTCGCCCGCTCGTTCGAGGCGCGCGTGCTTCAGGAGCTCGGCCAGCCGGCGACGCTCCCCGAGAGCGGCTACCCCGGCGAGTACCTCGTCGACCTGGCCCGCGAGTACCTGGCGGAGCAACGGATCACGCGCCTCGACGACCGGGACGTGAAGGCGGCGCGGCGCGCTCTCGAATCGCTCGTCGTCGGCGACGCGCAGGCGCGGCTCGCGCACTTCGGCCGCTGGGCCGTGGTACGGATGGTCGAGCAGCAGCGGCGGATCCTGCGCGACTATGGCGTGGAGTACGACGTCTGGTCGTCCGAGCAGCGCGACGTGCGCGATAAGGGGCTGCCCGACAAGGCGCTCGCCGAGCTGGCCGCGCGCGGGCTCACGTACGACAAGGACGGCGCCCTCTGGTTCCGGTCCTCGCAGATGGAGGAGGCGAGCGACGACAAGGACCGGGTCCTGCGCCGCTCGAGCGGCGAGGTCACGTACTTCGCGGTGGACCTCGCGTACCACCACTACGTGAAGTTCGCGGGCGCCGACCAGGTCATCAACCTCTTCGGCCCCGACCACCACGGCTACGTGCCGCGCATGAAGGCGGCGATGCGGGCGCTCGGCCATCCGCACGAGGTGTTCGAGGTGCTCATCGTCCAGCTCGTCACGCTCCTGCGCGAGGGCCAGCCCGTGCGGATGTCCAAGCGGCGGGGCGAGTTCGTGCTGATGGAGGAGCTGCTCGAGGAGGTCGGCCGCGACGCCGCGCGCTTCATCTTTCTCACGCGCCGCCACGACAGCCCGCTCGAGTTCGACCTGGCGGTGGCGACGCGCCAGTCCAGCGAGAACCCCGTCTACTACGTCCAGTACGCGCACGCGCGCATCCGCTCCATCGGCAACCAGGTCGCGGAGCAGGGGATCGCGGTGCCGCCGCTCGCGGAGACGGACCTCTCGCCGCTCCGCGAGCCCGAGGAGCTCGCGCTCATCAAGCGCCTCCTGCAGTACCCGGAGATCGTGAAGGGCGCGGCGCGCGCGCTCGAGCCTCACCGGGTCGCGTACTTCCTCCAGGAGCTGGCGGGCGCGTTCCACCCGTACTACAAGAACCACCGTGTGATCCAGGATGACCGGCGGCTCATGTTCGCGCGGCTCGCGCTCTGCGCGGCCGTGGGCCGTGTCGTCAAGAACGGCCTCGCGCTGCTCGGCGTGAGCGCCCCGGAGTCGATGTAATGGCCCCGCGGCCGCGGCGCGGCGGGAGCGGCGCCGGGTCCTTCCTGCTCGTCATCGGCTGTCTCGCCGTGCTCGGCGCCACCTTCACGCTCGGCGTGATGGCGGGCCGCCACTGGCCGAGCTTCCCGTTCGCCGGGAAGGAGCCCGTGGCGAAGGCGGCGCGCGAGAGGGACCGCGACCGGAGCGCGCGGGCGCCCGAGCCCACGCCCACGCTCACGTTCTACCACGAGCTGACCGCGCCGCTCGCGGCGCCGCCGCCGGCGAAGCCGCCCAAGCCGGCGCGCGCCGAGAAGGCCGAGCCGGCGAAGCTCGACGCATCGAAGCCGGAACCCGTGAAGCCCGAGTCTCAGTTCACCGTCCAGGTCGGCGCCTACAAGGCGCGCGAGCCCGCGGAGACGCTGCGGGCGCGCCTCGCGGCGCAGGGCCACGACGCCTACGTCGTCGTGGCCGACGAGCCCGGCGGCGTGCGGTTCCGCGTCCGCGTCGGCGCGTTCGCCACCCGCGAGGCGGCGCAGGTGGTGGCGGCGCGCATCGCGGGCGATCGCACGCTGTCCGCGTTCGTCACGGCCCGCTAGCGTCGCGTCCATGACGTCATGTTAACGATCGCCCGTCGGACCCGCCGCGTGGCGGTCGTGCTTAGCATGATTTCAGCGACGGGACGCTAGCGTGCCGGGCCTACCGACGCCGCCTTGCCTTGTTCCGGAGCGGCGCTAGATGGCCGGACACCGTCCCGGCCGCGTCGTCATCGGCGAAGCGGAGCTCCGGGCGCGCGTCGCCGAGCTCGGCCGGGCGATCGCGCGCGACTACGCGGGCAAGGAGCCGGTCCTGGTCGGCGTCCTGCAGGGCGCGTTCATGTTCATGGCCGACCTCGTCCGCGCGATCCCGATCGACCTGGCGACCGATTTCATCAGCCTGTCGAGCTACGAGGGCGGCACGAAGTCGTCGGGGCAGGTGCGGCTCGTGTCGGACCTCTCGATCCCGATCGCCGGCCGGCACGTGCTGATCGTGGAGGACATCGTGGACACGGGCCTCACGCTCGAATACCTCCGGCGTAGCCTCGAGGCCAGGAGCCCCCGGAGCGTGCGGGTGTGCGCGCTCGCCGACAAGGCCTCCCACCGGCAGGTGGAGACCAGGCTCGACTACGTGGGCTTCGCGATCCCGGACGTCTACGTGGTCGGCTACGGCTTCGATTACGAAGGCCTCTACCGCAATCTGCCGCACATCGCGGCGCTCGAGGATGCCTGAGCCGCGCGGTGCGTCATTGAATCCTGGTGCTATAATGCGTGGGATATGAATCAGGTGTATAAGAACCTCGCCCTCTGGATGGTGATCGGCCTCATCGTCATCCTGCTGTTCACCGTCTTCCAGGGCGCGCAGCAGAGCGGCCAGGAGCAGCCGAACTTCTCCGAGTTCCTCCGGGCCCTGGACCAGGGCCGCGTCGAATCGGTCGTGATCCGCGGCAACCACGTCACCTACTCGCTGAAGGATTCCGCCCAGACGCAGCGCACGTACATCGTCGAGTACCCGGACCTCGTCAAGACGCTCAAGGAGCGCGGGGTGCGGATCGCGGTGAAGCCGCCGGACTCGAACCCCTGGTACGCGATCTTCCTCCAGTGGGTGCCGATGCTCCTCTTCATCGGCGTTTGGGTCTTCTTCATGCGCCAGATGCAGGGCGGCGGCGCGAAGGCGCTGTCGTTCGGCAAGGCGCGCGCGCGGCTGATCTCGGAGAAGCAGAACAAGATCACGTTCCAGGACGTCGCGGGCGTCGATGAAGCGAAAGAAGAGCTGCGCGAGATCATCGATTTCCTCAAGGACCCGCAGAAGTTCCAGAAGCTCGGTGGGAAGATCCCGAAGGGCGTGTTACTCGTCGGCCCGCCCGGCACCGGGAAAACGCTCCTTGCCAAAGCGATCGCCGGCGAAGCCAACGTGCCATTCTTTTCGATTTCCGGCTCCGACTTCGTCGAGATGTTCGTCGGGGTCGGAGCCTCACGCGTGCGCGATCTGTTCGACCAGGGCAAGAAGCACGCGCCCTGCATCATCTTCATGGACGAGATCGACGCGGTCGGGCGCCACCGCGGCGCGGGGCTCGGCGGCGGCCACGACGAGCGCGAGCAGACGCTGAATCAGCTTCTCGTCGAGATGGACGGCTTCGAGACGAACGAGGGCGTCATTCTGATCGCCGCGACGAACCGACCGGATGTGCTCGATCCGGCACTGCTCAGACCGGGACGCTTCGATCGCCAGGTGGTCGTCCCGCGCCCCGACGTGAAGGGACGGGAGGAGATCCTGCGCGTCCACGCGCGGCGCATCCCGCTCGCGCCCAACGTCGAGCTCAAGGTGCTGGCGCGGGGCTCGCCCGGCTTCTCGGGCGCCGACCTCGCGAACCTCGTGAACGAGGCGGCGCTGCTGGCCGCGCGCCAGAACAAGAAGCTCGTCGAGATGTCCGACTTCGAGAGCGCGAAGGACAAGGTCCTCATGGGCGTCGAGCGGCGCTCCATGATCATCAGCGACGCGGAGAAGCGGATCATCGCCTACCACGAGGCGGGGCACACGCTCGTCGCCGACTTCCTGCCGGGCACCGATCCGATCCACAAGGTGACGATCATTCCGCGCGGGCGCGCGCTCGGCCTCACGCAGCAGCTCCCGCTCGACGACAAGTACAACTACTCGCGCGACTACCTGATCAACCGGATCACGATCCTCCTGGGCGGGCGCGCCGCGGAGGAGATCGTCCTCAACCAGCAGACCACCGGCGCCGGCGACGATCTCGAGAAGGCGACGGAGATGGCGCGCAAGATGGTCTGCGAGTGGGGGATGTCCGAGAAGCTCGGGCCGCTCACCTTCGGCAAGAACGAGGAGCACATCTTCCTCGGCCGCGAGGTGACCCGGGCCAAGGACTACAGCGAGGAGACGGCGCTCCAGATCGACGCCGAGATCAAGCGCATCGTGGTGGACGCTGCCGCCCGCGCCCGCCAGATCCTCGAGGAGAACATCGAGAAGCTCCACGCGCTCGCGCGCGCGCTGCTCGAGCGCGAGTCGCTCGATGGCGAGGAGGTCGCCCGCATCCTCCGCACCCGGCCCTTCCAGGAAGCTCCCGCGCCGGCATAGCGGCGCGGGGCTCGCTGTGACTCCGCGCCGAGCCACCCTCGCGGGCGTGTCCCTCGGCGACGGCCTCCCGGTCGCCGTCCTGGGTGTCCTGAACGTCAGCCCCGAGTCGTTCCACGCGGGCTCCGTGCGCGCGACGGGCGACGACCTCCTCCAGGCGGCGCTCGCCATGGCGGAGGCAGGGGCGGCCCTCATCGACGTCGGCGCGCGCTCGACCGCGCCCTACCTCGACACCGACATCGGCGACGCCGAAGAGCGCGACCGCCTCGCACGAGCGGTCGAGATGCTCGCGCGCAAGGTGGAGGTGCCGATCTCCGCCGACACCTCTCGCCCCGGGCCCGCCCGCGCCGCCCTCGAGGCCGGCGCCCGCGTGATCAACGACGTCACCGGCCTCCGCGATCCCCGCGTGGCCGCGCTCGTCCGCGAGCACGGCGCGGGCGTGATCCTCATGGCGTCCCCTGGGAGGGGCGGGGGGCGGTCCGAGACCACGCTAGCTGCAACACGTCGCGGAACTTGCTCTCACGTGTGTTCTGGTCAACCCGCAGAAGCCACGGGTCTCGGACCGCCCCCCGCCCCCGACCCTCTGAGCCCCGAAGCTGCGGGTCACGCCTGGCCGCCCGGACCGGACTCCCGCACCGATCCGGTCGCGAGCGTCAGGAGCCTGCTGACGGCGGCGCTCGGGAGGGTGCGGGAGGCGGGGATTCCGGAGGAACGCATCGTCATCGATCCCGGCATCGGGTTCTTCCGGGACGAGGCGATCCCGTGGGACGAGTGGGACGTCCGGGTGCTGGCGGGGCTCGAGGCGCTCGGCGCCCTGGGCCGGCCGCTCTGCGTGGGCGTCTCGCGCAAGTCGTTCGTCGGCGCGATCACAGGGCGCCCGCGGACGGAAGAGCGCCTCGCGGGGTCGCTCGCGGCGACCACGGTGGCCGTCCTGAACGGCGCCGCGCTCCTCCGGACCCACGACGTGGCGGAGACCCTCGACGCGATCCGCATCGCCGGCCGCATTCGTCGGGCTACAATGACGCGGGCCATGGATTCAGAGGGCGCGGACCGGTGACGCGGCTGTTCGGGACCGACGGCATTCGCGGCGTCGCGAACGAGGAGCCCCTCACGCCGGACCTCGCTTTCCGCGTGGGCCGGGAGCTCGTCGCGACCCTCCAGGTCGAGCACGGCACCGACCGCGTCCGCGTCGTCATCGGGCGCGACACGCGGCGGTCGGGCCCGCTGCTCGAGTCGGCGCTCGTCGGCGGGCTCCTGTCGGCCGGCGCCGACTGCTATGCCGTCGGGGTCCTGCCGACGCCGGGCATCGCGTACCTCACGCGCCGGCTCGAGGCGCAGGGCGGCATCGTGCTCAGCGCCTCCCACAACCCGTTCGAGGACAACGGCATCAAGCTCTTCTCCGCCGAAGGGACGAAGTTCCCGGACGCGTGGGAGGACGAGATCGAGCGGCGGCTCGCGGGGCGCGATCAGGCACCCCGCGCGCGCGGCGCCCAGGTCGGCGAGCTCGTCGCCTACTCCCGCGCCGAGTCGGACTACGTCGAGTTTCTGTGCCGCTGCTTCCCGCTCGACCTCTCCAGGTTCACCGTGGCGCTCGACTGCGCCCACGGCGCGACCTACCGCGTGGCGCCGCGGGTCTTCCGGCGGCTCGGGGCCCGCGTGCTCACGACGGGCGCCAGGCCGGACGGCACGAACATCAACGCGGGCGTCGGGGCGCTCCACCCCGAGGTGCTCCAGCGGAAGGTCCGCGCCAGCGGGGCGTCGGTCGGCTTCGCGTTCGACGGTGACGGCGATCGGCTGATCTCCGTGGACGGGACCGGCGCGATCCGCGATGGGGATTACGCGCTCGCGATCGCCGGCCGCCATTTCGCGGCGCGCGGGCGGCTCAAGGGCAACGTGATCGTCACGACCGTCATGGCGAACCTCGGCCTCGACCAGGCGCTGCAGGCCGCCGGCATCCGGATCGTCAAGACCCAGGTCGGCGACCGGTACGTCCATGAGGAGATGCAGAAGCTCGGCGCGAACGTCGGCGGCGAGCAGTCGGGCCACCTCCTGTTCCTCGACCACGCGCCGGCGGGCGACGGCATCCTCTCGGCGCTCGTGCTCCTGAGCGTCGCCGTCGAGACCGGTGAGCCGTTCGCCGCGCTCGCCGGCTGCCTGCGCAAGTTCCCCCAGGTGCTCCTCAACGTGGTGGTGAAATCGAAGCCGCCGATCGAGTCGCTCGCCGGGCTCGGCGAGCGCGCGGCGGCCTTCGAGAAGGAGATGAACGGCAACGGGCGGATCCTCCTCCGCTACTCGGGCACCGAGCCGCTGGCGCGCGTCATGATCGAGGGCCCCGACGACGCGCGCATCCGCGCGATGGCGGAAGAGCTGGCGGGCCTGATCCGGGCGAGGATCGGGGGATGAAGGCTCGAATGAAGAGTGCGTGGGATCGACGGCGCCACGCCGCGCCTGTCTCAGGCCACCCACGGACACACGCGGTCTCGCGGTCCCCGCTACAATGACGCCACACGCGTCTTTCTCACGCCACCTGCGGTCCAAGCCGTGCTCGCGGTCCCCGTTAGAGTGAAGATCACCGGGATCGGCGTGGACCTGGTGAACATCCCGCGCATGCGAGTGGTGATCGGTCGCTGGCAGGACCGCTTCCTCCAGCGCGTCTTCACCGAGGCGGAGATCGCGTACTGTCGAGGGCGGCGCGACCCGGTGCCCCACTTCGCGGCGCGCTTCGCCGCGAAGGAGGCCGGGCTCAAGGCGCTCGGCACCGGCCTCCGGCTCGGCGTGAGCTGGCGCGAGCTCGAGGTGCGCCGCGAGCGCGGTCAGGCGCCGGAGCTCGTGCTCTCCGGGCGGTCGAAGGAGATCGGGCGGTCCCGGGGCGGCAGCCGCGTGCTGCTCGCGCTGACGCACGAAGGGGAATATGCGCTCGCGCAGGCGATGCTCGTGGACGAGTAGCGTGGCGCTCGCGTCGATCCTCCTCACGGGCTGCGCCACGCGGACCGTGGTCTTCGACACCGACGCGCCGCGCGGCGCCATCACCGCCCAGCCGGGCCGCCGGGGCCTCGTGATCGCGGCGCCCCACGGCACCTCCGACGTGCGCACCGACGCGATTGTCGCCGAGCTCGCCCGGCGCACCGGCTTCGGCGTGGTGATCGCCACGGGTTTCGCGATCGAGGCTGACACCCGCCAGGCGCCCGGGCGCCGCTACCAAGTCAACCGGCCGATGGAAGGCGTGCCCGGCCGCCCGCCGTCGGAGGAAGTCGTCACGGACTGCGCGCGCGAGGTCTACGGCGCGTACGAGGAGCGCGTGCGCGAGGTCGCGCAGGGTCCGGTGCGCTTCCTCGCCGAGATCCACGGCAACAACCACCGGGACGCCGCCGGGCGGATCGAGATCGCCACGGTCGGCGTGGATCGCGAGCTCGCCTTCCGCCTGCGCACGCTCCTCGAGCTGATCCGAGACGCCCACCTGCGCGCGAGCCGCGAGGCGCCGCGCCTGGAGGTGGCGATCGAGCCGGCCGACACGCTCCGCTACACCGCCTCGGGCGCCAAGCGCTGCGGCATCCTCCAGGTGCCGGAGCGTGCGCTCCACATCGAGCTGCCGAAGGCGGCGCGCGCGGAGTGGCGCGAGATCTACACCGGGATCCTCGCCGACTTCCTCGTCCAGGCCGTCGCCTACCACCCGGGGAGGTAGCGGCGTGCTCGGCCTCTTCACCGCGGAGGAGATGCGGCGGCTCGACCGGCGCGCGGTGACCGAGCTCGGCGTTCCCGGCGCGATGCTGATGGAGAACGCCGGCCGCGGCGCCGCCGAAGCGATCCGAGCGCTGATCGAGGAGGTCAAGGCCCCGCGCCAGGGCGCCCGCGTCGTCGTCGTCTGCGGCAAGGGGGGCAACGGCGGCGACGGGTTCGTCGTCGCGCGGTGGCTCAAGAAATGGGGAGCGCGGCCCGAGGTCCTGCTGGCGTTCCCGGAGGACGAGATCGAGGGCGACGCCGGAGAGAAGCTCCGGGAGCTCAAGCGCAGCGGCGTGCGCCCCTGGCTCGTCGAGAGCGAGCCTGCCGCCGCGGAGGCGCTCGGGCGCGCCGACGTGATCGTGGACGCGCTCCTCGGCACGGGCTCGCGCGGCGCCCCCGAGGGGCGGGTCGCACGCCTGATCGAGCTGATCAACGCGAGCGACCGGCCCGTCGTCGCCCTCGACATCCCGTCGGGCGTTTCCGCCGACGGCGGCCCGCCGCCGGGCCCCGCGGTGGGCGCCACGCTCACGCTGACGTTCGCGGGCTGGAAGCGGGGGCTCGTCGCGGGGCCGGGCGCCGAGCTGGCCGGCGAGGTCGAGGTCGTGCCGATCGGGATCGCCGCCGAGGAGGTCCTGCGTGGCGTGACGACCTTCGTCCTGGAAGCCGAGGACGTCGCCGGCCACTTTCCACCGCGACCGCGCGATGCCCACAAGGGATCGTACGGCCACCTGCTGATCGTCGCAGGCTCGCTCGGCAAAACCGGCGCGGCGGCGCTCGCGGCCCGGGCCGCGATGCGGAGCGGCGCGGGCCTCGTGACCGTGGCGACGCCCGCGAGCCAGCAGCCGGTCGTCGCGGGTCTCGTGCTCGAGGCCATGACCGAAGCGCTCCCCGAGACGCCGGCGCACACGCTCGCGCTCAAGGCGCGGGAGGTCGTGGCGGAGCTCGCGCTCAGGCGCGACGCCGTGGCGCTCGGGCCGGGGATCGGTCTCGACGAGGAGACGCAAACGGTGGCGCGCGGCCTCGTCCAGGAAGTACCGAAGCCCATGGCGGTGGACGCCGATGCGCTCAGCGCGCTCGTTGGGCACCTCGACATCCTGCGCGACGCCCCGGCGGCGCGCTGTCTCACGCCGCATCCGGGCGAGATGGCCCGGATGCTGGGCGCGGCGGCGGGCGACGTGCAGCGCGACCGCGTCGGGGCGGTGCGCGACTTCGCCACGCGCTACCGCGTGCACGTTGTGCTCAAGGGGGCCTGGAGCGCCCTCGGCGATCCCGACGGCCGCGTGTTCGTGAACCCGACGGGGAATCCCGGGATGGCGAGCGGCGGCACGGGCGACGTCCTCACCGGGATGCTCGGCGCGTTCCTCGCCCGCGGCCTGACGCCGGCCGCCGCGCTCCAGTCGGCCGTCTTTCTCCACGGGCTCGCCGGCGACATCGCGACCGAGGGGGCCGGCGAGGAGTCGCTGATCGCCAGCGACGTGATCGCGGCGCTGCCCGAGGCGTTCACGAGGCTCGGTGGCGGCGGCGACTGAGCTCGTCAGCACGAGCCCCGAGGAGACGGAGGCCGCGGGCGAGCGGCTCGGCAGGACGCTCGGCCCCGGCGACGTCGTCGCCCTCGTCGGCGAGCTCGGGGCGGGGAAGACCTGCTTCATCCAGGGGCTCGTCCGCGGCCTCGGCGTCACGACGCGGGCGACGAGCCCGACGTTCGTCCTGATCAACCAGTACCGCGGGCGCGTGCCGGTCTATCACGTGGACGCCTACCGGACGGAGAGCCTCGCCGAGCTCCAGGACCTCGGGCTGCCCGAGCTGTTTGCCGGGGACGGCGTGACGGTCGTCGAGTGGGCCGACAAGCTCCTGCCGCTCCTGCCTCCCGGCACGATCGAGGTCACGATCGCCGGGCTCGGCGACGAGCCGAGGACGATCACGATCCGCCGGCTGACGTAAGCGCCGGGCCGCGTGGCGGCGGTTCTTGCATGACTTCAGCTAGCCGGGCAGGAAGGCGAGCAGGAGCCAGCCGACAATCAGCGTCACGAGGGTGAGCGGCACGCCCACCCGGCAGTATTCCACGAAGCCGATCTCGACCCGCGCGGCACGCGCGGTTTCGACGACGATGAGGTTGGCGACGCTCCCCAGGATGGTGAAGGTTCCCCGCGAGGGCCTGAAGAGGAGGACCGGGGGGGACGTTGGAGACGAGGTTCGAGAGCACGGCGGTGACGAGGGTGACACGGCAGGGGCATACATGCGCGAGTCCCCGGCGCCTGTTAGAATCGGTGGCGCATGCACGGCATTGCGGCCTACGGCGTCTACGTTCCGTACTGGCGCCTCGACCGGAAGGCGATCGCGGCGGCCCTCGGCGCTCCGTCCGGCTCCGGGACGCGCGCGGTCGCCTCCTACGACGAGGACACGACGTCGCTCGGCGTCGAGGCGGCTCGCGCGGCGCTGCGCGCGGCGCCCGGGCTCCGGCCCGAGGCGCTCTACTTCGCCACCGCGACGCCCGCGTACCTCGACAAGACCAACGCCACCGCCATCCACGCGGCGCTCGGCCTCGACGGCTCGTCGCTGGCCTGCGACATGGTGGGCTCGGTGCGCTCGGGGGCCGGCGCCCTGCGCGCAGCGCTCCAGGGCGGCGGTCCCACGCTGGTCGTGCTTTCGGACATCCGGACGGGGCTCCCCGGGGGCGGCGACGAGCGCGAGGGCGGCGATGGGGCGGCGGCGTTCCTCTGCGCCGATGACGCGCGCGAGGCGCCCGTGGTCGCCGAGCCCGTCGCCTTCGCGTCGGCGACGGCGGAGTTCCTCGAGCGCTGGCGTCTGCCCGGCGACGCCGCCTCGCGCCAGTGGGAGGAACGCTTCGGCGAGCACGCCTACGGGCCGCTCGGCGAGGCGGCCGTGACCGACGCGCTCAAGCGCGCGGGGGTGACGGCGCCGGCGATCAACCATTGGATCATCGCGGGGCCGCACGCCCGCGCGGGCAAGCGGCTCGCGGCGTCGGTGGGAGCGATGAAGGGGACGGTGGCCGACGACCTCGGCGCCACGATCGGCAACACCGGCACGGCGCACGCCGGGCTGCTCCTCGCCAACGCGCTCGACGCCGCGGAGCCCGACCAGCTGGTCGCCGTCGTCTCGCTCGCCGACGGCTGCGACGTCACGATCTGGCGGACCACGCCGGCCCTCGCGACGCGGCGGCCGCGGGCGAAAGTCGCCTCGCAGCTCGCCGGCGGCGGGCAGGTGAGCTACCCGACCTTCCTGACCTGGCGCGGATTCCTCCGACGCGAGCCGCCGCGCCGACCCGATCCGCAGGCGCCCGAGGCGCCGCCCGCCGCGCGCGCCGAGGCGTGGAAGTTCGCCTTCACGGGGAGCCGCTGCCAGGCGTGCGGGACGCGGCACCTGCCGCCCCAGCGCGTGTGCGTGAAGTGCCACGCGGTGGACCGGATGGCGCCCGAGCGCCTCGCCGACGTCCCGGCGACGATCGCGACGTTCACGGTGGATCGGCTCGCCTACTCGCTCTCGCCGCCCGTCGTCGCGGCGGTGATCGACTTCGAGGGCGGCGGCCGGTTCCAGTGCGAGCTGACGGACGTGGACCCGGCGGCCGTCAAGATCGGCGACCGGGTCGAGATGACGTTCCGCCGCCTCCTCACGGCCGGCGGCGTGCACAATTACTTCTGGAAGGCGCGACCTCTCACGGGAGGCAAGTGATGGCGAGCAACGGGATCCGCGACCGCGTGGCGATCGTCGGGATGGGGTGCACCGCGTTCGGCGAGCACTGGGACAAGGGCGTCAACGACCTCCTCGTGGACGCCGCGAACGAGGCGCTCGCCTCCGCGGGCGTCGCGCTGTCCGACATCGACGCCTTCTGGCTCGGCACGCTCTTCTCCGGCCAGTCGGGCCTCACGCTCTCGCGTCCGCTCAAGATCGACTACAAGCCGGTGAGCCGGCTGGAGAACTACTGCGCGACCGGCTCCGAGGCCTTCCGCAACGCCTGCTACGCGGTGGCGTCGGGCGCGTACGACGTCGCCATGGCGATCGGCGTCGAGAAGCTCAAGGACTCGGGCGTCTCGGGCCTGCCCAACATCGGCGCGGCGGGCGACGGCACCAAAGCGCCGCTCACGGCGCCCGCGATGTTCAGTCTGCTCGCCCCCGCCTACGCGAAGAAGTTCGGGGTGGACGACGCGACGCTCAAGGAAGTCATGACGCGCATCGCCTGGAAGAACCACAAGAACGGCGCGCTCAACCCGCGCGCCCAGTTCAGGAAGGAAGTCCCCAAGGACACGATCGCCTGCTCACCGCTCGTCGCCGGGCCCCTCGGGATCTTCGACTGCTCGGGCGTCTCGGACGGCTCGGCGGCGGCGATCGTCGTCCGCGCCGAGGATGCCCGCCGCTACACGGACACGCCCCTCTACGTGAAGGCGCTCTCGTTCATCGCCGGCCCCGCCGCCGGGCCGATCGACCCGGACTACGACTACACGACCTTCCCCGAAGTGGTCGCCTCGGCGGTGGACGCCTACGCGCAGGCGGGCATCAAGGACCCGCGCGCGGAGCTGGCGATGGCCGAGGTCCACGACTGCTTCACGCCGACGGAGCTGGTCCTCATGGAGGATCTCGGCTTCGCCGCGCGCGGCACGGGCTGGAAGGAAGTGCTGGCCGGCACCTTCGACCTCGACGGCGAGCTGGCCGTGAACCCGGACGGCGGCCTCAAGTCCTTCGGCCACCCGATCGGCGCCTCGGGCTTGCGCATGCTCTTCGAGGCGTGGCTCCAGCTCCGCGGCGAGGCGGGCAAGCGCCAGATCGCCTCGGTCGCCCGCGGCCGCAAACTCGCGCTCACGCACAACCTCGGCGGTGCGCCGGGCGAGTGCGTGTCATTCGTCGGCGTCGTCGGATCCGAGCCGAGCGGGTAGTTCTCGCGAGCTGAGCGGCGGCGGCCCAGCGTGGACGAGGCGTAAACACGGGTCCGAATCCCGTTGGCGCCACTATCCATCAGGAGTACGGGCTGGCGCCGATTGCCGGCCCGAGACCCTCCTCTAAACGAGCTCCGTCAGCGTGCATCTGTCGAGGAAGACACTGGAGAGAAACACACCTGAGCTTGCGAAAATCGATCAGCGCAATCTTCATATATGACGGTGCGGCCGATGCTATTTTTCTACGAAGCTCATCCACACACTCATCCGTCCACCTTTTCAAGTCCTCCGCTTGAATGTGCAAGAGTCGGTCTTGAGTGAAACCGAAGCTCGCCCGCCGCAGGATCTCAAACTTCTTCTCGACGAGCGTTCGCTGTGTTTCATTCAGAGGCGGGCCCTGTTCTCGCTTCGGCTTTTTCGAACGGATCGTGAACATCTCAGTCACGGGCTATCGCTGGACGCCCAACCCGCCCTCAGCTGATCCTCGCCCGTTGTCCTTCACGATCCGGTAGAGGACCCACCCGCTGCCGTCATGTCCCCCAGCGCGCTCGGCCCGCTCGAGCAAACTCAGCCTCGTTCGCGCACGAGGCGATGGATACTCCGCCAGCACCGCATTCCGGCCTAGCAGTACCGCCGCCGCTGGTAACGGCGCCTCAATGCCGGTACGCGCCAGGATCCCTCGCCTCTCGTTGTAGAACTCCATGAGCCACCTCATCCCGCTACCTCCTCGTGGGACTCGGCCGCGCCTCTCTCCGTGTAGGGTTTCAGCCGCCCCTGCGAAATGTCCGTCTGGGCGCTCTCGTCGGGGCGCGTTGTGACGCGGGCGGCGCCCCCGGTGGGCCTTGTTTAGGGTGTTTCATGAATGCACGGCGACACCTGTCGCCGCCGCAAAACCGCTGCGAGGCGTCTTGAAGCTCTGCCCCACAAGTTCCGCAGCTCGCCGCGCGTGGCCGATGACGGTTCAGGCGCGTCCCTCGTATGAGCGGCTCGCGACGAGCTTTACCCACGTCTTCGCGTTGAAGTCGTACTGGTAGATGTTCCCTCCCTCGTCGAGGGCGAAGAGGTCACTCGCATCACTTCCCCGGCACCGTCGCACGCGTCGCGCCCGCTCGCGATTCACGTCCAATGGACGGACGAGGGCTCAGCCGCCTCCGGGGCGGAGCGGCCGTCGGCCTGTCGCCGTTTTCTCGCACCAGGAGGGCCGCGAGCATTTCGATCGCCCGGTGGTCGAGGGCCCGGTCGTCGATCATCACCTGCACGGTGGAACCCGCGAGCCCCCGGACCCGCTCGGCCGCGGCGGTGGAGCAGACGATGACATCCACTCGCCGCACCAGGCGACCCAGTGCGGCCCCCTCGGCGGGGCAGGCCCCGACGAGCGCGATGTTCGGCAGGCCGGCGTTCGCGATCGAGTGCTCCAGGTTGTGGGCCGTCTCGACGGTAATCGAGGCCACGCCCACCCGCGTCCCCGACGGGAGCTGGGCCAGGCGGTGGAGGGTCTCGAGACGCGCCTCGGCGAGCAGCGCGATCACCGGAACTCCCTTGCCCTTCAGGAGCCGCTCCACCTGCGGGAGATGACAGAAGCTCGTGACCGCCACCCGCCAGCGACCGGCTTGCTTCCGGCGCCGCGTGACCGCCGCCAGCTCAGCGAGGAGCACCTTGTCGACGAGGACCGGGAGGTGGGCCTCGAGTTGCCGGGCAAAGAAGTCGAGCTCCGGCGGGCTGCACTCCACCAGGAGGACCTCGACGGCCCCACGGACGGCGGCGGGCCGGATCCCGGCCAAGCTCAGAACGCCCACCGACAAGTCGTCGGCGGTCATCCCGAGGGCCGCAGCCCGGACCACCGTATCTCGCAAGAAGCCCTCACGGAGGTGAGGGGAGGGGCGGGCGGGCGGCGCCGGGGCCACGAACACGCCCTTCCCCCGCCGAGCCTCCACGTATCCGCTCTGCTTGAGATCCTCGATGACGCGCGCGACCGTATTCGGATTGATGCCGAGGAAGCCGGCCAGCTCTCGGATGCTGGGCAGGGCTTGGTCCTGCGGGACGCCGCCGCCCTCGATGACGTGGCGAAGCTGCTCCGTCAGTTGACGCCGGATCGGAATCGGACTGTGCGCATCCACCTGCAGGTTCATCGCGACCCCATGGCTGTATGGCCACAATAGTACACTAGATCAATTTCGTCAAGCTGTACTATTTTAATGGTACACTAGGCCCGCTGGACAATTCCACCAGCCGCACTCACACCACCTGGAAGAAGAGGGAGGCACCCGCACCATGGCTCAGGCAACCACGACGAAGCTGCGTCCGGTCCATGACCGCGTTCTCGCCCGCACGATGGCTCCGGCGACCACGATGAAGCTGCGCCCGCTCCATGACCGCGTGCTCGTCAAGCGCCTCGAGGAGCAGGACGACAAGCTCGGCAACATCATCATCCCCGACACCGCCAAGGAGAAGCCGCAGGAGGGCAAGGTGATCGCGGTCGGGACCGGCAAGGTGACCGAGGACGGCAAGAAGCTCCCCCTCGCGGTGAAGGAGGGCGATCGGATCCTCTTCGGCAAGTACTCCGGCAGCGAGGTCAAGCTGGACGGCGAGGAGTACCTCATCATGAAGGAGGAGGACGTCCTCGGCATCCTCGGCTCCTAAACGGGCGGCTCAGCCGCCGTCAACCATTCATGCACACTCGGGAGGAACGTATCCATGCCTAAGCAGCTCCTGTTCAACGAGGAAGCCCGCGCCGCGCTCTTGCGCGGGGTCAACATCATGTCGCACGCTGTCAAGGTGACGCTCGGGCCGAAGGGGCGGAACGTCGTCATCGCCAAGAAGTTCGGCAGCCCCACCCTGACCAAGGACGGCGTCACCGTCGCCAAGGAGATCGAGCTCAAGGACCCCTACGAGAACATGGGCGCCCAGATGCTGAAGGAAGTCGCCTCCAAGACCTCCGACATCGCGGGTGACGGCACGACGACCGCGACGATCCTCGCCCAGGCCATCTTCCGCGGGGGTCTCAAGAACGTGACCGCCGGCGCGAACCCGATGGGCCTGAAGCGGGGGATCGAGCAGGCGGTCGACACGGTGGTCGAGGAGCTGAAGCACATGTCC
>JACPCG010000088.1 GCA_016179925.1 Candidatus Rokuibacteriota bacterium | reverse complement strand
ACGCCGGCGAGTCCGATCGCGCGCCGCGGGTCGGCGATGACGAGCATCGAGGCCTCCAGCGTGCGCTCCTGGCCGTCGAGCGTCGTGAAGCGCTCCACCGCCCCGGCGCGGCGCACGACGATCGTCCCCTCGGTCACCCGGTCGTAGTCGAAGGCGTGGAGCGGGTGGCCGAGCTCCCAGAGGACGTAGTTCGTGACGTCCACGACGTTGCTGATGGGCCGCAAGCCGACGGCGCGCAGGCGCTGCTGGAGCCAGGACGGCGAGGGGCCGACCGTGACACCGCTGATCACGCGCGCGGTGAACCGGTGGCAGAGGTCGGGCGCCTCGATCCTCACGCGCGCGAGCGCGCGGGCCGCGGCGCCGGACTCCCGGAGCCGCACCGCGGGCGGGCGGAAGCGCGCGCCCGTGAGCGCCGCCAGCTCGCGCGCCACGCCGACGACCGACAGGCAGTCCGGGCGGTTCGGCGTGATCTCGATCTCGAGCACGTGATCATCCAGGCCCAGGTGAGCGACGAGGTCGGCGCCGAGCGGCGCGGTCCCGTCCACCAGGAAGAGCCCCGCCTCGTGCTCCTCGCCCAGGCCCAGCTCGCGCTCGGAGCACAGCATCCCCTGCGACTCGACCCCGCGGATCTTCGTCGCCGTGACGGCGCGCTGGCCCGGCAGGACGGCGCCGGGCGGGGCGAAGGCCGCGCGCGCGCCGACCTTGGTGTTGGGCGCGCCGCAGACGACCGCGTAGCGCTGATACCCCGTCGAGACGCGGCAGAGGAGGAGGCGGTGGCCGTGGCTCTCACCGAGCTCGCGCTCGATCGCCTCGATCTCGGCGACGACGACGCCGCGCAGGTCCGGCGCGAGCGGCGTGACGCTCGCGACCTCGATCCCCGCGTTGACGAGCCGGTCGGCGGCCTCCGCGGGCGTGAGCCTGAGGTCCACGAACTCACGGACCCACTTGTACGGGATTCTCATTGTAGCGGGGTCCGCGAGGCCGCGGGTGTCCGAGGGTGGCCTGAGACAGACACGGCGTGGCTCCGTCCAGCCCACACACTTTTCATGCACGGGGTCCGCGAGCCCGGCTTGAACCGCAGGTGGCCTGAGCCAGATGCACGGGGGTTCATGCGAACTGCCTCAGGAAGCGCACGTCGTTCTCGAAGAAGAGCCGCAGGTCATCGATCCCGTACTTGAGCATCGCGATCCGCTCGATCCCCATGCCGAAGGCCCAGCCCGTGACCTCCTCGGGGTCGTAGCCGACGTTCTTCAGGACGTTCGGGTGCACCATGCCCGAGCCCAGGATCTCGAGCCACCCGCCCTGCTTGCAGAGCCGGCAGCCGTCGCCGCGGCACACGAAGCAGAGCACGTCCACCTCCGCCGAGGGCTCGGTGAACGGGAAGAACGACGGGCGGAAGCGGATCCGCGAACCCCGCCCGAACATCTCGCGCGCGAAGAGCTCGAGCGTCCCCTTGAGGTCGCCCATCGTGATGTTCCGGTCCACCGCGAGCCCCTCGACCTGGTGGAACATCGGCGAGTGCGACATGTCGGCCACGTCGCGGCGGTAGACCTTGCCGGGGACGATGATGCGTACCGGCGGCCGTTGCGCCTGCATCGCGCGGATCTGCACGGGCGAGGTGTGGGTGCGCAGGAGCGTCGACTCGGAGAGGTAGAGCGTGTCCTGCATGTCGCGCGCGGGATGGTCGCGCGGGATGTTGAGCGCCTCGAAGTTGTAGTAGTCGGTCTCGATCTCCGGCCCCTCGACGACCGAGAAGCCCAAGCCCGCGAAGATCGCGATGATCTCGTCGTGCACGCGCGTCAGCGGGTGGAGCGCGCCCCGCGGCGGGCGCCGCCCCGGGAGCGTGAGGTCGAGCCGTCCGCGCGCGCGCTCGGCCCGCCGCTCGGCCTCGAGCGCCCCGGCGAGCCGCGCCTCCAGCAACCCTTCCAGCTCGCGCTTGGCCTCGTTCGCGGCGGCGCCGACCGCCGGCCGCTCCTCAGGCGCGAGCCCGCCGAGGGAGCGCAGGAGCTGGGTCAGGACGCCCTGCCGGCCGAGGAACCTGACGCGGACCTGCTCGAGGTCGGCCGATGACTTCGCCGCCGCGACGGCGTCCCGCGCCTCCCGGAGAATCGCGTCGACGCGCGGATGGGCCACGAACTAGCGGGCCTGGGCTCTGGCGGTCTCGGCGAGCTTCGCGAACCCCTGGGGGTCGCTGACCGCCATCTCGGCCAGCACCTTCCGGTCCAGCAGGATGCCCGCCTGCTTCAGCGCCGCCATGAACCGCGAGTAGGACAACCCGGCCTCGCGGCACGCGGCGTTGATCCGGATGATCCAGAGCCCGCGCGCCCGGCGCTTCTTCTGCTTGCGCCCCCGATAGGCGAATGCGCCCGCGCGCAGGACGGTCTCGGCGGCGGTGCGGTAGAGCTTCCGCCGCCCGCCGACGTACCCCTTCGCCTTCTTGAGAATCTTCTTGCGCCGCTGGCGCGTCTTCGGTCCACCTCGTGCCCGTGGCATGCCTCGCGTCCTCCCGAATCAGAGATAGGGGACGAGCACCCGGAGACGGGGCGCGTCCGCTTTGTCGACCAGCTTCGCCGCGCGGAGGGCCCGCCGGCGCCTGGGATCCTTTTTCTCGAGCTTGTGCTGCTTCCAGCCGCCGGCCCGCTTGAGCTTCCCCGACGCGGTCCGCCGGAGCCGCTTGGCCGCAGCGCGCTTCGTCTTCATCTTCGGCATCGCCCGCTCCTCAGGAACTCAGTTGTGGGACTTGGGGCTCAGGATGATGTGGAGCATGCGCCCCTCCATCCTGGGGTTGTTCTCCGTGACGGCGATGTCCTGCGTCGCCTCGACCATCTTGTTCAGCATCTTCCAGCCCAGCTCCGTGTGCGCCATCTCGCGCCCCTTGAAGCGCACCGTCACCTTCGCCTTGTGCCCCTCCCCGAGGAAGCGCCGCACGTGCTTGAGCTTGAAGTCGAAGTCGTGCTTCTCGGTCTTCGGCCCCATCTTCACTTCCTTGACGAGGATCACCGTCTGCTTCTTCCGCGCCTCTTTGAGCCGCCGCGCCTGCGTGTACTTGTACTTGCCGAAGTCCATGATGCGGCACACCGGCGGCTGCGCCTCCGGCGCGACTTCGACGAGATCGAGCTCCTGCTGCTTCGCGGTCTCGAGCGCCTGCTGGATCGGCAGGATGCCGAGCTGCGCGCCGTCGGCGCTGACGACGCGGACCTCCCGAACGCGGATGGCCTCGTTGATGCGGATTTCCTGTGCTTTGCTGATCGGCGTGGCTCCTCGTTTAGCCGCGGGGCACGGCGTGAGTGATGGGCACCGTCGGCCGCCCGGTCACGAGCGGCCCACGCTGAGACCGGAGGCGCGCGCGGCGATCTCGCGCGTCAGGTCGGCCAGCACGCGGTCGAGGGGGACCGCCCCGAGATCCTCCCCCGTCCGGTGCCGCAGGCTGACGGTCCCGCTCTGGCTCTCCCGCTCGCCGACCACGAGCATGTACGGGACCTTCCTCACCTGCGCCTCGCGGATGCGATAGCCGAGCTTCTCGTTGCGGTCGTCGAGCTCCGCGCGCACCCGCGCGGCGCGCAGCCGGGCGTGCACGGTCCGCGCGTAGGCGGCGTGCTTCTCGCTGATCGGCAGCACGCGTGCCTGCACCGGCGCGAGCCACGTCGGGAAGGCGCCCGCGTAGTGCTCGGTGAGGATGCCGATGAAGCGCTCGAACGAGCCGAAGATCACGCGGTGGATCACCACCGGGCGCTTCGGCTGGCCGTCCGAGTCGATGTACTCGAGCTGGAACCGCTCGGGCACCATCGTGAGATCCACCTGGATCGTCGCGATCTGCCAGGAGCGTCCCAGCACGTCCTGGACGTAGATGTCGATCTTGGGCCCGTAGAACGTGCCGTCGCCCGCGTTCAGCTCGTACGCGAGCCCGTTCGCCCGGAGCGCATCCTGGAGTGCCGCCTCGGCGGCGTCCCACTGCGCCTCGGTGCCGAGCCTCTTCTCCGGGCGCGTCGCGAACCTGTACGACGGCTGGAGCTCGAAGGTCTTGTACCACTCGCTCACCAGCTCGAGGAGCTGCGTGATCTCGTCCTGGAGCTGGTCGGGGCGGCAGTAGATGTGGGCGTCGTCCTGGGTGAACTGGCGGACGCGGACCAGGCCGGTGAGCGTGCCCGACCGCTCGTTCCGGTGGCAGCGCCCCATCTCGCTGAGCCGCATGGGCAGATCGCGGTACGAGCGCAGGGCGCGCCGGTACACGAAGGTCGACTCCGGACAGTTCATCGGCTTCAGGCTGAAGAGCTCGTCCTCGACCTCGACCTTGAACATGTTGTCCTGGTAATGCTCCCAATGCCCCGACTGCTCCCAGAGCTTCTTGTTGACGAGCATCGGCGTCGAGATCTCGTCATAGCCGCGCGCGTCGAGGTGCTCGCGCGCGAAGCGCTCGAGCTCGCGGACGAGGATCATCCCGTTCGGCAGCCAGAACGGCGCCCCGGGGGACACGTCGTAGAAGTCGAAGAGGTCGAGCTCGCGGCCGAGCTTCCGGTGGTCGCGCTTCTTGGCTTCCTCCAGCCGCCAGAGATGCTTGTCGAGCGCCTCCCGGGTGAGCCACGCGGTGCCATAGATCCGCTGGAGCATCGGCCGCTTCTCGTCGCCGCGCCAGTAGGCGCCGGAGGACGACAGCAGCTTGAAGTGCTGCACGTGGCCGGTGGAAGCCACGTGCGGGCCGCGGCAGAGGTCGATGAAGTCGCCCTGGCGGTAGAGCGACACGCGCGGGGCGTCGATCCCCTCGAGAATCTCGACCTTGAAGGGCTCGCCGCGCTCCCGGAAGAAGCGGATCGCCTCCTCCCGCGAGACTTCCTGCCGCTCGAAGGCGTAGTCCGCCTTCGCGATCTCGCGCATGGCCGCCTCGATCTTCGCGAGGTCTTCGGGCGTGAACGGCTCGGCCTTCCCAAAGTCGTAGTAGAAGCCGTCCTCGATCGCGGGACCGATCGCGACCTTCACGCCGGGATACAGGCGCGTCACGGCCTGGGCCATGACGTGCGAGGTGGAGTGCCGGAGGGTCGCGAGCGGCGAGGGATCGCAGTCGAACTCGCCGGTCAGCTTGAGATGTCGCTCTTCTTCAGACAGTGGTGCGCTCGTTCGTGTTGGTGAATGGTAGGCTCGGGCGGTTTCGAACCGCCGACCTCCTCTGCGTCAGAGAGGCGCTCTCCCACTGAGCTACGAGCCTATCCAGAGTACCGCCCATGCTACCCTCAGCGGAGCAGATTCGTCAACGAGGACTCCAGGACGTAGATGAAGTGCGCCGTGATGGAGATGCCCGCGCTTCCCGGCTTCGCGGCCGCCAGCATCGCCGACGGGACCGGCGGGAAGGGCGAAGCGAGCTTGATCGCGTTCACGGCGTACTCGTCGTAGATATCGAAGTCCGACTGCTTGAGCACCGTCACGAAGGGCACCCGGCCCTCTTTGAGGATCCCGAACTCGATCACGAGCTGGGCGGACTTGTACTCGCACCGGCCGATCGCGTCGTTCTTCACGCACGGGTACACCCACTTCGCCTTGATCATGCGCCGGATGCGGTCCAGGTACTCGTTGTACTTCGGATCCTTGGAGTCGAGCGGGATCGGCTCGCCCTCGATCCCCGCGCGTCCCTGCCCTCGCCCTCCGGCGCCGCCAGGACCGCCGCGCCCAAGCGCCGAGCGGACGTCGGGCACGGCGGCGACCTTGGGCCCGCCGGCCGCCCCCGCACCGTCGCGCGCCCCCTCCTTCGCAGGCTCCGCGGGCGTCGGCGCCTCGGCGACCGCGGGCCGATCCGGTGGAATCACGGCGGGCCTGGAAGGCGCGGGCTCGGGCGCGTCAGGCGTCGGGATCGGCGGCGCGCTGGCGACCTTCGGGGGCTCGGGCGCCTCCGGTGGAGCCCGGCGCTCCGGGGGAGTCGGGCGCTCCGGAACCACGCGTTTGTCTTTCAGGTCACCTTCAGTTCGAGCCGGGCTCGCGGGCCCCGCGACAACCGGCGGCTTCGCGGGCCTCGCTGCGACAGCCGGAGGTTTGGGCGCCGCCTGAGCGGCCTGCGGATCGCCGGCCGGACCCCGCTGGGCCTGCTCGTCGGCCTCGGAGAGCTCGATGAACAAAGGCTCGCCGCGCTTGATCTTCAGGTCGCTCGAGGGGGGCTTCACCCACACGAGGGATCCGACCAGGACCAGATGGAGGGCCAGCGAGCCTGCGATCCCGACGAGGGGGCGCCGCCTGAGCCAGTCGAGGGTCTTCGAGGCCATGACGTCGCAATTATAGACCGGGCAGCCCCGATCCGGACCAGGAGCGCGGGGGGCGCCTGGCTCCCGCCGACGATCGACCGAGAGCCCGTCAACCGAGAGCCCGTCAGTGGTCGAAGGGGTAGTGGCGGCGCTCCGTTTGGAGGCTGACCCAGCGAAGCTCGGTGAAGGCCTCGATGGCGGCGCGCCCCCCGTGACGGCCGAGCCCCGAGCCCTTGATGCCGCCGAATGGAGCGTGCGGCTCGTCGTGCACGGTGGAGTCGTTCACGTGCACCATCCCCGCCTGGATGCGCTCGGCCAGCGCCATGCCCCGCTCTGGATCGCCGGTGATGACGGCGGCCGACAGACCGTACGTCGTGTCGTTGGCGAGGCGCACGGCCTCCTCGGCGTCCTTCACCGGCATGAGGGCCACCACGGGCCCGAAGGTCTCCTCGTAATAGCAGCGCATCTCGGGCGTGACCCCGGTCAGAACGGTCGGCTCGAAGTACTGGCCCCGGCTCTTGCCCCCCACGAGGACCTTGGCGCCCTTGGCGACGGCATCGTCCACGTGGGCGCGGATCTTCGCGAGCTGCGTCGGGCTCGTGATGGGCCCGATGGCCGTCTGCGGGTCCCGCGGGTCGCCGAGCTTCAGGGTGTTGAGCTTCTCCACGAGCTGCGAGGCGAGAGCGTCGGCGAGCGGGTGCTCGACCAGGATCCGGGCGGCGGCCATGCAGATCTGCCCCTGATGGAAGAAGCCGCCGAAGGTCGCGGCGCTGACCGCCAGGTCGAGGTCGGCGTCCTCGAGCACGATGAGCGGGCTCTTGCCCCCGAGCTCGAGCACGATGCGCTTGAGGTGGTGCCCCGCCTTCGCGGCGAGGGCTCGGCCGGTCGTGGTGGATCCCGTGAAGCTGATGACGCCGATGGCCGGGTCCGTGACCAGCACGTCCCCCACCGCCTCGACGTCGGCCCGCGAGCACGTGATCACGTTGAGGACGCCGGGAGGAACGCCCGCCTCCTCGAAGACCTCGGCCACGAGGAGACCTCCGACGATCGGGCTCTCCTCGGACGGCTTCAGCACGACGGCGTTGCCGAGCGCGAGAGCCGGGGCCACGGCGCGGAGCGTCAGGACGTAGGGGACGTTCCACGGGGAGATCACCGACACGACGCCCACGGGCTTCCGCATGAAGTAGTTGATCTTCCCCGACACGTTGGACGGCGCCACCTCGCCGGTCGCCTGATAGGGGAGCGAGGCCGCCTGCCGGATCAGTTCGAGGCAGTACCCCACCTCGAAGGCCGCCTTGCCCGCGACGGCGCCCGTCTCCGTGATGAGCATGTCGGCGAGATCCCGGTACCTGCGCTCCCAGATCTGGGCCGCCTTGAGGACGATCGCGGCCCGTTGCGCCGCCTGGAGCTCGCCCCACTCGCCCCGCGCCCGGTCGGCAGCCTCCACGGCACGGCGCGCGGTGGCGGCGTCCGCCGCGGGAATGCGGGCGAAGGCCTCGCCCGTGGCGGGGTTCACGTCCGGGAACGTGCGCCCGCCGGGAGCATCACCCCATTCGCCGTCGATGTAGAGCTGGTAGTCGCGCCGCATGGTGAACCTCCGGGGGATCCGTCGCCCGATCGCCCAGCGGACGCGCCGGACGAGGTCCTCGGTTCGCTCCTCGGCCCGCCAGCCCATGATCCCATGGGGCAACCCGAGGACGGTGACGATGAGGACGGCGCCGAGGACGATCATGTAGGCGTAGCGGAACTGGATCAGGAACAGTTCGGAGAGCAGCCCGAGGAACAGGGCTCCGACCACGGGACCTGCCGGCCGGCCGACGCCACCCAGCAGCGCCATGATGATGACCTGGAAGGAGATGAGCGGGTTGAACGCGATGTGGGGATCGATGTAGGTCCAGCGCGGGGCGATGGCCGCGCCGGTGGCGCCCATCAGCGCCGCCGAGAGCACGAAGACGACGATCTTGACTCCGGTGGGACGGATCCCCAGCACCTCGGCACGTTCCTCATCCCCGCCGATGGCGACCAGCGCGAGGCCCCAGCGGCTCCGGCGGAGGAGGATTGCTGCGGCGACGGCCAGGACGGCGAGAACCAGCAGGCCCCAGTAGAGCGTGCGCCGGTCGAGCTGGAGCAGCAGGACGCGTCCGACGGTGCCGGTGACGTTGGACTCGTACCAGATCACGGAGTGACGCACCAGCTCGCTGAGGCCGAAGGTGAGGATGGCGAAGTACGGGCCTCGCAGCCGGAGCGCCAAGAGCCCCACCGGGAGCGCGAGGAGGCCCCCGGCGGCGGCACCCGCGAGCACCGGAACGGGCCAGACGGCGCGCGCGCCCAAGACGGCGGTGACGTAGGCGCCGGCGCCGAAGAAGGCGGCCGCGGCGAGGGAAAGATAGCGCGTCGGCCCCGAGAAGAGCGCCCACGCCGAGGCCAGCGCGACGTCCGCCAGGAGCGCGAGGCCGAGCGAGACGTGGTAGGCGGGTGCGACGAGCGGGAAGACGATCAGCGCCGCCAGCAGACACCCCGCCCAGACCCACGCGCGCCGGCCGCGCAGGGCGCGCCGCGCGAGGTGCCAGAACCGACCCGGTCCTCCCGTGAGCCGCACTACGCCTGCACGGACTGACCCGGGCGGTGGGCCGCGGGGTTGAAGAGACCGTAGGGGCGCAGGATCAGCACCAGGGCGAGCACGGCGTAACTGATCACCATGCGCAGGTCCGGCGCGGTGAAGTGGACCCCGAGGCTCTCGACGACTCCGAGGATCAGGCCGCCCACGAGGCTGCCACCCACGCTCCCGAGCCCGCCCAGGATGATCACCACGAGCGCGGTGATCGTGTACGGGAGCCCCACGAACGGCGTCAGTTCGAAGAGCATGCTGAGCAGCGACCCGCTGACGGCGGCCAGGCCCACGCCGAGCCCGAAGCACAGCGCGTGGACCCGCGCGACGTTGATCCCCATGAGCCGCGCGCCGACGGGATCCTGCATCAGCGCCCGGACCGCGGCGCCGGCCAGGGTGCGGCGAAGGAAGAGGAGGAGCCACGCCGTCACGATCGCCGCCATGGCGAACGCCACCACGCGGTTGGCCGGGAAGACGGTCCCGAGGACGCGCAGCGGCTGATCCAGATACTGATAGCCGCGGAGGTCGGCGCTCCAGAGGAGGAGCGCCCCATTCTGCAAGATGAAGAGGAGCCCGAAGGAGATCAGCAGCGAGTTCGCCTCGAGCTCCTCCCGCGTTCGCTCCTGACGCAGGAGGCGGCGGTAGAGCACCGCGTGCACCCCCACGCCGGCCGCAAAGACCACCGGACCGCTCGCGACGAGGGAGACCAGCGGGTCCACCCCCGCGTGGACGTGGAGCAGGTAGGTGACGTAGCCGCCGATCATCAGGAACTCGCCGTGCGCCACGTTGAGGACGCGCATGAGGCCGTACTGGAGGTTCAGACCCACGGCGATGAGGGCGTAGAGGCCTCCGAGAAGGAGGCCCCCCGCCGCCACGTCCAGGAGCAGCGCCGCGCTCACGCCGCGCCCGTCATCCCCAGGCCGGCTTGGGGACGACGGCCTTGGCCGTCGCGCGCTCGGGCGGCCAGATCACCTCGAACTCGCCCTTCTGCCACTGGCCGACCATGCCGGGCGTCGCCTGGTTCCACCCCTTCGTGAACTTGACGGGCCCGACCACGGTGGAGAATCGGGTTGCGTCCAGGTGGGCCTTGATCTTGGGCCGGTCGAGCCCGACCTTGCCCACGGTCTCCTCCAGGATCTGCAGCGCCGCGTAGGCGAAGGCGCTGGCCCACCGGTCCGGCTCCTTCTTGTGCTTGGCGACGTGAGCGTCGAAGTAGGCCTTCGCCCCCGGGTAGGGCACCTTGGGGTTCCAGGCGCCCATCCCGAGGACGCCCTCCGCCGACTCCTTGAACCGGTCCCGGAAGAAGGGGAACGCGGTGCCCACGGAGGTGTAGAAGACCCGCGGGTTGAAGTCCACGGCCTTCGCCTGCGTGGTGGCCAGGATGGTATCCGGCGGGTACGTGAGCCCCACGAGGACCTCTGCGCCCTTGGCCTTGATCCCCTTCAGGACGTCGGTGAGGTCCTTCACGCCGAGCGGGTAGGCCTTGGCCTCCACGATCTCGAAGCCGGCTTCCTTCAGGAGCGGCATCAGCGCTCCCTGCTGCTCGAGCCCGAAGAGATCCGACACGTGGATCACGGCAACCTTGTTGAGGCCCTGCGCGCGCTTGACGTCCTTGAGGAAGCCCGCCAGGGCTCCCATCATGGCGTCCGGCTGGGCCAGCATGCCGTAGAAGGAGGGCAGGCCGAGCTCGGCGAGCTTCAGCGAGGCCGCGGTGGGCGCGATCAATGGGTAGCCGTGCTTGCTGGCCACGGGCCCGACGGCGAAGTTCATGGCCGTGCCCCAGGGCGGCAGCAGCAGGTCCACCTTGTCGTCGGTGACCATCTTCTCGTAGAGCCGGACGGCGGTCTCGATCTCGCTGCGGTCGTCGTGCTCGACGAGCTGGATCGGCCGGCGCCCCTGGCCGGCCACCGCGAGGCCCCCCTTGGCGTTGACCTGCTCGACCCACAGATCGTAGTTGGGCCGCTGGGTGATCCCCGCCCCCACCGCGTAAGGCCCCGTAGCGGAGAGCGTGAAGCCGATCCGCACCGGCGACTGCGCCCGAGTACCTCGCGGCAGCCCCAGCGCCGCCGCGGACCCGGCGGCGACCTGCAAGAACCTCCTGCGCCCGATCTGTGTCCCCATGCGCGCTCCCTCCTCGGCGGGCCTCTGCGGCGCCGCCCTTCTCAGAGCCCCAGATACGCTCGACGCACCTTCGGGTGCTCCACCAGCGCGGTCCCCGGCCCTTCCAGGACGACCCGCCCGTTCTCCAGCACGTAGGCGCGGTCCGCGAGGGCCAGGGCCTGGCGGACGTTCTGCTCCACCAGCAGCACGCTCACGCCTCCGGCCCGGATGCGCCTCACCAGCTCGAAGACGGTCGCCACCATGCGAGGGGCGAGCCCCACGGACGGCTCGTCCAGCATCAACAGGGTCGGCCGCTGCATGAGGGCGCGCCCGATGGCCACGAGCTGCTGCTCGCCCCCGGAGAGGGTCCCGGCGAGTTGCCGCCGACGCTCCCCGAGCAACGGCAGCATCCCGATCACGCGTTCGAGCGCTTCGGCCGCCTCACGCCTCGAAGCGAGCAGGTAGGCGCCCAGGCGAAGGTTCTCCAGCACCGTGAGCCCCGGAAAGAGGTGCCGTCCCTCCGGAACGTGCGCGATGCCACGACGGACGATCCGCGCGGGATCGAGACCCCAGAGGCCCTCGCCTCCGAACCGGAGCGTGCCCCGCGCCACCTTCAGGAATCCTTCTCGAAGGCCTGACAGCACCTTCAGGAGGGTGGTCTTTCCCGCGCCGTTCGACCCCACGAGCGCCACGATCTCACCCGCACGAACGTGGAGCGAGACCTCCCACAGCACCGGGATGTCCCGGTACTCGGCCTGGAGCCCGTTCACCTCCAGGAGGGCGGCGCGCTCCCGCTCCTCGCTCAGGCGGCACGCTCCCCGAGGTAGGCGTCGAGGACCCGCGGGTCCTCGACGACCGCCGGCGGCGAGCCTTCGGCGATTTTCTCGCCGTGGTGGAGGACCACCACGCGGTCGGCCACGCCCATGATCGCCTCCATGACGTGCTCCACCCAGAAGACGGCCGCGCCCCGCTCATCGCGGACGCGCCGGATCAGTCGCATGGCGAGCTGGATCTCCCCCGGGTTCAGGCCGGCCATCAGCTCATCGAGCAGGAGGACGCGCGGGCGCGCCGCCAGCACCATGGCCAGCTCCACGAGCTTGCGACGCCCGGTGGGCTCTCGGTCCGCCGGAAAGCCGGCCCGGTGCCCGAGGTGGACGAACTCGAGAGCCCGCACGGCCTCTCCCAGATCAGCCTCGCGCGTCCGCAGCGAGGCCTCGGCCCGCGGACGGAACAGCGACCCGAGGAGGACGTTCTGGAGGATCGTGAGGCGCGGGAAGAGGCGCGGCGACTGGAAGGTCCGCCCGACCCCGAGGCGAGCGATGCGCTGGGCCGAAAGCCCGGCGAGATCCCTGCGGTCGAGGCGAACGGTGCCGCCGGTGAGCGGGATCAGCCTGCTGATCGCGTTGAAGAGGGTCGTCTTACCGGCGCCGTTGGGCCCGATGAGCCCGACGATCTCACCGGGCGCCACGCAGAAGCTCACGTTCGTGAGTGCGGCGAGCCCCCCGAAGCGCACGCTGAGGTCAGCACCCTCGAGCACGGTGCCCTCCGTCGAAGTCGTCGATGATCATCTCCTTCGTGACACCAGCCATCGTGGCGAGGACCGAGGCGGCCCGGATTGTAGCACGCGGCGGCTCGCAAGCGCCGGGCGTGCGGGCTTCTGAAGGACGAGGAGCGCGCCGAGCCGCTCGGGGTCCACGCGGGCTCGGCGCCGTCCTCCGCGTGCTGGTGTCCCGGCGTGGCCCGAGGCGCGGGCGGGGCGCCGGGGGCGCTAGCCTGGATTATTCATGAACGAGGATACCGAGGTCGGACGGGTGGCGCCAGGACCCGTCCGCCTCGCGTGTGGTCGTTCATGAATAGTCCAGACTAGAGGTCCCGGTCGAGCGCCTGCGCGACCCGGCGCACGCGCTGCATCATCGCGGCGAAGCGGTCGGGCTTGAGCGACTGCGGGCCGTCCGACAGCGCTTCTTCGGGTTTCGGGTGAACCTCGACGATGAGCCCGTCGGCGCCCGCGGCGACGCCGGCCATCGCCATCGCCTCGACGTACTCCCAGTGGCCGGTGCCGTGGCTCGGGTCCACGACCACGGGCAGGTGCGAGAGCTTCTTGACGACCGGCACCGCGTTGAGGTCGAGGGTGAAGCGCGTCGAGGTCTCGAAGGTGCGGATGCCGCGCTCGCAGAGGATAACGTTCGGGTTGCCGCCCGACAGCACGTATTCCGCGGACAGGAGCCACTCCTGGATCGAGGTGGCCATGCCGCGCTTGAGCAGCACGGGCTTCTTCGTCTCGGCGACGCGGCGGAGCAACGAGAAGTTCTGCACGTTGCGCGCGCCGATCTGGAGGATGTCCGAGTACTGGGCGACGAGATCCACCTTCTCGGGCTCCATGACTTCCGTGACGACGGGCAGCCCCGTCTCGCGCTTGGCCTCGGCGAGGTACTTGAGGCCCTCTTCCTCGAGCCCCTGGAACGCGTAGGGCGACGTCCGCGGCTTGAAGGCGCCGCCCCGGAGGATCCGGGCGCCGCCCGCCTTGACCTTCGCGGCCACCTCCAGCACCTGCTCGCGCGATTCCACCGAGCAGGGCCCGGCCATCACCACGATCGCCGGGCCGCCGATCCTCACGCCGTTCACGGGCACCACCGTCGGCTCGGCCCGCACTTCGCGGCTCGCGAGCTTGAACGGCTGCAGGATCGGCTGGACGATCTCCACGCACTCGAGCGACTCGAGCGATTTGAGCCGGTCCTTGCCCCGGTCGTCACCGACGGCACCGATGACCGTCCTGAGCTCGCCGCGGATGGTGTGGGCCTGGTAGCCCATCCGCTCGATGCGACGACAGACGTCCTCGACGTCGGCGTCCGACGACCCGGCCTTCAGCACGATGATCATGTCCTCTCTCCTTTGCAGCGCGGTCCTTGAGCCCGCGTCTGCTGTAACGGGGACCGCGAGCCCGGCTCAGACCGCAGGTGGCCTGAGCAAGGTGCCTGTGGCTCCGCACGCCCGGCTCACCCGCGGCGCCGATTGCTCCGCACGCCCGGTTCACCCGCTACCCCGCCTTCTCCGCATGCCCGACTCCGACTCCTGGGCACGCCCGAACCCGCCCGCCGCTGCTCTCGGCGCCAGCTCTGCAAAACACGAAGGCCGCGGGGGTGACCCGCGGCCTTGACGGTATCGTCACCGCGGGCGTTCGGTCCGCCCGCGGCTCCCTGCTTGTCCTAAGTCAGAGGGCCCGGGCAGACCTCGGCGAAGTAGGAAAAGTAGAAGAAGCCGCGCCACCGGTTGCCCATACGTGCCGGCTACTCTATCGGCCCGCGGCCCGAGCCGTCAAGCGCTTTCTCCGCCCCGCTCCCCCCGCCCCGGGGCCTGTGGAAGCGCTTGATGATCCGCTCCCGGTAGTAGTAGAGGGGGAGGCAGCCCGCCAGGATGATCGCCATGAAGGCGATCGCGTAGATGTACTGCTGCTCCGCGACGTGGGCGCCGAAGTACGACGAGATCCACGTGCCCGGCAGCCGGCCGACCGTCGAGACCACGGCGAAGATCCAGAAGGGCATGGGGCTGATCCCGAAGAGGTAGGAGATGATGTCCTTCGGGAAGCCGGGGATGAGATAGAGGATGAAGCAGATGATCACGCCCTCGGCCTCGATGATGAAGCTCATCCGGTTCCAGTTATGCGCGCTGAGCCACGGCCGCACGAGCGGCTCGCCCCAGCGCCGGCCCACCCAGAAGCAGAAGAGCGTGCCGGTCGTGAGCCCGATCGTCGAGTAGATCAACCCCCAGAGCGTGCCGAAGAGCACGCCCCCGACCGGGCCCGTGATCTCGCCCGGGATCGGCGAGATGATGACCTGCAGCGCCTGGATCGCGATGAAGGCGACCGGCGCCAGCCACCCCCAGGCGTTGACCGTGTCCTTGAGGAATTTCTTGTCGCTGTAGAGCCGGAGCAGCCAGCGGACGACGGGCGCGTCGGTGACAACGAGCCAGAGCACCAGGACCAACAGAGCGAAGAGAACGCCGGTGACGAGCGCCACGCGCGCGCGATCCGTCATCGGCTCTCCGCGGGCTTGGCGCGCCTCACTCATGAACGGCGATGGCCCGACAGGGCGGGTGGCGCGGGGTGCAGCCCCCGCGGGGCCGCGCGCAGTGGGCCCCCCTCGTCCCGTCCGCCGCGCGCAGCGCGGCGCTCGGGCGAGCGGGTGACGGAGCCGGCCCCGTGGGAGCTGCACCAGGCGCCAGGCCCCGCCCGCCGCACGCGACGACCGTTTGTGAGTGATGCCCGCTAGAGCTCAGGACAGCGGTCGGCCCAAGGACGGGCCGCCTCGAAGGCCGCGGAGGCGGCGAGGACGGTCGCATCGGCGTGCCGGCGGCCGACGATCTGCAGCCCTACGGGCAAGCCCTCGCCGGTCCATCCCGCCGGGACCGACGCCGCCGGCTGGCCCGTGAGGTTGAAGGGGAAGGTGAACGGCATCCAGCCGAGCACCGAGACGCGCTCGCCTGCGATCTCGCGCGGCGGCGCCTGGCCCGCAGCGAAGGGCACCACAGCGACGGTGGGCATCAGCAGGAGGTCGAAGCGCTCGAGGAAGGCGTGGACCTCGCGCCAGTAGGCGTCCACCCGCTCCACCGCGCGGATGTACTCCCGCGCCGTGACTGCGCCGCCCCGGCGGATGAACTTCACCAGCGTCGGGTCCATCAGGGCCTCGGCCTCCGGGAGGCGATCGGACCACGCCGCGTAGAACTGCGTGGCGATCATGGTGGAGAACATTTCCTCCGGGTCCTCCCAGCCGGGGTTGACCACCTCGACGTGGCAGCCGAGCGACTCGAACTCCGCCGCCGCGTCCCCGCAGATCTCGACGACGCGCGGGTCCACCCTCGCGTACCCGAGGTCGGGCGTCCACGCGACGTGCAGGCCTTTCACGTCCTCCTCGCACGCATCGAGGTACGAGCCCGCCTGGGATGGCAGCGACTGGCGGTCGCGATCGTCGCCGCCCGCGATGACATCGAGCGCGAGGGCCGCGTCGCGGACGGTGCGCGCGATCGGCCCCACGTGGGAGACGTGGGCCCAGCCGGGGGTCCCCTCGCGGCCGGGCACGCGGCCGTACGAGGGCTTGAAACCGTAGGCGCCGCAGAACGCGGCCGGGACGCGGACCGAGCCGCCGCCGTCCGTGCCGAGGGCCAGCGGGCCCGCGCCGCTCGCCACCGCCGCGGCGCCGCCGCCGCTCGAGCCGCCGGGCGTGAGCGCCGGGTTCCACGGATTCTTCGTGACGCCGAAGAGCGGGCACTCCGTGACCGCTTTGTGGCCGAACTCCGAGGTGTTGGTCTTGCCGAGGATGACCGCGCCCGCTGCTTTCAGCCGGGCGACCGAGAGCGCGTCCGCGTCGGGTACCAGGTCGGCGAAGAGGCGCGAGCCGCCCGTCGTCGTGAGCCCGCGCGTGGAGAGGACGTCCTTGATCGAGATGGGCACGCCGTGGAGGAGACCGAGCGGCTCGTCCTTCATCACGGCGATCTCGGCCTCGCGCGCCGCCGCACGCGCCTGGTCGGCCGCCACGAGGCAGAACGCGTTGAGCGCCGGATTCACCGTCTCGATGCGCGCGAGCACGGCGTCCGTCACCTCGACCGGGGAGAGCTTCTTGTTCCGGATGAGGGCGACGAGCGCGAGGGCCGACTGCCAGATCACCATTCGGTGGGACATTGTATCATTCTGCGTCGTGAACCCCCGCGTCGTGACGACCCGCGATCGCCGCGGGAACCTCGTGAGCGAGGTGCGGTGGACGGCCGCGGGCGCGCTCGAGAGCGCCTGGGTGAGGATCCCCGATGGCTCGTGGCTCGGGCTCGAGCCGCGCGCGACCACCGACGCGCCGTGGGGCCTCTCCGATCGCCTGTGGGGCTATTGTAGCGGGGACCGGGAGCCCGCCTTGGACCGCGGGTGGCCTGAGCAAGGTGCGTGTGGCGCCGTCCCCCTGACGGTCTTCGAGGCTCTCGACTGGAGGCGCGTCGATCACATTCCGCCGGGCGCCGAGCCCGCGCGCGTGCCGCCCGGCGGCGGCCCCGCGGTGCTGAACGTGATCGCGGGCCTGGCGCGCGCGCAGGGCGTGGCGCGGCTCCCCTACCGCGGCGCGTACCCGACGGAGGCGCTGTTCCTCGGCCTGCTCGAGTCGTTCCGCTACGAGCCCGAGGACGTCCCGGACCCCCTCGCGGCCTTCATGGCCGGCGAGCTGGCGTGGGTGCCCGCGCCCAACGAGTCTCTGTTCACCGCCGACGGGCTCTACGTGCAGATCCGCGGGCGTGTCGAGAAGGTCGTCTTCCGCGGCGCCGCCTACTACCGCCCCGACTGGCAGGGCGTCGTGCGCCACGCGCCGCGGCGCGTCCGCGACACGCGCGAGGGCGTCGTCTGCTCGCTCTGGGTGCTCGGGCGGCCGCTCGAGGACCACCTGCTCCTCGCGGCCGACGGCACGCTCCTGCGCATGCTCGCCGTGGTCCCGGTGGAGGATCCCGCGCGGCCGTTGTCCCCGGCGGTCCGCGCCGGCGTCGCGGCGGCGGTGGCCGCCGGGAGCGCCCCCGCCCTCGCGCCCTCCATCAGGGCGGCGGCCGGCGAATGCGCGCTCGAGTGGGGTGCGGTCGCGCGCGATCTCGTGGCGGTGGCGCCGGACCGGATCCGCGTCTCCACGCGCATCCGCCGCGTCCTCGCCGAGATGCTCGCCGCCGCGCCCGACCGCGCCGGCCGTGCGGCGGTCGCGCTGGCTGCCCTGGCCGAGATCGCGGCCCTCGTCGGCGACGCGTGGCGCGCCCGGGCCCAGGCCGAGCTCGCGCGGCTGCCCCCCGACGCCCAGGCGGCCGCGCTCGAGGCTCTCGACGCGCCGCCGCCCCGCGACGCGCAGGGGGCGCAGGCGATCGCCGGCGCCGTCGAGGCGCTGATGGCGGATGCCGCGGCGTGAGGATCAGGAGATCGCGGTGACGACCAGCCAGACGTTGAAGGCGACGAACGCGGCGATCGAGAGCGTCGAGAGCACGACGTAGCCGAGCCACAGCGCCTCCAGGCGCTTCGGCCGGAGCCGCGCGCGGCCGGTGAGGAGCGCCTTCGCGTAGGCGAGCGCGTCGTGCTTGAGCGAGGGGACGCCGAGCACGTCCACGAAGACGTGGTAGCCGTCCATCTCGATGAAGCCGAAGGGGTAGAGGGACAGCGCGAGCGCCTGCCACTGGATGAGCCCCGAGGCGGCCGCAAACGCCTGAGTGAAGCTCCCCACCGGCGCGCCGGCGGCGACCAGGAACCAGAGCGCCCCCAGCACGAGGTGGACGAGCGTGCCCGACACCGCGGTCACGACGCGCGCGCGCCGGTTCGCCATGAAGATGTCGGTGACGTCCACGTAAAAGGTCGGCACGAACCCGTGCAGGAACGTGAAGCCGAACTCTCGGACGCGGCGGCGGTAGTGGACGCACGCGAGCGCGTGGACGAGCTGGTGGAGCGCGACGCTCGCGAAGAAGAGCAGCTTGACGGTGAGGACGCCCCGCACCGCGTGGCCGCCGAAGCCGGAGAACACGTCGTCGAGCTCGCGCCAGAGCGCGACCGCCGCCACGCCGCCCACGACGGCGAGCGCGAGGCACGCCGCGGCGGCCGCGCGCGTGAAGAGCAGGAACCCGCCCCACCGGTGAAGGTGCTGGAACAACGGCTGGACGCGGCCGCTCGACACGGTGAGGCGCTCGAGCCCGGTGAGCGTCGTCTCCACCGCCTTGACGATGCGCTGCCGGCGGTTGCGCGCGAGCACGCGGCGGAGACGCGACCGGGGCGTCAGCGTGAGCAGTTGGGCCCGCTGGAGCTTCCGGATCAGGTTGGGGATGACGTCGAAGTCGAACTCGCCGTACGTCAGCACGTACGCGGTGGCGATCTCCTGGAGCGACGTGCCGCCGTCCATCTGCTCCCAGAGAAACGTCTCGCGCTCGGAGAGGAGCAGGAACCGCTCCGTCTCCCTGTTCTTGAGGATGAAGGAGCGCTCGCCCGCGACGCGCGACTTGACTTCGGAGATCTCGAACGCGCCGTCGGCGATCCGCTGCGGGCGTGACTGGATGAAGCCGAGCGAGCTCCCGATCTCGCGGATCTCGAAGCTCTCGTCGTCCCGGCGGACGAGGAGCTCGAGCTTCGCGGGGCGCTCCGTCATTGGAGCGGGGTCCGCGAGCCCGGCTTTAACCGCGGGTGGGCTGACACAGAAGCCCGGGGCGTCATTGGAGCGGGGTCCGCGAGCCCGGTTCGCACCGTGGGTGGCCTGCCACGGGTGCGCGGGGCTTCATCGCGACTCCACGTCGAGCCCCGTCGCCTCGAGACCCCAGCGGGTCGCCTCGGTGAGCCGGACGTCGGACTTCCGCAGGCGCTCGATGAACACGTGCACCATCGCGTGGAAGAACGCCGCGGCCGCGTGCGGGCTCACCTCCATGAGCTGGTTGAGGCTCTTGCGGTCGAGGGTCAGGAGCACCGCGTCCGTCTCCGCCTGGATCGTCGCCGACCGCGGCGAGCCGTCGAGGAGGCTCATCTCGCCGAAGAACTCGCCGGGCCCGATGCGGTTCAGGAGCTGCTCGACCTTGCCCTTGACGATCTTGGAGACGAGCACGGTGCCGCGGCGGATCAGGAACATCTCGTCGCCGGGGTCGCCCTCGTGGAACAGCACCTGGCTCTTCCGGAGCGGGCGCTCGCGGAGGCGCTGCCCGAGCGCCGCCAGGTCCGTCTCGGCGAACGCGGTGAAGAGGCGGACGTCCTGCAGGAACGCGACCACCTCGGCGGGCGTGGACACCGCAGGCCCCGGGCCTAGCCCGGGCTGTTCGTGAACGCCGAACCCGCGAGACGAGCGGCTCCCGGCGCGGGGCGTGGCTCCCGCGGGGCGGGCTCCATCACCCGTCGACCGCCCCCGCCGTTCTCCGAACGGCGAGCGGTCGAGGGGTCCCCCGCCGCCCGCCCCGCGGGAGCCACACCCTGCGCCACCCGTTCGGTCGCCGTCGGCCGGTTCATGAATCGTCGGGCCTAGGTGGCCACCCGGCGGAGGAGCGTGCTGCGGAATTCGTGGCGGCGCTGGCCCGCGGGCGCCGTCGCGAGCCGGGCGAGCGCCTGGAGGACCGTCGCGCGCTCGTCGTCGGTGAGCTCGTACTGGGTCAGGAGGACGTCGGGTGCGCGCTGCAGCTCCGCGAGGAAGTCCGGATCGATCATCACGCGTCCGATCAGCTCCGTGAGCCCCTGCGCCATGTCGCGACGGATCATACCAATTTCCCCGGCACTTTGATAGGCTCGCCGCATGCTGCGCGGCCTCAAGATCCTGGTCGTCGAGGACGAGCGGGGCGTGCGCCTTCTGCTCACGCGCGTGCTCGAGGACGCGGGCGCGACGGTCACGGCGGTCGCGTCGCGCGCGGACGCGCTCGCCGAGTTCGAGCGCGGGGCGCCCGACGTCCTCCTGAGCGACATCCGGATGCCCGGCGGCGACGGCTACGAGCTGATCCGCCGGGTGCGCGCGCTGCCCGCGGAGGGTGGGGGGCGCACGCCCGCGATCGCGGTCTCCGCGTCGGTCGACGACGCCGAGATCCCCAGGATCCTCGCGGCCGGCTTCCAGAAATTCATCCGCAAGCCCTTCGAGGTCGCCGAGCTGCGCGACGCGGTCGCCGCGGTCACGAGACGGCGGGGCGCATGACGCGGGCGGAGGCCGACCGCCGCCGGGCGCTCCTCCGAGCCGCGCTCGGCTTCGCGCTGCTCGATGTTCCGGCGAGCGGGGCCACACCGCCTGGCCCGAAGGCCCTCGACGGTCCGAGCCGGCCTCACGGACCCCGCGACATCAGTCGCTCGCCCGAGCATTCCGCCCTGCGCGCTCACAAGGGCTGGCTGTCGACGTGGCGCGGGATCGGGCTCATCGCGGCCGGCATGGCGCGCCAGGGCTACGATCTGTCCCTCACGCGGTACGCCGAGCTCGGCTGGCGCGCGACCTTCTACGTCGCGGGGCGCGAGCACTCGCCAACCGGGGCGACGGGCTCCGCCTTCGAGCGCGCGGCGTTCCGGGCCGTGCACGTGGCCGCGTGGGAGACGCTCGCCGGGACGTGAGGCCGCCCCGCGCCGGGCGCCCGATCGCGTGCGCCGCCGCGATCGTCGCGCTGGTCGTCGGCCCCGTCGCCGCGCCGCGCGCGGCCGGCGCGCAGACGCCGTCGCGAGTCCCCGGGATCGGCTACCTCGCCAACGAGCCCACCCCCGACTCGATGCCGGTGCTCCGCCAGGGGCTGCGCGAGCGCGGCTGGATCGAGGGGCAGCACGTGAGGATCTGGTCCCGCTACGCGCAGGGGCGCTTCGATCTCTTTCCCGGCCACGTCGACGAGCTCGTGCGTCTCGGCGTGAACGTGATCGTCGCCGCGAGCCCGCCCGCGGTCGAGGCGGCGCGCCGGGCGACGCGGACGATCCCGATCGTCATGGTCACGACCGACGATCCCGTGGCGAACGGCCTCGTCGCCGTGCCGGGCCGGCCCGAGGGGAACCTCACCGGGGTGAGTCTCCACACCGCGGAGCTCCCCGCGCGGCGGCTCGAGCTCTTGAAGGAGGCCGTTCCGCGCGCCGCGCGCATCGCGGTGCTCTGGAACCCGTCCAACCCGACCTGCGCCGCCGAGCTGCGCGCCGTCCAGGTCGCGGCGCGGGCGCTCGGCGTGGAGGTCGCCCCGGTGGAGCTCCGTACCGAGGGCGACCTGAGAGTCGCCCTCAGCGCGATCAAGAGCCCGACGCCGGACGGCCTGCTCGTGCTCGCCGACGCCCTCACCCTGGCGCACCGGCGCCGGCTCGCGACCTTCGCCGCGCAGAACCGCATCGCGGCGATGTTCCCGCTGCCCGAGTTCGTGGACGCGGGCGGCCTGCTCGCGTACGGCCCGCGCTGGAGCGACGCCTTCAGTCGCGCGGCGGGCCAGGTTGACCGGATCCTCCGCGGGGCCCGCCCGGCCGAGCTCCCCGTGGCGCGCCCGTCGCGCTTCGAGCTCCACGTGAACCTCAAGGCCGCGCGGAGGCTCGAGCTTCCCATTCCGTCGTCCCTGCTCGTCAGGGCCACACGGGTGGTCCAGTAACGCCGACAGGGTCAGGCCGGGGTCGAACGCCTCACAGGAAGCTGGGCGACTGGAAGCACTCGTTGTAGGCGCGGTCCGGCGGCTTCACGCCCCAGAAGTTGTTGTCGCGCCCACCGCCGTAGCCGGCCGCGTCCACCGCCTGCCGCGCGTCCTCGTAGAGCTTCACGATGTCGGGAGTGACGCCGGTCCGGCAGATGTCCTCGACCGCCCTGTAGTAGCGCTGGAGGGCGGGCTGGAACGGCTCGTTCTGGGCGATCGCCCCGCCGGGACCGGCGACGAGCACCGCGCACAGACCGAGCGCCACACGGCGTAACACGACGCGGCACCTCCGTCGAAAAAACCCGGAACCTCTGTGACCGGTTCCCGTTTCTCAAATAATAGGAGGGCCGTCAATGCGCAGAGAATGCCTGGCCGTCACGATCGCGGTGCTCCTGGGCAGCGCAGGCGCGGCCTCGGCACAAATCTTCGCGCCCGAGAGTCTCGATCGGTACTTCCGGCTCGAGTGGCAGGCGACGCGCGATGGCAAGGGCCCGTCGATCGAGGGCTATGTGTACAACCAGGGCGCCCAGCACGCCGAGCGGATGCTCCTCGTCATCGAGCGCCTGGATGGCGCGGGGAATGTCGTGGGCAGCTCGACGGTGTGGGTGCTCGGCCTGGTTCCGATGGGCAACCGCGCCTACTTCCGCGCTTCAGTGCCCGAGGCGGCGTCCTACCGGGTCCGGGTGCTCTCGTTCGATTGGACCGGTCGTGGCAGCGGGTAAGCTCAGTGCTGAAGAGCCTGCAGGCTGCTTTTCAGCAGCCTGCTAAGCTCAGCCTGACGTCTTCGAGCCGGACTCCCGCGGGAGCTTGAGGAGGGCGAGCCGGGCCGCCGAGCGAATTCCCTTGGCCGGGTCCTTCAGGGCGCGCTCCAGGCCCGCCCGCGCCTCGGGCATTCCGAGCGCCGCCAGGGAGCGGACCGCGGTCGCGCGGATCCCCTCCGGCAGGCCACCGACGAGCCCGAAGAAGCGCGGGCGGCGGTCTGCGATCCCCACCAGCGCGGCGACCGCGCGCGGGTCCTCGAGCCGGCCGAGGCTCCGGCAGGCGGCGCGGAGCACGTTCCGGCTGGGCGGGGTTTTCACGAGGTGGACCACGGCGCCGAGGAGCTCCACCGCCTTGAGCGAGCCCGCATACTCGAGGGCGCCGAGCAGCTCCTCCGACCGTCGATGGGACAGGGCCTGGCTGACAAACCCGAGCGCGTGCTGGCGCGACACGCGCGTGAGTGTGCGCGCCATCTCCGCTCGCACCTCCTTCGCGGGGTGCCCTGCGAGGAACACGAAGTCGGCGCCGAGGGCGGGCGCCAGGACGTCCAGGAGCGAGACGACGCGCTTCAGCTTCGCCACCGACGTCTCATGCTCGAGATCCTGCGTGATCAGGCGCACGCCCCCCTCTCCCTGGGTCACCAAGAGCTCCGCCGCCGCCCGCGCGATCTCGCCATCCGTCGTGTCGTGGAGAAGCCGCCCCAGGTGAGCCTGGGCCGCTGTCCCAAAGCCCGCGAGCACGGCGCGCGCCTGGCCCCGGGCCGGGTCGTCGCCCTTGAGGCCGCTGAGCACCAACTCGAAGCTCTTCGTTGACGCCAGAGCATCGATGACGCCCCGGACCACTTCCATGAACCGCGGGGGATGGGGCGCCTTCGGGACGGCGGCGCCGAGGGCCGCGCTGAGCTGCGCCCCAGCCTGGAGGTCCCCGGCTTGAAGGAGGCGTCCCAGGAGGGAGGTTGCCAGCTCCGCCTCGGCGCGGAACGCCTCCAGGTGCCCTTCGCGCGCCGCCGCCTCGGCCAGCGGGCCCACGCTCTTGGCGAGGACCCACGGGCCCGACTCCTCGTCCGCCCGCCCGAGCTGAAGCGCGAGCCCGGCTGCCGCCTTGGCGCGCAGCGCCCCATCTGTCTCCTTCAGCCCCGCCGCCGTCCGCTCCACGAGCTGCGC
>JACPCG010000087.1 GCA_016179925.1 Candidatus Rokuibacteriota bacterium | reverse complement strand
GAACGCCGGCTTCGCGGACGGCGCGGAAGGAGGAGAGCCTCATCGTCAGTGATGGCGATGTCAAGTTCATCACGCCCCACCGCCACCAAAAAATTAGCTTGTCCTTCGCCAAAATCGCGTCCGATTCGCTCGTGTGTGTGAGGCTGTCGCAAGAGCGCGGATCGTCGCCAGGCCATCGGCCCCATCGGCCCCTCCGCTCCTCAGACCGTGGAAGTCGGGCTAGCAGGACGCGATGGTCGGCGCGACGGCAGCGACGATGATCGTCACGTTTCAGGAGCAATCATCAGTCGAGAGGATGCGTTGGCAGGTCAAGGCAAACGGCCTGCGGTGAGGTGGTGCCGCTGACCCTCGACGTGGACCACGCCGGCCATCTTCAGGAGGTCACGATGCTGAGGCACGGGGACGTTGGGGTGCCTGGGTGGCAGCCGATCCCCTACGGCGCCCGGGTGGAGGCCGAGGCCTCGGTCGGGGGGGGGTATACGATCCCTACTCGGATGCGAGGCGGCTGGTGGTATGGCACGGAGCGCTACACTCCCGACGACGCGAGTGTCTTTCGCGTGCGTGGGGCGAGGTTCATGCAGGACGCGATCCCGCGAGGACGCATTCGGGATCCGCAGCCTCTCGACGTCCGTTAGCTCGCCAGCCGGTTGTAGAGCCACGCCCACGCGAACGCGACGACCCACACACCGATGACGACCGCGGCGAGCGTGCCGACGCGCGAAACGTGCGGCCGTTGCCGAGGGAGCAGCGACGCGACATCGGCGCCGAAGAACTGGGCGTTGAAGAGAAAGCGGAACCCACGAGTCCAGAGGGTCGCCAGGACCTCGAGCAGGACGTAGAGGACGCCCGACACGATCGCAAGCGAGGTAGCGAACGCGATGCTGTCCAGCATGGATGATCCCCTTTCCCGGTGGTCCTCAGAGTTGTTCCTTGAGCCCCGCGCGTACGCGCTCTCCTCTCCTGAGAACGCTGTCGTGGACTCGTTCCCACGAGCGGCCGGTCCAGCGGTCGTGCGTGCGGACTCGAAACGGGGTCGCCCCCGCTGCCACCGGATCCGGACCGTCCAGCATCTCGACGTGCAGGTGCGGCACGAGCGAGTTGCCTGAGTTACCGACGGCTCCGATGATCTGTCCCGTCCGGACCCGCTCGCCTGACTTGACCGTGAGGCTTCCGCGGCGCAGATGGGCAAGGAGCGCGACCGCCGAGCCCGATTAGATCATGACGTGGTTGCCCGCGAGCGGGCGAATGTCTCCATCACGGATCTTCGGTCGGAAAACGTACAGTCGAATCGCGTCGAGGACGAGAGTGACCGCCTCCCGGTCGGGCCACCCGTCACGTGCCCCCACGACGGCGCCATCGAACGGGGCATAGACGGGCTCGGACCAGCCGTACCAGTCCGCGGCACTGCTTGTAAGAAGGTAGGCGAGCCATCCGCGGGACGAGTACTCGCCATCGCGATCGACACCGACGAAGTCGAAGGCGTGAGGAGCGTGTCCGGGAGGCTGGAGGACCCTCCACGTGCCGCGCAGCGGAAACTCGATGACCGGCGCGGGCGTCAGGAGCGGCACCTCCTCGGTCGCCGCGCTTCTCGCGGCACCGGGCGCGTGTGGCGGCAGGAAGAGATCGGATTGCGGGTTGTGCGTGACCGCGGTGACGTGGAGGATCGCGTGGGCGATCGGGCTCGCTACCGGGTTCAGCGAGAGGAGCGTGGGCAGGGAGGCGATGGCGTTCCCGAGGTTCGCCTGGGCGAGCTTCGGCCCCCGGGAATCTCGGTAGCCGCAGTGGTAGGCGGACGTCACGAGAAGGGCCGAGCCGAGAGCCAGGAGGCTGATGGCCACCCGCCTGGCGAATGAGGAGGACTCGCCGTCGAAGGCTCGCCAGGCCACGAGCCAGGGGAAGGACGACAGCAATGCGCCGTCGACCATCCCGTAGAGCAGTCCCCGCCAGAGCACGTCCCAAACGAACAGGGCGCCGGACGGGCCAGCCGAGGATGGGTCGGCGAGGACCCGGCGCGTCAGGACCAGCGTTGCCGCCTAGTTGCTGCGGGCGCTCGCGCGGTAAGAACCTGACCGAGACTCAATGACGGAAGCGTAGCGTCCGAGTTCCAAACAACGTGACCGACGGGCCCGCTCAGGACTTTTGCCAGATCATTTCCCATTGGGCCCAGTGGCCAGTCTTGGGCGGCGCCCGGCGGATGAACTCTTCACGGGGTTCGGTCACCGGCTGAAAGCCCTGTTGCGTAACGGCCGCCAGCTCGTCTCGCGAAAAGAAGTGGATGGGTAGACCCTGCTTTGGGCCCTCGTCATAGCGAATCGTCATGCCGCCGTGCGGCGTTGTTTCGATGATTGCATGGCGGTAGTAGATCTGAGCGCTGATGGAGTTGACGCGGACAAAGAGGAGCCCTCTGGGCTACAGGGAGGTCATGCGACTTCCGAAAGAACGCTTCTGCATCACTCATCGTGCCATGCTGGAAGACCTGAATCGCGATGACGTAGCTGAATGAGCCCTCCCAGCGGAAGTTACGGAAGTCCTCGCAGATCAGACGCAATGCCACCATCGGCCGCCGCGCGGCGAGGATCTTCAAGGCCTCCGGCGAGACATCCAGGCCGTAAAGTTTGAGGCCCGCATCGACAAGCGGGAGAAAGTTGCGACCGTTGCCGCACCCGACATAGAGTCCTGTTTCAGAAGCCCAGGAAGCGCGTCGCTTAAGAGTCGCAACAACTCGACGAAAGGAATCGGCGGGTCATCAGCGTAGCGGCCTCTGCGATACTCTTCGTCCCAGCGAGTAGCCGTCGCGTCGGTGTTCATTCGTCCTACTGTAAGTATTGCACGTCGCCGACGATCGACGACGATCGGTTCCATGGACGGCGACCGTTGGCCTGTTTGGGCTAGTCGCGGAGGTGCGGGGCGATCGAGACCAGTCCTTTGGCGGGCCGCCTTTGACTTGCTTGGGGACCGTTGCGATCGTCCCCGGGTTCTGGTAATGTTCGCACGTTACTCGCGCCCAGGATGCCCATGAGGGCCCAGGGAAGGCGGTGTGAAGCCGCCGCGACCCCGTCACTGTGATCGGGGACGAAACCCGCGGATGCCACTGGCGAGAGAGCCGGGAAGGCGCGGGGAGTAGGACGATCCGAGAGCCAGGAGACCTGCCCGGGCGCGTATCACCACCGACCGGTCTTCGCGGGAGGACCAGGGATGGGCAGTCTGCTCTTAGCTCTTACCACTGTCGAGCTCCACCTCCGCGCCACCGCGACAACCCGGTAAGTACGGCGAGGCAGCCGGCTCATGCGCGTGCCACGCGTCCTTGTCGTCGCTGGCGTTTCCAGCGGGGTCGGTAAGACGACCGTAACGCTCGGTCTGCTGGAAGCCTTCCGCCGTCGCGGCCTCGCGATGCAGGCCTTCAAGGTCGGTCCGGACTTCATCGACCCAGGGTTCCACGAGCTCGTCACCAGGCGCCCATCCTACAACCTCGATGGCTGGATGTGCGGTCGCGGGCAGGTGCTCGAGACCGTCGCCCGTCACGCCGCCGACGCGGACCTCGCGCTCGTCGAGGGCGTGATGGGCTGCTTCGACGGAGTCGACGGCACGAGCGAGGAAGGCTCGACGGCGCAGGTCGCCAAGTGGCTCGGCGCGCCAGTCGTGCTGGTCATCGACGCCCGCAGCCAGTCGCGGAGCGTGGGCGCCGTCGTGCTGGGCTTCGAGCGGTTCGACCCCGATCTCCGCATCGCCGCTGTGATCTCTAATCGCGTCGGCGGCGAGGTTCATGCCCGGTGGGTTCACGACGCGATCGCTTCGAGCTGTCGCGCCGTGCCCGTCGGCGCGATCAAGCGCGACGAGGCCCTCACCCTACCGGAGCGCCACCTCGGTCTCGTCACTGCCGCCGAGGGCACCGTCACGTCCGAACTCCGGCGACGACTTGCCGAGATTATTGAACGTTCTGTCGATCTTGATCGGCTACTCGAGATCTCCGCACCCCTCCGCGACGCCGCTCGGGCCTCGCCAGCACCGCCGTCGCCCCCAAGCGTTCGGATCGGTGTCGCGCGTGACACGGCGTTCCAGTTCTATTACGCCGAGAATCTTGACCGGCTCCGCGCGGCAGGCGCTGAGCTTGTTTTCTGGAGCCCGCTGATCGACGGTGAGCTGCCACACGTTGACGGCCTCTATTTCGGTGGCGGCTATCCCGAGCTCCATGCCGCTCGCCTCGCCGCCAATGCCGACCTCCGCAAGGCGATCCGCCGCTTCGCCGAAGCCGGCAGGCCGATTTACGCCGAGTGCGGCGGGCTCATGTACTTGGTGGAGGCGCTGGAGGATCTCGAGGGCGCGACCCACTCGATGGTCGGCGTGCTGCCGACGACCGTGCGTATGCGGCCCCGCCGACTCACGCTTGGGTACACCGAGGTCGCGTTCACCGCGGACGCGCCGATCGGCAACGCCGGGACCACGGCCCGTGGCCACGAGTTCCACTATTCCTCGCTGGACCCGGTTCCCGAGTCGGTGCCGCGCGCCTACCGGCTCACCCAACGTCGCGGGGGCGAGCGCCAAGAGGGTTATCTCGTCGAGCAGACGCTGATGAGTTACGTCCATCTTCACTTCGGTTCCAACCCGGCCCTCGCAACATGGTTTGTCCGAGCGTGCCGCGGTGAGGGGAGGTGAGCGCGGCAAGTCGATCGATCCAGATCCACGAACGCGGAACGGCCTCGAGCGAAGGGAAGCCGGTGAGAGTCCGGCGCTGCCCCGCAACTGTGAACGGGGACGAAACCCGAAGACCACTGGTCAGTGGGCCGGGAAGGTCGGGGAGTAGGGCGATCCGTGAGCCAGGAGACCTGAGCCGGGGCCTGAACATGGAGGGAGCTGATGGCGCGGGTCATCAGTGCGGCAACACAACGCGGAAAGGGCAGGCGCAGGACGGCTTGGGCGTTCGTGATCGCGCTCAACGCTCTGGCGACTTCGCCGGCATGGGCAGGGCGGCCGTTGACGACTGAGGATACCGGGACGTTGGATCCGGGCAAGGTGGAGCTGGAGCTGAGCCTCGACTACATCCGAGATGGAGCCGGAGACATCTTCCTCCTCCCGGGCGGGCCGGCGCTGAACATCGGCCTCCTTCCCCGGCTCGAAGGGACCGTCGCCACGGCGTTCGTCCTCCTCGATCCCGAGGGTGAGCCGCTTCGCGCCGGCGTTGGCGACAGCCTGGTCCGGCTCAAGTACCGCTTCCTCGATGAGCGCTCGCACTGGCCTGCCGTGATGGCCGCCGTCACCGCGCGACTGCCGACCGGTGACGAGGACCGCGGCCTCGGCGAGGAGGAGGTCGATGTTCAGCCTCTCGCCGTCCTGAGCAAGACGTTTGGGCCAGTGATCTTGACCGTCAACGCTGGTTATACCTTCGTCACCCGTGACCGGGATGTGGACGTCGTGAATCTCCACGCGTCGGCCGAGGCAGGAATCACCAGGGCATGGTCAATCGTCGGAGAGGTGGTCAGCGAGTTGGCCACGGATCGCCGGACCGACGATCGCGTTGTCCTGCGGGCGGGGACCGTGTACGCCGTGCGCGAGCGTGTCAGACTCGATGCCGCGATCGGGTTCGGCACGACCCGAGCGAGCCCGGACGTTCTGCTGACCGTCGGCGTGACCATCGCTCTCAACTAGCACAGAGGAGGAGTGGACCATGACACACGCACAGGCGCCCGCGAAGGACCGCGCGATGCTGATCGGCGCGGTCCTGGTGGGTGCGCTCGGGCTCTACGTGCTGGCGCTCGACCAGGGGTTGCTGCTGTCGCTGTTTCAGGGGGAGATCGCCTTCGATATGAACCTCTTCCACGAGGTCGTCCATGACGCTCGTCACACGGCTGGCTTCCCCTGCCACTAAGGGCGCGCTGCGATGAAATCGCTCGCGGCCTTGCTGAAGACAGCCGTCCTCGCCGGCCTGATCGCCGGGGTCGCGGCGTCAATCTTCCACCTGGTTCTCGCCGAGCCGATCATCGAGCGAGCCATCGCGTTGGAAGAGCAACAAAGCCGTGCGGGCGGAACTTCACCCGAAGAGCCGCTGGTGAGCAGGGCTGTGCAGAAGGTCGGCCTGGTGGTGGGCCTGCTTCTCTATGGCGCCGTCTGGGGGCTCTTCTTCGGCGCGGCCTACCGACTTCTCGAGCGCCACGTCGAGGCCCGAACTGTGGCTGCGCGGGCAGGCCTCGTGGCGGCGCTCCTCGGCTGGTCTGTGGCGCTCTTTCCCTTCCTGAAGTACCCGGCGAACCCGCCCGGCGTCGGCGAGCCGGGCACGATCGGGTATCGCCAGGCCCTCTATTTCGGGTTCATCGCCCTGTCCGTCGTGGGACTGGTGCTCGTCCTGGGAGTTCGACGCATCACCGTCGCATTGCAGACAGGGTCCGAGCGGCGGTTTCGGCCGGTGGCGCTTGGGGTCTACGTGCTCTACGTCGTGGCTCTGTACGCGCTGATGCCGGCGAACCTCGACCCGGTGGACATGCCTACGCGCCTCGTCTGGACCTTCCGCGGCGTCTCGTTCGCAGGCCTCGTGCTGTTCTGGGCGGTCCTGGCTGTTGCGTTTACGCGGCTCGCACGGACGCGGGCGTATGCCTGATCTGGGACTGGTCTTCGCCTGCACCGGCTGTTGTTGTGGTCACGCCGACCGCGGCGGGCTAATGGCCCCGCACCGGGCCTTGAAGGCGGCCGCCCGTCGAGTCTACGAGCGGTCCGGTCTCGCCGGACGAGTGCGGCTGGCATTCACCGACTGCCTCGGGCCGTGCAGCGAGGCGAATGTCGTCTTCGTCTATCTCCACGGCCGGCCGCTGTGGTTCCGGCGGGTGAACTCGCCAGAGCTGTTCGGAGTCCTACTCGAGTACGTGCGCACAACGGTTGACGATCCCAGTTGCGCCCTGCCACGGCGCCTCGGCGCTCATTCATTTTCCTGGACGGGTGGCGGTGTTGGGCCCGAGCCGGCGGCCGACGCGGCCGTCCTCGGCGCCGCCGAGATGCGGCGGTGAGCACGCCGCGGCGCGCCGTTGTGGTCGGCGGCGAGGTGGTCGCGCCGGGCGTGCGACGAGTCCGCCTGCGCGTGCTCGACGCCGAACGCGTCGGCCACCGCGCCGGTCAGTACATCCTGCTCCACGCCCGGGCCGCTGATGGGTCGATCGTCAAGCGAGCCTATTCGATCGCCTCGCCGCCTCGCGATGATCCGTCCTTCGAGGTGTGCGTGCGACGGATCCCCGAGCGACCCGCGTCCGGTTTCGTTCACGCCGTCGCGCCGGGCACCGAGGTGTCGTTCACCGGCCCCTGGGGCAAGTTTGTCGTGGAGGACGCGACGCGAGATCTCGTCCTGGTCGCGACGGGTACGGGGATCTCGTGCACGGGCGCCATCCTCGAGGACGAACTCGAGAGGCCACGGTCACGGCGCGTGCGCCTCCTTTGGGGCCTTCGGCACGAGAGTGACGTCCACGGACTGCCGCGGTTTCGCGAGCTAATGCGAATCCACTCGCGGTTTTCATACGCCATCACGCTGTCTCGGCCCGGCCCGGGCTGGCGCGGCGCGCGCGGTCGTGTGACCGCGGCGCTCCGCGCTGAGGCGCAGCCCGACGGGCTCTACTATCTCGCCGGCAATGGGGCGATGATTGCCGACGCGGAGGATGCGCTCGCCAGTGCTGGCGTGCCGGCGACGTCGATCCGGAAAGAGATTTTCTTCACGCCTGGGCAGGTGCGCGTGCCGCTGCGCGAGCGGCAGGCGCGGACAGCGAACCGCGAGCGCCCCGGCCGCGCGATCGTCGGCATCGCCCTCCATGCTGGCGCGTCGGCGCTTGAGGTCGTCAAGGCGATCGAGGAAGCGCTGGCCCTCACCGGCCTCCAGTCGACTGATGTCAGAAACATCGCGGCGGCGGCCAAGGCCTCCGACGAGTCGGGACTGGTTGAGGCCGCGGCCACCCTCGGGTTGCCCGTGGAGTACTACCTGCCCTCCGAGCTGGAGGCTGCCGCTGCCTCGGCGAGTGCGTGCGAGACGCTCGCCCGTGTCAGCGCCGCCAGCACGCTGCTTATCCTCCCCAAGCACAAGACGCCGGCCGTGACCGTGGCGGTCGCCGCCGTGGACGGTGGAGAGACACCATGAGCAAACCTCTGGCGCCGATGATCCAGCCCGACGCGATCGAGGCGGAGTCGTTCCGGATCATCGAGGCCGAGATCGGTCCGCACGACTTCTCGGTGCTCGAGTGGCCGGTCGTCCAGCGCGCGATCCACGCGACGGCGGACTTCGAGCTGGGCCGCAGCATGCTCTTCCATCCCCGCGCTGTCGAAGCCGGTATCGCCGCGATCCGCAAGGGCGCGCACGTGGTGGCCGACGTCCAGATGATCCAGGCGGGGATCAGCGCCGGGTACCTCGCCGAGTTCGGTGGGCGCGTCCTGTGCTACATGGCCGATACCGAGGTCGCGGAGAAGGCGCGCGCCGAGGGGACCACGCGGGCGATCCAGTGCATGCGCAAGGCCGCGCGCGAGGCTCCGGAGGCGATCTATGCGATCGGTAACGCGCCGACGGCCTTGCTCGAGCTGGTGAGGCTGGTCGAGGACGGGGAGGCCGCCCCGGCGCTCATCATCGGCGTGCCCGTGGGATTCGTCTCGGCGGCGGAGTCCAAGGAGCGCCTGCGCGAGCAGGGGCTCGTCCCCTACATCACGAACCACGGTCGCAAGGGCGGCACGCCCGTGGCGGTCGCGGTCACCAACGCCTTGCTGCGTCTCGCGCGCGGCCGGGCCGAGCAGGAGAAGCCGGCATGAAGCTCTACGCGATCGGCGTCGGCCCCGGCGCGCCCGACCTCCTGACGCTCCGGGCTTCGAAGATTCTCGAGCGCGTGCCGGTGATCTTCAGTCCGCTCTCCGCGATGGGCACGACGAGCCGCGCCCTGGATGTGGTCCGGGGCGTGATCGATCCGAGCCGCCAGCAGGTCGTCGAGCTGACCTTCCCCATGCAGAAGGAGCAGGACGAGCTGGAGAGCGAGTGGGAGGAGGCAGCGGGAGAGATCGTCGAGCACCTCCGCCGCCATGGCGAAGGCGCCTTCATCACGATCGGCGACGTCTCGCTCTACTCCACGTTCATCTATGTCCAGCGGATCCTGGAGGCCGAGCATCCAGACCTGCTCATCGAGATGGTGCCCGGCATCCCGTCGTTCTCGGCGATGACGGCGCTCATGGGTATGCCCTACGGCCAGGGCGACGACCGCATCGCGATCCTGCCGGCGACGTTCGGCCCCGAGCGGATCGCCGAGGTGCTGCGCGACTTCGAGACGGTCATCCTGATGAAGGTCAACCGCGTCATCGACGAGGTGCTGGACACGCTCGAGCGCCTCGGACTGACCGAGCACGCGACGTTCGTGACCAAGTGCGGGATGCCGGACCAGGAGGTGGTGCACGACGTCCGCGCGCTCCGCGGCCAGCGTCCGTCGTACTTCTCGATCTTGCTCGTGACGAAGACCGCGCGGCCGTCCGGCACCGCCGTGGCGCCACCACCGCCGCACCTGGCTTCACGAATCCACTTGGACGCGGCCACCAAGGCCGATGGGATGAGTCAGCCAGCGCGGGTGCAGCCAGCGCGCGCCGAGGGGCCACCAGCGGAGCCTGAAGTGCCCTCGAAGCCCGGCGGCAAGCTGTTCCTCGTCGGGTTCGGCCCAGGGAATCACGACCACCTGACATTTCGCGCCAAAGCGGCGATCGGCGAGGCCGACGTGATCATCGGTTATCGGACGTACGTCCGCCTCGTGCGCGACTTGATCCAGGGCAAGGAAGTTCACTACACGGGGATGACCGAGGAGTTGGAGCGCGCGCGCAAGGCGGTGAGCTTCGCCTACGCCGGGCGCAAGGTCGCGCTGATCTCGAGCGGGGACGTGGGGATCTACGGGATGGCCGGCCCCGCGCTCGAGATCCTGAAGGAGAAGGGGTGGCGTCGCGGGTGCGGGGTCGAGGTGGAGGTGGTGCCCGGCGTGACGGCGCTCTCGGCGTGCGCGTCGATCCTCGGCGCGCCGGTCGTCCACGACTTCGCCGCCATCTCGCTCAGTAATCTCCTCACCCCGTGGGAGGTGATCGTCAGGCGGATCGAGGCGGCGGCGCGGGCCGACTACGTCATCGCCCTCTACAACCCCAAGTCCGGCCGGCGCACCCAGCAGATCGCCGAGACCCAGAAGATCTTGCTCAGGTACCGCCGCCCGGACACGCCTGTCGGCGTCGTCAAGAGCGGACTGCGCCAGGGCCAGCGCGTGGTGCAGACAACACTCGCCGACATGCTGAACCACGAGATCGGGATGCTGACGACGATCCTGATCGGGAACTCGACGACGTTCACTTACGAGGGCTTGATGATCACGCCCCGCGGCTATCAGCACAAGTACGAGCTGCCGACGCTGGAAGGTGCGGTGGCCGACGCCTCCGAGGCGATGATGGCCGGCGCCACGCTCGGCATCGATCCGTTTCTCGGACGGAAGAAGGGCACCGTAGAGTGACGCGCGAGCGGCGGGGTCTCGTGATCTGTTACACGGGCGACGGCAAGGGCAAGACAACCGCCGCGCTCGGGCTGGCGGTGCGCGCGGTCGGCGCCGGGCTCCGGGTACGGATGCTCCAGTTCATCAAGGGCGAGTGGAAGCCCGCCGAGCTCAAGGGGCTGGCCCTGCTCGGCGACCGATTCTCGATGGAGCAGCTCGGACTGGGCTTCGTGACCTACAAGCCCAAGCACCCGTACGAGAAGCATTTGGAGGCGGCGCGGGCAGCGTGGCAGCAGGCGAAGGTCGAGATGCAGTCGGGCGCACAGGACGTGCTCATCCTCGACGAGATCAACAACGCGTTCCGCTTCGGGCTCCTCGATCCGAAGGGCGTGATCGAGGCGATCCAGGCGCGCCCCGCCGAGCTGACCCTGGTCCTGACCGGCCGCGGAGCACCACCCGAGATCCTCGAGATCGCCGATCTCGTGACCGAGATGAAGTCCCTCAAACACCCGTACCAGCAGGGTGTCCCCGCGCAGTACGGGATCGACTTCTGAGAGGCAGGGGTGCCTGACGAGCCCAAGCGCGGCAAGGCCCTTCGCGAAGGGTACTCGACCGGCTCCTGCGCCGCGGCGGCGGCGAAGGCGGCAGCGACCGCGCTGCTCGGCGGCACCGCGCAGACCGAGGCCACGCTCGATCTGCCCATTGGCCGGCGGGTGACGTTCGCGGTGAACGCGTGCGAGATCAGGGAGGGTATGGCGCGCTGCTCGGTGATCAAGGACGCCGGGGATGACCCCGACTGCACCCACGGTGCGGAGATCTTCGCGGAGGTGCGGCTTCGAACCGAGCCTGGCGTCGGAATCGACGGTGGCGAGGGAGTGGCGCGTGTCACCAAAGGGGGGCTCGGCCTCGAGATCGGCGAGCCGGCCATCACCCGCGTGCCACGCCGGATGATCACCGAGTCGGTGACGGCGGCGCTCGAGGCCGGCGGCCACGCGGGTGGGGCATACGTCGTGATCTTCGTACCCCGCGGCCTCGAGATGGCGAAGCAGACGCTCAATCATCGCCTGGGACTCATCGGCGGAATCTCGATCCTCGGCACCTCCGGCATCGTCAAGCCCTACTCCACCGCCGCCTACAAGGTGTCGATCGTCAACAGCATCGACGTGGCGGTGGCCGAGGGGCTCACGGAGGTCGTCATCACGACCGGCGGCAAGAGTGAGGAGTACGCCCAGCGCATCTGGCCGCTGCCGGAGCCGGCGTTCGTGCAGATGGGCGACTGGGTCGGGTTCACGCTCGCCTACTGCCGCAAGAAGAAGGTCGCCAAGGTCGATATTGCGGGGATGATCGGCAAGCTCTCCAAGATCGCCGATGGCGAGTTTTACACGCACGCCCGGCAATCGGCCGTCAACCTGGAAGGACTCGCAGCGATCGCGCATTCGCTTGGCGCGGCGTCGGAGGTCGTCGAGAAGATCCGGCACGGCAACACGGCGCGCGAGGCCCAGGAGATCGTGCTCGCCCACGGCGTGGGCGGCTTCTTCGACCGGATCACCGCGAAGGTGTCGCAGAACTGCCGCGCGTACGTCGAGGGGGCCTTCGCCGTCGAGACCGTGCTGACCGACGCGGACGGCGTGGTGCTGGGGAGGGCGCAGGCGGCATGAGCGAAGAGCGGCGGGTGATTCACGTCGTGGGCGTCGGCCGGGAGGGTGTCGAGAGCCTGACGCCGCGTGCCCTCGCGATCGTCGAGAAGGCCGAGCTGCTCGTCGGCGGCCAGCGCCTGCTCGACGGCTTCCCTCACGTGCCCGCCGAGCGCGTGAAGCTCGGGGCCAAGGTGGACGAGGTGCTCGCGGCCGTGGCGGCCCGGCGGGCTGAGCGACGGGTGGTCGTGCTCGCCACGGGGGATCCGAACTACTTCGGGATCACCCGCGCCCTGCTCCGTCACGTCCCGGCGGACGACTTGGAGATCGTCCCCAATGTGAGCGCGCTTCAGTGGGCGTTCGCCAAGGCGCGCGAGCCCTGGGACGACGCCACGTTCCTGACCGTCCACGGGCGGTCCACGGACGGGCTCGTCGAGGCGGTGCGTGGGCAGGGCAAGGTCTGCCTCTTCACCGACGAGAAGAACACGCCGTCCGCCATCGCCCGCATTCTGCTCGACGCGGGCCTCGGCGAGTACCGCGCGATCCTCTGTGAGGACCTCGGAGGGCCCGCGGAGCGCGTCCGGCCGCTGTCCCTTCACGAGCTGACGAGCGTGGACGCCCATCCGCTGAACACGTTGATTCTCCTGGGGCCGGTGGTGGGTACACCCGAGCGGGAGCCGGTCGCCTGGACGCCGGGGCTGCCCGAGGAGGTCTTCGACCAGCGCAAGCCCAAGCTCGGCCTCATCACCAAGCGCGAGGTGCGCGTGCTGAGCCTCTCGCGCCTGGCGCTGAGACCGGACAGTGCCGTGTGGGACATCGGCGCCGGCTCGGGCTCGGTTTCGGTCGAGGCCGCGCGCCTGGCCCCGCGGGGGCGCGTGTTCGCCGTCGAGAAGAACGCAGAGGACGTGCAGATCGTGCTGGCCAACGTCGAGAAGTTCGGCGTGCCCCACGTCACGGTCGTGCACGCTCACGCTCCCGAGGGTCTGAAACGGCTGCCCGATCCGGACGCGGTCTTCGTCGGCGGCAGCGGCGGCGGGCTCAGCGACATCCTCGCCATCGCCTCGGCCCGCCTCAGGCCGCGCGGGCGGATCGTCGTCAACGCTATCACGCTGGACACGCTCCACGAGGCGGTCAGCACGTTCCGCCAGCTCGGGCTCGAGCACGAAGCGATCCTCGTCTCTATCGCGCGGTCCAAGCCGCTGCTGCAGATGATGAGCTTTGAAGCGCTCAACCCCGTGTACATCGTGACCGCGTGGCGGGCAGAGCCGGTGCCGACAGAGCCGCGCGGGGAGGGCGCGCCGTGACGCACGTCCCGCGCGCGCGGGCCAGCTTTGCGCTCAGCCCCCAGGAGCGGCGGGGCGTGTATCGTGCGATCTACGGCCGGCGCGACGTCCGCGCCCAGTTCCTGAGCGATCCCGTTCCCGACCGCGTGCTGGCGCGCCTGCTCCGCGCGGCGCACCACGCGCCGTCGGTGGGCTTCATGCAGCCGTGGAACTTCATCGTGATTCGCGATCGGGCGGCGCGGGCGGCGGTCCGGGAGGCGTTTGTCCGCGAGCGGGACCGGGCGGCGCAGCTCTACGAAGAACCTCGCCGATCGCAGTTCCTGGAACTCAAGCTGGAGGGGATTCTTGAGGCGCCACTCAACCTGTGCGTGACGTGCGATCCCGAGCGTGGCGGCCCGCATGTCCTCGGCAGGAGCGCCGTCCGCGAGACCGATATCTACAGCACCGCGTGCGCCGTCCAGAACCTCTGGCTCGCGGCGCGGGCGGAAGGCGTCGGGGTGGGCTGGGTCAGCATCGTCCAGCCGGCGGAGCTGCGCGCGATCCTCGGGATCCCCGAGCCCGTCCTGCCGCTCGCCTACCTGTGCCTCGGATACGTCTCCGAGTTCAAGGACACGCCGGACCTCGCCCGCGCGGGCTGGCGCCAGCGGCTCCCGCTCGGCGACCTCGTCTTCGGTGACCGCTGGGGCGCGCCGGATCTGCGGGTCCGCGCCACCCTTGAGAGGGCAGAGCGATGAAGGAGCCGACCCCTGGCACGGTGTACATCGTGGGCGTGGGCCCAGGGCATCCTGAGTTGATGACGATCCGCGCCAAGAAGATCATCGATGCCGCCGACCTGATCATCTACACGGGATCGCTCCTCGGCGACGACGGGTTCCGCGACGTGAAGCCGACGACGCGCCTCGTGGACAGCGCTGGCCTGCACCTCGATCAGATCGTGGAGCTGATGCGCTCGGGGGCGCTCGAGGGGCAGGTCGTGGCGCGAGTGCACGACGGTGACCCGGCGATCTTCGGCGCGCTCTCCGAGCAGATCGCGCCGCTCGAGGCTGCGGGGATTCCGTTCGAGGTCGTCCCGGGTGTCACCGCGGCGTTTGCGGCGGCCGCCGCGCTCAAAGCCGAGCTGACCATCCCCGAGCTGGCGCAGACAGTGATCCTCACGCGGATGGAGGGGCGGACGCCCGTGCCCGACAGGGAGAAGCTGGGCGACCTCGCCCGGCACGGCACGACACTCGTCCTCTACCTCAGCATCGTGCTCATTGACCGCGTCGTCGCGGAGCTTCGCTACGGCTATCCCGACGACACGCCGGTCGCCGTGGTGCAGCGCGCCTGGTGTCCGGACGAGGTGATCCTCCGCGGTACCCTCGCCGACATCGCGGGAAAGGTGAAGGCGGCCGGGATGCGCGCGCAGGCGCTGATCATGGTGGGACCCGTCTTCCGTCCCGACCTGCGGGAGAGCTGGGCCCGGAAGTCCAAGCTCTACGATCCCGAGTTCTCTCACGGCTTCCGGCGGGCCGCGCGCGTCCAGCGCCGCGACAGCGGAACGGAGGCGACACCATGAGTGACGATCTCCTGACCACGCTCGAGAGCGCGCTGGCGCTCGGCGACACCATGATCATCGTGCGGTCCGGGGCGGCCATCGCCGAGGTGGCGGCTGGACCGCTCCGCCGGGGGAAGGAGTGGCTCACGCTCGGCGATGAGGGAGCGGGCGCGTCGCACGTGCACGTGAAGATCTCGGACGTCCGCGGGCTCCGCTATGGCGAGCAGGCGGGTCGCAACGCGGCGCTCGACGTGCTCGGTGCCGACGGCACCGTGATCGTGTCCCTCTCGTTCCGCGGGACGAATCCGGCCCAGACCGAGCGTTTCGCTCCCGACCGACTGGCGGCCGTGAGGGCGAGCCTTGGCCACTTGGCGGAGGTTCCGGCGTGACGCTGGCGGTCCTCACGGTGACCAAGCAGGGGATCGCGCTTGGCGATCGCATCCTCGCCGCCGAGCCGCAGTCGGTCCTGTATGTGCCCGCCAAGTACGGGCTCGAGCCGAGCGACCGGATCCGCGTCTTCCCAGGCCAGCTCGCGCCGCTCCTGGCCGAAATCTACGGCTCTTATGACGGCTTCGTCTTCCTCATGGCGACCGGCATCGTCGTGCGGATGATCGCCGAGCACATCAAGGACAAGCGGTATGACCCGGCCGTCGTGGTGATGGACATCACCGGGCGGTTCGCGATCAGCCTGGTCTCCGGCCACCTCGGCGGCGCCAACGCGCTGACGCGACGGCTCGCGGAGATCACGGGCGCCACGCCCGTCATCACCACCGGCACCGACGTCAACGAAACGATCGCGCCCGACGTGATCGCCATGGAGATCGGCGGCGAGGTGGACGACTTCGAGGTGATGAAGAAGGTGAGCGCGGCGCTCGTGGATGGCAATGCCACCGGGGTCGTCGACCTGAGCGGCGTCGATCCGCCGTCCCTGCGCGGGCCTCTCAAGGGCAACGTGAAGATCTTCCCGACGGTGGACGTGCTGCGTGACTCAAAGGTCGCCGCCGGCATCGTGATCACCAACCGACTGCTGGACCTCTCCGGCCTCCGCCGTCCCGTCGTCGTTCTGCGCCCGAAGAATCTCGTCGTCGGCGTCGGCTGCAATCGCGGGACGACGGCGGACGAGATCGTCGAAGCGATCGAGCGTGTCCTGCGCGAGCACGGGTTCGCGCTCAAGAGCGTGCGGACGCTGGCGACGGTGGACGCCAAGCGTGATGAGACGGGTCTGGTCGAGGCCGCGAGACGCCTGGGGCTGCCACTGGCCTTCTGCGACAAGGCGACGCTGAATGCGGTGCCCGACGTGCCCAACCGATCGGAGGCGCCCATGAAGTTCGTCGGCGTCCAGGGCGTGGCGGAGCCCTCGGCCCTGGCGGTGTCGAGCGGCAGGCTCGTCGTCGAGAAGGTGAAGTCGGGCAACGTCACCGTCGCCGTCGCCGAGTGCCCAGCAGGGAGAAAGGAGTGAGCGCCCTGGCACCGTGTCTCATGATCCAGGGCACCAGCTCCGCCGTGGGCAAGTCCGTGCTGGCGACGGCGTTCTGCCGGCTCTTCGCGCGCGCGGGCTACCGTGTTGCGCCCTTCAAGTCGCAGAACATGGCGCTGAACTCGTCCGTCACCGTGGACGGTGGTGAGATCGGGCGGGCGCAGGCTGCCCAGGCTGAGGCCGCGGGCATCGAGCCCACGGTGGACATGAACCCGATCCTCCTCAAGCCCGAGGCCGATCACCGCTCGCAGGTCATCGTGCGGGGGCGGCCCGTCGCCAGCGTCGGGTACCGCGAGTACGGGCGAATGAAGCCGGCGCTGCTCGGCATTGTCGAGGAGAGCCTCGAGCGCCTGCGCCGGGCGCACGATCTCGTGATTGTCGAGGGCGCGGGCAGCCCGGCCGAGATCAACCTGCGCGAGGGCGAAATCGTGAACATGCGCATCGCGCGTCTCGCGGGCGCCCGCGTCCTGCTCATTGGCGACATCGACCGCGGCGGCGTGTTCGCCGCCTTCGTGGGCACGCTGGAGCTTCTGCAGGCCGAGGACCGCGCCCGGGTGGCTGGCTTCCTCGTCAACAAGTTCCGCGGGGACGCCTCGCTCCTGGAGCCGGGCTTCGATGAGCTGACGGCGCGCACGGGGGTGCCCGTGCTCGGGGTCGTCCCGTACATCGCCGAGTCGCTCGTGCCCGCGGAGGACTCGCTGAATCTCGAAGACCTGGAGCGCTCCGGTGGCCCAGCAGCGCTCGACATCGCCATCGCGCGCCTGCCGCGGATCGCCAACTTCGACGACTTCGAGCCGCTCGCCAGGGAGCCCGGGGTGCGGCTCCGGTTTGCCCGTATCCCCGAGGAGCTCGGGGGGGCCGACCTGATCGTTCTGCCCGGGAGCAAGAACACCGCGGAGGATCTCGACTGGCTGCGACAGAGCGGCTTGGCCGACGCGATCATGGCCGCCGCCGCGACCGGTCGTCCCGTCGTCGGCATCTGCGGCGGCTACCAGATGCTCGGCACGGCTCTGCACGATCCCGACCACGTCGAGTCGGCGGCGGCGACGACGCCCGGGCTGGGGCTGTTGCCGGTGGTCACGTGGCTCGAGCGCGAGAAGACGACCGTGCGCGTCCACGGGCGTGTGGCGGAAGCGTCGGGGCCGTTCGGATCGGCCGCCGGCGCCGAGATCGACGCGTACGAGATTCACGTGGGTCGGACGGAGGTGGAGTCCGCGCGCTGGCCCTTCCAGATCGTCTCGCGAGGAGGGGCGCCGTTGAACGAGCGCGAGGGGGCCGTGAACGACGCCGGGAACGTCGTCGGCACATACCTGCACGGGCTCTTCGCCAACGACGAGCTCCGGCGCGTGCTGCTCGTCCACGTGGCGGCACGGCGTGGGCGGCAGCCAGATGCGCGCTGGGGGGCGCCGTCGAGCGCCGCCGCGCGCTACGACCGGCTGGCGGACGTCGTCGCCAGCTCCTGCGACCTCGTGGCGATCGGCAAACTGGTGGGACTCGAACTCGTGAATGACGCGGCGACCGCGCGAGGAAGGGAGCGAGCGTGAGTGACGAGGTGATCCTGCTGGTCGGCCACGGCAGCCGCGAGCAGCCAGGCAACGAGGAGTTCCTCAAGTTTTGCGAAGCGGCACGCCCTCATCTTGGGCCGGAGCCGGTGGAGACGTGCTTCATCGAACTGGCCACCCCGCTGGTCCCCGAGAGCCTCGACCGCTGCGTCGCGCTCGGGGCCCGCCGGGTCATCGTGCTGCCCGTGATCCTGCTGGCGGCGGGCCACGTCAAGGTGGAGCTTCCGCACGAGCTCGATGAAGCCAAGGAGCGCCACCCCGGCGTTGCGTTTCTCTACGGGCGCCACATCGGTCTCGATCCCCTGGTGATCGACATCGTCAACGAGCGCCTTGCCAGGGTCGAGGCGGAGGCGGCGTGGCCCGCCGAAGACACTGCGGTCCTCGTTGTCGGGCGTGGGTCGAGCGACCCGGACGCCAACAGCGATCTCTACAAGCTCACGCGCCTCTTGTGGGAGTCCCGGCGGTATCCCTGGATCGAACCGTGCTTCATCGGAGTCACCAACCCGTCGCTGCCCGAAGGGCTGGCGCGCTGCCGCGCGCTCGGTGCCCGGCGGATCATCGTCGTGCCCTACTTCCTGTTCACCGGCGTTCTGATTCCGCGCATTCATCGGCTGGTGGGCGAGTTCGTCGCCGCCCATCCCGGCCTCGCGGTCCGCAGAGCGGACTACCTGAACGGGCATCCGAAGCTGTTCCGCGTGTTGCGTGACCGCAAGAGTGAGGCGATGCGCGGCGAGGCGAGAATGAACTGCGCCCTCTGCAAGTACCGTGTGCCCCTGCCCGGCCATGAGCACGCGGCGAAGGTGTCGGCGTGACGGGCACCGTCTATCTGGTCGGCGCCGGTCCCGGTGATCCCGGGCTCCTCACCCTCAAGGCGGCGCGGATTCTCGAGTCGGCCGACGTCGTTGTCTACGATTACCTCGTGGGCGACGCGATCCTCGATCGCATCCCAGCGAGCGCCGAGCGCGTGTACGCGGGCAAGGAGACGGGCTCTCACGCGATGAATCAGGTGGCGATCAACGAACTGCTCGAGGAGCGCGCGCGACGCGGCCAGACCGTCGTGCGACTCAAGGGCGGCGATCCGTTCGTCTTCGGCCGCGGGGGCGAGGAGGCGGAGTACCTGACCGAGCGGGGCATCCCGTTCGAAGTCGTCCCGGGAGTCACGTCGGCTGTCGGGGTGCCAGCCTACGCGGGAATCCCGGTGACCCATCGCGGCGTCGCGGCGAGCCTCGCTGTCGTGACTGGACGGGCGGGCCCGGTCGGAGAGGCGCCCGACATCGACTGGGAACGAATCTCCGGTGCCGACACCATCGTCGCGCTCATGGGAGTGGCCAACCAGGAGCCACTCGTCCGCGCGCTGGTCGACGGAGGGCGCAGCCCGGAAACTCCGGTGGCCGCCATCCGTTGGGGTACGACCGCGCAGCAGCGGGTGGTGGTGGGGACGTTGGCGACGATAGGGGACCGGATGCGCGAGGTGAACCTGCGCCCGCCCGCGATCCTGGTCGTCGGTGACGTGGTCTCTCTTCTCCCGCGCGTCCGATGGGCCGAGCGGCGCCCGCTCTTCGGACGTCGGGTGCTCATCCCCTCGTCGTATCCGAGCGCGTTCACGGCGCCGCTCGAGCGGCTCGGTGCCGAGGTCCTCCATGTGGCGCCTGTCGAGCTGACGCCGCCGCCGTCCTGGGAGCTCCTTGACCGAACGCTCAGGAATGTGCGGTCGTTCGCGGGGGTGGTCTTCGCCGACGACGCCGGGGTTGCAGCTGTGATCGAGCGGCTGACGGTCCACGGGCAGGATGCTCGGACGCTGGCGGGGTGCCTCCTGGTCGCTGGCAGCCGGGAGGCGGCGTGCGCACTGCGACGATTCGCGCTTCGGGCCGACGCGGTCGTTGAGGACGACTCGTCGGACCTACCCGGTGGCGGGTCGGAGGCCTATTGGCTCGTCGTCGGCAGCCCCGACGTCCAGCAGCTCATCACTTCGACCCTAGCCCATCATGGTTCCCGAGCGGTGACGCCGCCCATCTGCACGATGACAACGACCAAGTGGCGCGCAGACCGGCTGCGCGAGGTTCTGACTTCGCGTCCCGTGCATGCCATCGTCTTCGTCGGCCCGGCGGAAGTCCGGAGGCTCGTCGGAGCGCTCGACGTGGACGAGCGCCCGCTCCTTCGCTCGATGGTGCTTGCCGCCGTCGGCGAAGCGACCAGAGTAACCCTCAGCCAGTGCGGGTTCGAGCCAGCGATCACCACGATCGATCCTTCCCCCCCCGCCCTGGCCGCGACGCTGGCCGCAGCCCTCGGGCGGAGTTCCGACGATGAGCGGGGCTGACGGCGCCGGGGGCTTTTACCCGATTGTCCTGTGCCTCGGTGGGCGGCGGGCGCTCGTCGTCGGCGGCGGCAAGGTCGCGGCGAGGAAGGCGAGCGGCTTGCTCGACGCCGGCGCGCGTGTCGTCGCGGTGAGCCCGAAGTTCTCCCCTGCGTTCATCCGACTGGTTCCGTCCGGCGCCGTCACCTGCATCGAGCGGCCCTATCAAGCGAACGATCTGGCGGACGCGAGCTTGGTGATCGCGGCGACAGACGATCCTAAGGTGAATGCCCAGGTGAGAGCGGACGCGCGACACATCGGCGTATGGGTGAGCGTCGTCGACGATCCTGAGAACTCGGACTTTATCGTGCCGGCCGTGGTGCGCAGAGGCGATTTCCTGCTCGCCATGTCAAGCGGCGGGGCGAGCCCCGGACTGGTCGGTCACTTACGGCGTGAGCTCGATCTGCTGGTCCCTGACGACATCGGCTTCCTGGTCGCGCTGCTCGCGAAGGCCCGGGGACGCATCCAACGGGCGGTGACCGATCCTGACCGACGGCGTGAGCTCATGTCTCATCTCCTCACGCTGGACCTTCTGTCGACGCTCAGGACGGAGGGAGCCGGCGCGGTGATCAGGCAGATCGATGACCTGATAGCGCCGCGGGATCAACGCCGAGGGCTTCACGCAGGGACGCCATCCGCTGGTGAAACGCCAGATCGTCGAGGACCGGACGGGCACCGGTGACGGGAAGCTCGGACTCGAGCCCGACCCACGAGCGGCATCCATCGTACCGGAAGAGGTTGGGAACGACGAGCGGCTCGGGGAGACGAGAGACCCTCAGGGCGATCACGTGGAGCCCGGGCCGACGATAGTGGAATCGTCTCTCCACGGCAGACCACGCCAGGATGTGCCGGCCCTCGAGGCGGCGCAGTGGCTCGAGCGTGAGCACTTCGATCGCGGCCTCGACGACGGCGTAGAGCTCGAGATGGAGCTCGCCCGCCGGCGGTGCCCCGCGGGCAACCTCGGGCAAGGCCAGCCGTGCCGTCTCGGTGAGATCCTCCTCGTTTTCGTGCACGTAGGTGGGAAAGAGAAAGAACTCGCGGTGTTCGACGGTGAAGCCTTGTGACGGCTCGCGGATTCCGCCTTTGCGCAACAGGATCGTCTGGCGGCCGGCAGCCATCTCGGCGCAGACGACCGCCCACTCCTTGAGGGCGATCCGGTTCGCCGTCATCATGGCCCAACGATATCACGCCCACGATTACCCCCGAGCCTGTGCTAGCCGAGTACTGATGAGGTGACGATGGAGGAGGAACTCTCTCGAGTCTGGCGCGCGCTCGAAGACTGGGACCAGGAGCGGCCGAAGAGCTTCCCATTGGCGTGCGCTCGTGCACAGCTCTACAAGGGCGCGATGGAGATCCCCCTTGTTGCGTTCCACCCACGCGTCCCCGTGAACCCGGCAGAGGATCGGGTGGCGGCGCTCGCTCCGACGCTCGCACGGTTCGGCCTAGAACTCGACTGTGTCGAAATCGGCCAGAACTACAAGGTCAACCGCAGCGACACCAAGGAGTATGTGGGACGCATTCAACCGGACGCCCTCAAGCTCCACGCCGAACGAGTGCTTGGCCTCGGGCGCGAGGTCTTCGATGAGATCGTCACCTTCTATCTCCGGTTGCCGACCGCGTGAGCACCCAGGATCAACCGCCCACTCTGATCCCCGCGGTCATCATGACGTGCGGGTTGCCCGCTTCTGGCAAGACGACGACCGCGATGCGCCTTCACGCGCACCTGGGCGGCGTGCTGATCAGGAGCTGTGACGTCTACCAGGAGCTCGGCATCGTGCTCTCCGAGTGGGTGGAACGGACCCATGGATTCACCGTGAAAGTCGCCGAGTACGATCGGCTGCGCGACGAGGCATACTGCGAGATGGCGACGCGCGTGGATACGGGCCTCGCCGCCGGGGCCACCGTCGTCATTGTCGACGCCGTGCACGGCGAGAGGGACAAGCGCCGGAGGCTCTATGAGGTCTGCGCCGCGCGAGGGGCGCAGCCGGTCCTGGTCCTGTGCCTCTGTGGCGACTTCGAGGAGGTCCGACGAAGGTTCCGGGCGCGGAGAGGCCGCGAGACGGAGCCGCAGCATGAGGCGAGCGACCTCTCGGTGTTTTATGACATTGGCCGGCGCTGGCAGAGCCCCTTGACTGATGAACTGCTGGACGGCACACGGCCGACGATCTTCACCTACGACACCCTTGACGGTCGTGTGGCGGCAATCCACATCGCCATGCCTGCGGCGGCCGAGCGCATCCGGGCAGCGCTCGTCACGCCTCGTTCTGGAGCGACACGAGCTCTTCCGCTGCGGTGACGCGAGCGCCACGCGCGAAGCTTTGGTGGACAGGGGGAGAGATCGTTCTTAGGGATACGCCAGCGAAGGTGATGCGATCCGAACGGTCAGGATGGAACCCGCGGCCGTCGGCAGCGTACAACCCGCGGGTGGGCGCGGGATGAGCGACGCTGTCCGCACGGTTTCAGTCGTTGCTCTCGCTATCGTGCTGGACCTGGCGTTCGGCGACCCGCCGAATCGATGGCACCCGGTGGCGTGGCTTGGGGAGCTCTTGAGGACGGGGAGCGTACAGCTCATGCGTGGCTCTCAGCAACAGCTCCTGGTCTCGGGTGCTGCCCTCACGTTGAGCGTGGCCGCACTCGGCGGAGCGACGGCTTGGGCGCTTTCGCAGGGCGCGGTATTGCTGGGAGTCGCGGGGCTCCTCCTCGAAGCCGTGGCCCTGAAGTCGCTCCTGTCGGTGCGCGGGCTGGTGGCGGCTGCGCGAGGCGTGGCGCAGGACCTCGAGCGAGGGGATCTGCCTGCGGCGCGGGGCGGCGTCGGGTTTCACCTCGTGAGCCGCCCGACGGCGGGTCTCGGCGGCTGTCATGTGGCGTCCGCCGCGATCGAGTCCGTGGCGGAGAACCTGACGGACGCCTTCATCGGTCCGCTCTGCTTCTACCTCGCGTTTGGCCTTCCCGGCGCGGCGGTCTATCGGGCCGTGAACACCGCGGACGCGATGCTGGGGTACCGCCGGGACCGGCTAGAATACTTCGGCAAGCTCGCAGCCCGGCTCGACGACCTCTTCAACCTCGTACCCGCACGGCTTGCCGGATGCGCCGTAGTGCTCGGGGCAGCGCTTGCAGGCGAGCGGCCCCGTTCTGCGTTCGCGATCATGGCGCGTGACGCCGGCCGGACGGTAAGTCCGAATGCCGGGTGGACGATGGCCGCGATGGCGGGCGCCCTCGGAGTAAGTCTTGAAAAGCCGAGCGCGTATCGGTTGGGCAGTGGCCCACTCCCGACGGCGCGGGACATCGAGCGGGCCATCCGCGTGATGCTGGCAGGCGCTGCGCTCGCTCTCGCCGTCGGCCTGATCCTGCGATTGAGCGTGCACTAATCACTGTCCTTCACGTCTACAAGCGGATCCTCTCGTTCCGCGCTCTACTCGTGCTCGCCGGGGAGGCCTCCGACGCGCGCTCGTCCTCATCGCCAGTCGCGTCGCTAAGAGGGTTGTCGGAGTGGCTTCGCGTCTCGCTTCATCACCAATCCGAGCGACGTCAGTCCCCACAGGGAGCCAAAATGCGGCCGACGCTAGCGATGCGAGATCTGCCGGCTTAGCGTCAACCGTTACCGACTCGGGCGAGACACCAGTTGTGAGCCTACTTTTCCCGCACCGGGAACACGGCTGACACGCTCGCCGGAAGTCGCCCGCGCTGGAGAGTTTCACCGCTGCCCGATGCGCCGTGGACCCAGCCAGAGCACCGGCCGGCAGGATCTCAAGGAGGCGGCATTCCGGTCGCTCGCGTTCGTGCGACGGGAGTTGCTGACGGACAGCGGCGTCTACCACAT
>JACPCG010000181.1 GCA_016179925.1 Candidatus Rokuibacteriota bacterium | reverse complement strand
GTGTACGACCCGGCGGCGGGGCCGCGCTTGGCCGACCGGCTGAGCCTCGACGGTAACCCGTCCATCGACGAGCCCCTGCCGAGCTACGAGCTGAAGTACCTGGACGAGAGCGGGGCCGAGCAGACGATGGAGCTGCCCGTCACGGTCGCGGACTGGGCGGCCACCGAGACGCGCTTCCGGAAGCACTTCACGCGGATCCGCGGAGCGGCCGGTGACGAGGACCTGGTGCCGTTCCACGAGTACCTCGCGCTGGCCAAGGACGACCGAAGCGGCAAGAAGCCCTTCATCTACACCCTCGAGGCCGGCCGGCGCCTCGGGCGTCTCGCCGTCAGTGACGAGATCGTCCGCCTCGCCGAGGACCGGCGGGAGGTGTGGACCCTGCTGCGCGACATGGCCGGGCTCAAGGCGCCGGAGGCGCTCGCCGCGGAGACCGCGTTCGAGCAGCAGATGGCCGCGCTGCGGGCCGAGTACGAGGCGAAGCTCGCCGACCTCAAGGCGCGCTACCCGTGGGTGATCGCGCGGCGCCTGGCCGAGGGCCTGCTGAAGACCGGCAACGGCGGTTCCATCAGCGATCTCCTCGCCAAGGTCGAGGCGATCCCCGACGTGCCGCGCCGCCGCGGCGACGGCGCAGCGACGGCACCGACCGCGTCAGCACCGGCCCAAGCGGTGAGCGCGGTGGCCACCGCGCCGGCCGCCGCGGAGCCGGACGAGGCGCTGGCGATGGAGCCGTACATCGACGCGGCGCTCTGCACGGCCTGCAACGAGTGCACGAACCTGAACAAGCGGCTGTTCGCCTACAACGCGAAGAAGCAGGCCTACATCAAGGACCCGCGCGCCGGCAGCTTCAAGGAGCTGGTCCAGGCCGCCGAGAAGTGCCCCGTGAAGATCATCCATCCGGGCACGCCGCTGAACCCCAAGGAGAAGGACCTGGACAAGTGGGTGAAGCGCGCCAAGCCCTTCAATTGAGGCTCACGTGTGGCGTCGCCTGAACTTCCGCCACGGCGTGCATCCGCCGGAGCTGAAGGAGCTGACGGCCCGGGTCCCGATCCGGCGCGTGCCCTACCCGGACGAGGTCGTGCTGCCGCTCCGCCAGCACACGGGCAAGCCCGCGCGCCTGGCCGTCAAGGTCGGCCAGCGGGTCGAGCGCGGCGACACGCTCGGCGAAGCCGACGGGTACGTCTCGACGCCCGTCCACGCCTCCGCGGCGGGCACGGTCGAGGACGTCTGCCTCTGGCCGCACCCCGACGGCTCGTATGCGCCCGCCGTCCGCATCGCGGTGGACCGCTACTCGCCGCAGGCGCCCCGGCCGCGGCTGGTCCCGGACTGGACGCGCCTCGGGCCGGCTGAGCTCGTCGAGGCGATCCGCCAGGCGGGGGTGGTCGGCCTCGGGGGCGCCGCGTTCCCGACGCACGTCAAGCTCGCGCCCCCCAAGGACCAGCGGATCGACACCGTCCTGATCAACGGCTGCGAGTGCGAGCCCTACCTCACGACCGACCACCGCACCATGGTCGAGTACCCGGAGCGGGTCCACCTGGGTCTGCGCATCATGATGCGGTGCCTCGGCGTCGGGCGCGCGATGATCGGCATCGAGCGGAACAAGCCCGACGCCATCGAGGCGATCCGCGCCGCCGTCCCCACCGATCTCGACGTCACCGTGCACGCGCTCGAGGTGAAGTACCCGCAGGGGGCGGAGAAGATGCTGATCGAGTCGCTCCTCGACCGGCAGGTGCCCTCGGGGAAGCTGCCGATGCACGTCGGCGTCGTCGTCCAGAACGTCGCCTCGGCGGCCACGATCGCCGAGGTGTTCGACACCGGGCTCCCGCTGCTCGAGCGGATCGTGACGGTGACCGGGCGCGGGATCAGGCGGCCGTCCAACCTCATCGTGCCGGTGGGCATGAAGCTCCGCGACCTCGTCGAGGCGTGCGGCGGTTTCACCGAGAATGCGCGGGAGGTCATCTTCGGCGGCCCCATGATGGGCGCGGCCCAGGCGCACCTCGACACGCCGCTCGTCAAAGGCACGACGGGCGTCGTCGTCCTCACCGCGGCCGAGACCAAGCGGTCGGCCTCGTACCCCTGCATCCGCTGCGGGCACTGCCTGGACGCCTGCCCGGTGTTCCTGAACCCGCAGCTCCTCGGGCAGCTCGCCCTCAAGGAGCGCTGGGAGGAGATGGAGGCGAACCACCTCGCCGACTGCATGCTGTGCGGCTGCTGCGGGTATACGTGCCCGTCGAACATTCCGCTGCCCCAGCTCTTCGCGCTCGCGAAGGCCGCCCTCCGGAAACGCCCGGTGGCGGCATGAGGACGCCGTCCCTCCTCATCACCGCCTCGCCCCACCTCGGCGCGGGCGCCAGCACGCCGGAGATCATGTGGAACGTGGTCGTGAGCCTGGCGCCGCTCGTAGCCGCCGCCGCGTATTTCTTCGGGCCGAGCGCCGTGCTCGTCGTGGCGGCCGCGACGGCCGGCGCGCTGGTGACCGAGCGCGTCTTTGGCCGGCGGGGCACCCTCGGGGACGGCTCGGCGGCGATCACCGGGATCCTGCTCGGGCTCACGCTCCCGGCCGGGCTCCCGCTCTGGATGGCCTTCGTGGGCGGCGCGTTCGGCATCGGCATCGGCAAGCTCCTCTTCGGCGGGCTCGGCCAGAACGTCTTCAATCCGGCCCTGCTCGGCCGCGCGTTCCTCCAGGCGAGCTTTCCGGTGGCGATGACGACGTTCCCCCCGCTCGCGGGCGCCGCCGACTGGTGGCGCCTGCGCGGCGACAACTTCGCGTGGCCCTTCGCGAGCCCCCGCGCCCTCGACGCGGTGACCTCGGCCTCGCCGCTCGGCCGCATGAAGTTCGAGCAGGCGGGGACGCCGCTCTCCGACCTCGTGCTCGGCACCACCTCGGGCTCGCTCGGCGAGACCTCGGGGCTCCTGATCCTGCTGTGCGGCGGCTACCTCGCTCTCCGCAACTACCTCAACTGGCGGATCCCGGCGAGCATCTTCGCGACCGTCGCCGTTCTCGCGGCCGGGCTCCACGCGTTCGCCCCCGCGCGCCACCCGGGCGCGCTCTTCATGCTCTTCTCGGGCGGCCTCATGCTCGGGGCCATGTACATGGCGACCGACCTCGTCACCTCGCCCGTGACCAACCTCGGCTGCTGGATCTTCGGCGCGGGCGTGGGACTCCTCGTCGTCGTCATCCGGCTGTGGGGCGGGCTCGCGGAAGGCGTGATGTACTCGATCCTCATCATGAACGCGCTCGTGCCGTACCTGAACCGGTGGACGCAGCCGCGCCTGTTCGGCTCGACACCGGCGAGGCCCGCGACATGACGGACGGCGACGCGACCGTGGCGACCGGCCAGACGCCGGCGCCGCTCCCGGAGCCGGCCGCGGTCCGCGCGTCGAGCCTCCTCACCACGCTCGGCGTCGGGGGCGCGGTGGCCGGGCTGCTCCTCGTGTTCGCGTTCGGGCTCACCTTGCCCCGCATCGAGGCCAACCGGGCGCGGGCGCGCGACCTCGCGGTGAAGGAGGTGCTCAAGGCCCCCGAGCGCTACGACACGCTGTACGTGGTGGGCCGGACACTCGTGCGGAAGCCGCCGGAGGGCGTGGATCCGAAGAAGCTCGAGCAGGTGTACCTCGGCTACGGCCGCGGCAATCAGCGCATCGGCTTCGCCATCGTCGCCGGTGCCGCCGGGTTCCAGGACGTGATCCAGCTCATCTTCGGCTACGACCCGAAGACCAGGCAGCTCCTGGGGATGAAGGTGCTCGAGAGCAAGGAGACGCCCGGGCTCGGCGACAGGATCGAGAAGGACCAGGCCTTCGTCTCGCAGTTCGACGGCGCGCGGGTCCCGCTGCTCGGGGTCAAGAAGGGCAAGCGCTCGGGCCCCCGCGAGGTGGACATGATCACGGGCGCAACCATCTCGTCGAAGGCGGTGATCCGGATCATCAATAACGCGCTCGAGCGGCTCGGGCCGGTCGTGGACGCCCACCCCGCGGAGGGCCAGGGATGAGCGAAATGATGTCGCATATGCACGGCGCCCCGCCGCCTGCCGCGGGGTCGCGGCGGGCGACGCCGCCCCGGGAGGACCTCGTCAAGGGGTTCTGGCGCGAGAACCCGGTGCTGATTCAGCTCCTCGGCCTCTGCCCGACGCTCGCGGTGACCAACTCGGTGGCGAACAGCGTGGTCATGGGCATCGCCACGTTCTTCGTCCTGGTCGGCTCGAGCCTGCTCGTCTCGACCTTCAAGCGCTGGGTGCCGAACGAGGTGCGCATCGCGACCTACATCCTCATCATCGCCACCTTCGTGACGATCGCGGAGTTCGCGCTGCAGGCGCTCGTGCCCGACATCCACAAGGCGCTCGGCGCCTTCGTCGCGCTGATCGTCGTGAACTGCATCATCCTGGGCCGTCAGGAAGCCTTCGCCGGCAGGAACCCGGTCGGCCGGTCCGTGCTCGACGCGGTCGGCATGGGCATCGGGTTTATGATCGCGCTGCTCATCATGGGCTCGGTGCGGGAAGTGCTGGGCAGCGGGACGTTCCTCGGCGTGAGCCTGTTCGGCTCCGCCTACGAGCCCTGGGTGATCATGGTGCTCCCGCCCGGCGGGTTCTTCACGCTCGCCTTCGTCCTGCTCACGGTGGCCTGGTGGAAGCGCCGGCGGACCGCCGGCGCCCGGGTGCCCGCGGCGGGTGAGGCGGGCGTCATGGAGAAGGCGGCATGACGGGCGACCTCGCGTGGATCTTCTTCTCGTCGATGGTGGTGAACAACTTCACCCTGATGCTGTTCCTCGGCCTCTGCCCGTTCCTCGGCGTGTCGGGCAAGATCGACACGGCGCTCCGCATGGGCGCCGCCAACACGTTCGTCCTCATCATGACCGCCGTCGCGGTGTGGGCCCTCAACACGTTCGTGCTCCCGTACGCGCCGTACCTCAGGCTCATCGCCTTCATCATCGTCATCGCCTCCCTCGTGCAGATCGTGGAGATGGTGATCAAGAAGCTCTCCCCGGCGCTGTTCCGCGCCCTCGGGATCTATCTGCCGCTCATCACGACCAACTGCGCCATCCTGGGCCTCGCCATCTTCCAGACCAACCGGGACTACGGATTTCTCGAGGGGCTCGTGTTCGCGATCGGCTCCGGCGCGGGGCTCGCGCTGGCCCTCGTGCTGATGGCCTCGATCCGCGAGAGCCTCGAGCTGGCGGACGTCCCCGAGGTCGCGAAGGGCACGGCGCTGGTGCTGATGATCGCGGGCAGCCTCTCGCTCGCCTTCATGGGCTTCGCGGGGCTGCTGTCTTCGTCGTGAGCGCGTCATGACGGAGATCCTGGCCATCCTCGCCGCCGCCGTGCTCTTCGCCGGATTCGGCTACGTCATGCGCGGCCGCCAGCGCGCGTGCGGCAGCGGCTGCGCCTGCGCGGCGGTGCGCCCGGGCGGCGTCTGCGGGGCGAACCCCGAGGGAACGGAGTCAGAGCATGCGAAACGCTGACCGAGCCGAGTCGCCGCGCTTCTCGCGGCGGGAGGTCCTGGCGCTGGG
>JACPCG010000180.1 GCA_016179925.1 Candidatus Rokuibacteriota bacterium | reverse complement strand
GACGAGCGGATCCGCCGCGCGACCGCGCTCGTCGACGTCGCGATCCGCCTGGGCCTCGACCTCGGGTTCTGGGGCGCGCAGACGCAGTTCTTCGATCTCTGGCGGGCGCTGCCGCCCGCGCGTCCGGCGCTCGCCGGGCTCGCCCGCCTGCTCCACTTCGACCTGCCACGGGAGGCGCCGTGAGGCCGATCACCGACCCGAAGCGCACCGTCGTCATCGAGAACGTGGCCCCCGCGGTCGACGGCGGGCGCTATCCCGTCAAGCGCGAAGTCGGCACGGTGTTCGAGGTCTCGGCCGACATCTTCAAGGAAGGCCACGACGTGGTGGTGGCGTTCCTGAAGTACCGGCGCGCCGGCGACGACGCGTGGCGAGAAACGCCGATGAGCCACGTGGACAACGACCGCTGGGCGGGATCGTTCGCGCTGCGCCGATGAGCCACGTGGACAACGACCGCTGGGCGGGATCGTTCGCGCTGGAGGCGAACGCGCGCTGGGTCTTCACGATCGAGGCGCTCGCCGAGCCGTTCCGCTCGTGGCTCGCCGACCTCGAGAAGCGCCACGCGGCGGGCCAGGACGCGGCGAGCGCGCTCCTCGAAGGCACGGCGCTGATCGGCGCGGCCGCCCGGCGCGCACGGGGCGAGGACGCGCGGCGGCTCGCCCGCTACGCCGAGCGGATCGCGCAGGCGGCGGGCCAGGCCGAGGCCGTCGCGATCGCCGGCGACGCGGAGCTCGCCGCCCTCATGCTGCGCCACCTCGACCGGTCGGAGGCGACCCGATGCGAGGACCAGTTCGAGGTCATCGCCGACCGCGAGCGGGCGCGCTTCGCGGCGTGGTACGAGTTCTTCCCGCGCTCGAGCGGTACCCTGAAGGACGCCGAGGCCGAGCTCGAGCGCGCCGCGGCGATGGGCTTCGACGTCGTCTACCTGCCGCCGGTCCATCCGATCGGGCACACCGACCGCAAGGGCAAGAACAACGCCCTCGTCGCCGGGCCCGGCGACCCGGGGAGCCCGTGGGCGATCGGGAGCGAGGCGGGCGGCCACACGGCCCTCCATCCGGAGCTCGGCACGCTGGAGGATTTCGATCGCTTCGTCGAGCGCGCCCGGAGCCTCGGCCTCGAGGTGGCGCTCGACTTCGCCATCCAGTGCTCGCCCGACCATCCCTGGGTCCGCGCGCACCCCGAGTGGTTTTACCACCGGCCCGACGGCACGATCAAATACGCCGAGAACCCGCCGAAGAAGTACCAGGACATCTACCCGCTCAACTTCCTCTGCGCGGACCCCGCACCCCTCTGGGACGAGATGCAGCGCATCCTCGAGTTCTGGATCGGCCACGGCGTGCGCGCGTTCCGCGTGGACAACCCCCACACGAAGCCGGTCAAGTTCTGGGCGTGGCTGATCCGTGCGATCCAGGACGCCCACCCCGACGTCGTCTTTCTCTCGGAGGCGTTCACGCGGCCGAAGATGATGCAGGCCCTCGCGAAGGCGGGCTTCACCCAGTCGTACACGTACTTCACCTGGCGCAATACGAAATCGGAGCTGACCGACTATCTCACCGAAATCACCCGCCCTCCCGTGTCGGACTATTTCCGGGGCCACTTGTGGCCGAACACGCCCGACATCCTCCACGCGACCCTCCAGACCGGCGGGCGGGCCGCGTTCAAGCTGCGGCTCGTCCTCGCCGCGACGCTCTCGTCGCTCTACGGCATCTACGCGGGCTACGAGCTCTGCGAGAACGTGCCGCGCGAGGCCGGGTCGGAGGAGTACGCGAACTCGGAGAAGTACGAGCTCCGACCCCGCGACTGGCGCGCGCCGGGGAACCTCGTGGACGTCATCACGCGCGTGAACCGCGCCCGGCGCCAGAACCGCGCGCTGCAGCTCTACACGAACCTGAACTTCTACGGGTCGGACGACCCGCTGGTACTCTTCTACGGCAAGCTGACGCCCGAGCGGGACAACGCCGTCTTCGTCGCGGCGAGCCTCGATCCCTTCGCCCCCCGCTCGTCGCTGGTGGACGTGCCGATCGCCGAGCTCGGCCTCGGCGAGGACGAGCCCTACCGGATGCACGAGGTGCTGAGCGACCGCTGGTTCGAGTGGCGCGGCCCGCGGGGCTACGTCGAGTTACGGCCCGAGACCGACCTCGCGCAGATCTTCGTCTTTCATCGCTGAGCGGGCGCCGCCGGCAGGGGCTGGGGCGGCGTGAAGATCAGCGCCTGCGCGATCCGCCCCTCCTTGTCGAAGTAGACGAGCAGGCCGTGCTCGTAGAGAAAGACCTCGAACTCTCCGTCGCGCCCGATCCTGGTCGGGGTCCCCCAGCCGTCCATGACGAGCGTGCGGTTGAACACGCCGGGCTTCGGATCGAGGCGGAAGGAGCGGACGACGTCCTTCTTGTAGCCCGCGGCCGTGAGGAGGCCGAAGTCCACGGTGAGCCGTACGATGCCGGCCGGAGCCTGGACGCCTTCGTAGACCCACTGCGTCGTGTCGTACCCTTCGACTTGCTGCGCCTGGCTCTTCGTCGGCTGGCCGTACTGGGCGCGGACCGAGTCCGTCGTGCTGGTCCCCGGGACGATCGTGCCCCACTCCGCGGCGCGCGCCGGCGCAGCCGGCGGCAGGAGGACGAACCACGCGACGACGAGCGCGGCGATCCGGCTCACGGCCTCAGAATCCCAGCGCGACGCCGTCGCCGCGCGGATCGGCCCCGCCCATGAGCGTGCCGTCGCGCAGCACGATGCCGTGGGCGTGGCCGACCCTCGAGAAGAACTCGGGCGCCGCGTTGACGTGATGGCCCTTCGCTTCGAGCGCCCGGCGCACGCCTTCGGGCACGCGCTCCTCGATGTGGGTCGCGTCGGCGGGATCGCCGGGCAGGAACGCCCCGATGAGGAAGCGGGGCCGTTCGATCGCCTCCTGGATGTCCATGCCGTAATCGAACACGTTCGTGAGCACCTGGACGTGGAACATCGCCTGCCCGTTGCCGCCCATCGTCGCGAACGCCATCACGGGCTGCGGCTCGCGCGTCACGATGGACGCGATGAGCGTGTGGAACGGGCGCTTGCGGGGCGCGAGCACGGCGGGATGCGACGGGTCGAGGCTGAAGTGACGGCCGCGGTTCTGGAGCGTGACGCCCGTGCCCGGTACCACGACGCCCGAGCCGAAGGCGTTGAACAGGCTCTGGATGACGCTGATCACGTTGCCGCCGCCGTCGGCGACGACGAAGCCCGTGGTGTCGCCCTCGGGGTCACCGCACGCGTACGACTGCGCCTTCTTCGGGTCGAACTGCGCCCGCCGCCGCGCCGCGTAGTCCTTCGCCAGGAGCGCCCCGACGGGGACGCGCGCGTGCGCGGGATCGCCGATCCAGCGGTCGCGGTCGGCGTACGCGAGCTTCACCGTCTCGATCAGGAGGTGGAGATGCTCGGCCGAGTGGATGGGCAGCGTCGCGAGCGGGAACCCTTCGAGCAGGTTCAACCCGACCAGTGCGGCCAGTCCCTGGGTCGGCGGCGGCGTCTCGTACACCGTGACGTCCCGGTAGGTCGTCGAGATCGGCTCCCCCCACTCGCCGGTGTGCGCGGCGAGATCGTCGGCGGTGAGGAAGCCGTCGCGCTCGAGCCGCCGGGCGATCGCCCGGCCGACCCGCCCCGCGTAGAAGAGGTCCGGCCCTTCGCCGGCGAGATCGCGGAGCGTCCTCGCGAGATCGGGCTGGGCGAACGGCTCGCCGAACCGCGGCACGCGCCCGGCGGGGAGGAACACGCGATGCCACTCGGCATCCGGGGTGACGGCGACGTACTCCTGGATCGCCTGGCTCACCAGCGAGGTCAGCGGGAAGCCGTCCGCTGCGCGGATCGCCGGGGCGAGAAGCTCGTCCAGCGGGCGAGTCCCGAACCGCTTGAGCAGCATCGCCCACGCGCGCACGCAGCCGGGCACGCTGACCGTCGCCGGCCCGATGACCGGCAGCCGCTCCATCCCGCGCCGCGTGAGCTCGTCGAGCCCGGCGCGCGAGCCCGAGCACCCGCCGCCGTTCAGGAAGTGCACGCGGTGGGTCGCCGCCTCGTAGTAGAGGCAGAAGAAGTCGCCGCCCAGGCCGCACATGTTGGGCTGCGTGACGGCGAGGACCGCGTTGACGGCGACGGCGGCGTCGGCGGCCGTGCCGCCCGCCTTGAGGACCTCGACGCCGGCCAGCGTCGCGAGCGGGTGCGCTGCGGCCACCATGCCCTGGCGCCCGAGGGCGACCGGGCGGTGCGAGTAACCGATCTGGGCCATGGCTCAGCAGGCTGCTGAAAAAGGCCCATCTGCTGCGTTGGCGCCCGCGGCCGCACGCTCAACGTACAGGGAGTACGCCTCGCGTGCGGCCAGCGGGCGCCGCCTTGCAGCTGGACCTTTTTGAGCAGCCTGCACGTTTTTCAGCAACCTCTAGGTCCTCTCGAAGAGTTTGGTGATTTCGTCCTGCAGGAAGACCGGCATCGGCTCCTGGCGCCTCCCGCTCACGAGCGTCACGCCCTGCTCGCGGTCCACGACCTGGCCGATGAAATGGCAGTCGATCGCCTCGCGCGCGAGCGCGTGGATCACGGTGGACGCCGCCGCGGGGGCGAGCGTCATGAGGAGCGCGCCCGAGGCGATCGTGCCGAGCGGATCGAGCCCGAACGCCTCGCAGAGCACCCGGCCCTCGGGCAGCACCAGGATCCGCTCCCGGTCGATCCTGAGCCCGACGCCCGCCGCCTGGGCGAGCTCGACGAGCGCGGTCGCGATCCCGCCCTCCGTCGGGTCGTGCATCGCGTGGATCTCCGCGAGCTCGCACGCGATCTCGACCTCGGGCAGGACGCTGAGCCCGGGCGTCCGGAGCAGGCCCCTCGCCTTGCGGATCACCGCGGCGGACACGCCGCGCGCGGCGAGCTCCGCCGCCTTCTCGCGCGCGATGATCGCCGCGCCCTCGAGCGGGACGCCCTTCGTCAGCACCACGGCGTCGCCGACCCGCGCCCCGCCCGTCGTCACGAGCTTCGTCTTCTCGACCTCGCCGAGCATCGTGCCGATCACGATGGGACGGTCGAGGCCGTGGGCGATCTCCGTGTGGCCGCCGACGAGCGCGACGTCCAGCTCCTCGCACGCCGCGTGCAGCTCGCCGAAGAGCCGCTCCACCGACGCGCCGCTCGTCTTCCCCTCGGGCAGCAGCAGCGTCGCCAGGAACCAGCGGGGGCGCGCGCCGCGGACGGCGACGTCGTTGGCGTTGACCTGGAGCGCGTACCAGCCGATGTCGGCCGTCGCGAACGTGATCGGGTCGGTGGTCGCCACGAGGTAGCGGTCGCCCATGTCGATGACCGCGGCGTCTTCACCGACCCTCGGACCGACGACGACGCGGGGATCTTTCGGGGGGTGCGTGTCGAAGATCGCCTGCAGCGTCTCGGCGCGAAGCTTGCCGATTGGCAGGAACTGCATGCCGACGAGTAGTATACACGCACGATGACCGGCCTCGTCGAGTGCGTGCCGAACGTGAGCGAGGGGCGCGACCGCGCGGTGATCGAGCGGCTGGGCGACGCCATTCGCTCGGCGCCGGGTGTCACGCTCATGAACGTCCACGCCGACCCCGACCACCACCGCTCGGTCTTCTCCTTCCTCGGCCCGCCCGACACCATCGAAGCCGCGGCCCTCGCACTCGCCGCGCGGGTCGTCGAGCTGCTCGACATGCGACTCCACCGCGGTCTCCACCCGCGCGTCGGCGCCCTCGACGTGCTCCCGTTCGTCCCGCTGCGGGGCTGCTCGATGGACGACGCCGTCGCGCTCGCCCGACGCGTGGGACGCGCCATCGGCGAGCGCCACGCCCTGCCCCGCGCGCTCGGGCGCCGTGCTGGTCGGCGCGCGCGGGATCCTGGTGGCCTTCAACGTGTGGCTGGCGACGGACGACGTGGACGCGGCGCGCGCGATCGCTCGCGCGGTCCGTGAGTCCTCCGGCGGCCTGCCGGCGGTGCAGGCGATGGGCGTGCCGCTCGCGAGCCGCCGGCTCGCCCAGGTCTCGATGAACCTCCTCGATTACGCACGCACCCCGATCCCCGTGGTGTTCGATCGCGTCGTCGAGGAGGCGCGCCGCCACGACGTCGCGATGCTCCGCAGCGAGCTGGTCGGCGTGGCCCCGCGCGCGGCCTTCGCCGGGCGCGCGCCGGAATCCGTCGGGCTCCCCGGCCTCCCGCCCGACCTCTGTCTCGACACCTATCTCGGAGCCGACGCGCGCCTGCCGGCCTGAGCGGGCCAGTCGAGCACCAGCCGGTTCCAGCGCTTCGCCACCACGATCTCGTCCGGGAGTGGCCCATACGGCTGCGAGGACGAGCTGACCGCCTGGCCGCCCACCATCTTGGTCACGATGACCTGGTCGCGGTAGACGTCCTCCAGCGGCACGTCGGGCAGGAACAGATGTCGCGGGACGGCCCGAAACGCCGCTTCGACCGACGGGCTCGCGATATGGCCTCGGCGCACGAGCTCGTCGACCAGCGCGCGCTGCAGGGCCGACGCGTCCTCCACCTCGTGTCTCTCTAGCCCCAGGCTAGGTCAGGAGCTTCAGGAGGTCGGCGGTGAGGTCGTAGAGCTGGGCGCAGCCCGCCGCGCCGCCGAGATGGGCCTGGATGCGCTTGCGCAGCCCCGCGTCGGCGGTCTCGCCGAGCATCGCCTGGATCTTCCGCTGGGGCTCGGAGCAGATGCCCATATAGGGGAGCTTCGGCGTCAGGTGCTCGGCGCGGATGATCCGGCCGCTTGTCAGGTCGATCTCGTAGGTGAGCTCGAAGCCGTGGGCGTTGTCGTGCATCGAGTGGAAGAGCGCGAGCCGCCCGGCGCCGCGCTCGAGCCGCGCGACCTTCCGCCGCTCGAAGACGCGGCGCTGGCCGGGCCGCGGGCTGTAGAGGTCGGGCTGCATCGCCGTCGCGACCGTGCGCGTGCCGAAGAGCGCTCGGCCCGCGTCGCTGTAGGTGAAGCACGAGTTCGGCAGGTCCATCCACCCCGTCGTGTCGAGCTGCCAGCATTCCCACGGGTCGCCGCCGGCCGCGCGGAGCGCGCGCTCGCGCGGGAGCTTCGTCACCTGGCGTGCCAGGCGCCCCACCTCGACGAGCGCGTCGACGACGAGTGCGGCGCCCGCCCCCCCGCCCGTCACCTCCGCGGCGCGCCGGGTGAGCCCGCCGACCATCTGCGTCCCCGCGAGCCTCACGAACCCCTTGGCCACGGCCGGCGCCACCTCGCCGCGCACCACGCGGCACTGCGCCTCGCGGATCTCGTAGGTCGGCGACGGCAGCGCCACGACCGACACTTCCACGGCGCGGTCGTCGTCGCCGAGCCGCACCGTGTGGGTGAACGCGTCGGGGTGGGTGTTGTCCGTCCACCCCTCCATGACGCGCTCGTAGCGGTCGCGGCCTCGGAGCAGCGCCGGTGCGATCACTTTGCGGACAAGTATTTCTCGGGATCCCTGTCGAATTTCTGTTTGCAGCCGACGGCGCAGAAGTAGTAGGTCTGCCCCTTGTAGCTCGACTGCGCCGCAGCCTTCGTGGGCTCGACGGTCATCTTGCAGACGGGATCAAGCGCCATGACGCGGCCTCCATCGTTTGAGCCTCAAGCTGTTCGTCACCACGGAAACTGACGAGAACGCCATCGCCGCGCCGGCCAGGATGGGCGAGAGCAGCACGCCCCAGACCGGGTAGAGCACGCCCGCCGCGACGGGGATCAGCACGACGTTGTAGCCGAACGCCCAGACGAGATTCTCCTTGATGATGCGGATCGTCCGGCGCGAGAGCTCGACCGCCGCGACGACGCCCTGGAGGTCGCCGCGCATCAGCGTCACGTCGGCGGCCTCGATGGCGACGTCGGTGCCCGAGCCCATCGCGATCCCGACCTCCGCCTGGGCGAGCGCCGGCGCGTCGTTGATGCCGTCGCCGACCATCGCGACCCGGCGCCCGTCCGCCTGGAGCCGCTGGATCTCCCGCGTCTTGTCCTCCGGCAGGACTTCGGCGAGCACGCGGTCCACGCCCGCCTGCCGGGCGATCGCCTCGGCGGTGAGCCGGTTGTCGCCCGTCAGCATCATGACGGTCAACCCGAAGCGCTTCAAGGCCACGACGGCGGCGGCGGCCTCGGGCTTGAGCGTGTCGGCCGCGGCGACGAGCCCGAGCGGCCGGCCGGCGAAGGCGAGGTAGATCGCCGTCTTGCCCTCGGCGGCGAGCGCCTTCGCGCGCCCGGCGAGGGGCTCGACCTCGATGCCCCGCAGGTCCATGAGCGTGCGGTTGCCCAGGAGGACGCGGCCGTCGGTCGCCACCGCGTCGATGCCCTGCCCCGGCACCGTCCTGAACTCGCCGATCGGGGGCAGCGCGAGCCCGCGCTCCTTGGCGCGCGCCACGATCGCCTCCCCCAGCGGGTGCTCCGAGCCCTGCTCCGCCGCGGCGGCGAGCGCCAGGACCTCGTCCTCGGTCGCCGTCCCGATCGCCAC
>JACPCG010000086.1 GCA_016179925.1 Candidatus Rokuibacteriota bacterium | reverse complement strand
CTCGCGAGCGCCAAGGCGACCAACGAGGACGGCTACGTCATCCAGAAGCTCTGCCGCGTCGTCATGCAGACGAACGACGTGGACCACTGCACCCGGCTCTGCCACTCGCCGTCCGTCGAGGCGATGCTCGCCTCGATGGGCTCCGGCGCGACCTCCAACTCCTACCAGGACTACGAAGAGGCGGGCTGCCTCCTGGTCGTCGGCGCGGACGCCTCTGCGAATCACCCGGTGATCGCGGTCCGCTTCCGCCGCGCCGTGAGCCGCGGCGCGAAGCTCGTCGTCGTCAACCCCAAGCGCGTCGAGCTCTGCGACCAGGCCGACCTCTGGCTCCAGCACCGGCCGGGGACGGACGTGACGCTCTTCAACGCGATGGCGCGCGTGATCCTCGACGAGGCGCTCGCGAACGACGAGTTCATCCGGACGCGCACCGAGGGGTTCCACGCCTGGCGGGGCTCGCTCGAGCGCTTCACGCTCGCCGAGGCCGCGCGCGTCACCGGCGTGAGGGCCGAGGAGATCGCTCAGGCCGCGCGCTGGTACGCCCGGCCTCCGTTCGCGGGCTCGTGCCTCGTCTGGGGCATGGGCATCACCCAGCACACGAACGGGATCCACAACGCCCACGCCGTGCTGAACCTGGCCCTCGTCGCCGGGCAGATGGGCTTCCCGGGGAGCGGCATCTCGCCGCTCCGCGGCCAGAACAATGTCCAGGGCTGCGGGGATGCCGGCTGCATCCCGACGAACCTGCCCGGGTACCAGCACTACGACCCCGACACGCTCGCGCGCTTCGAGCAGGCGTGGGGCACACGGCCCCCGGGGCGGACCGGGCGCGTCGTGACCGAGATGGTCGAGGGCTGCCTCACGGGCGAGACGCGCGCGATGTACGTCGTCGGCGAGAACCCGCTTCTCTCCGAGCCCGACCTCCATCACGCCGAGAAGGCGATCGGCCAGCTCGACTTCCTCGTCGTCCAGGACCTCTTCCTGCACGAGACCGCGGAGCGCGCCCACGTCTTCCTCCCCGCGGCGGCGTTCGCCGAGAAGGAGGGCACGTTCACCAACTCCGAGCGCCGCGTCCAGCGCGTGCGCCAGGCGCTCCCGCCGCCGGGCGAGGCGCGTCCGGACTGGTGGATCACGTGCGAGCTGGCCGAGCGCGTCGCGCGAAGGCTCGGCGTGAAGGTGACGGGCCAGTTCGACTACGCCGGGCCGGCGGCGATCTTCGACGAGATGGCGCGTCTGACCCCCTTCCTGCGCGGGCTCTCGCACGCGCGGCTCGATCGCGAGGGCGGGATCCAGTGGCCGTGCCCCACGCCCGGGCATCCCGGCACGCGCTATCTCTACGCGGAGTCGTTCCCCCGCGGGCGCGCGCGATTCGTCCCGGCGGCCCAGACTGCGGAGGCCGCCGAACTGCCCGACGCCGAATTCCCGTTCGTCCTCAACACCGGGCGGCTCCTCTACCACTGGCACGGCGGGACGCTCACGCGCCGCGTCCAGGGCCTGCTCGAGCTGGCGCCCCGGCTTGAGGTCGCGCTCCATCCGGCGGACGCGCGCCGGCTCGGCGTCGAGACCGGCGCGCGGATTCGGGTCGAGTCGCGCCGCGGCGAGCTCACGGGTTATGCCCGCGTGACAGAGGCGGTGAGGCCGGGCGCCGTCTTCGTGCCCTTCGTGAAGCTCGCGGAGTCGGCGGCGAATTTCCTCACGAACTCCGCGTTCGACCCGTCGTCGAAGATCCCCGAGTACAAGGTCTGCGCCGTCCGCCTCGAGCGCCTGCCGGGGTAGCCGTCAGCGGGGCGGGGTCGGGGCTCTCCCCTCTTCGACCACGCTGGCTCTCCTCCGCGGCGGTCCCTCCGGCCGCGCCCCGACCGAGTAGCCCCCAGAAGCTACGGGTCTCAGAGGGGAGAGCCCCGACCCCGCCCCGCTGACGGCGCGCCGGCGGGCGCGCGTGCGGCTTCGCGCATCGCCTTCGGGCTACTGGAGGAGGGCGGCGAGCTCGGTGCGAACGGTCACGCGCGCGGCGCGCGTCGCTTCCGGGGAGTCTTGACCGCGCGCGCGCCCGACACCGAGGCGTCGAGCGGCCCGACCCGCGGGACCGGTGTGGCACATCCGGCGAGCGCCGCAAGGCCCAGGGCCGCGACCGCGCGCGGGATCACCCGTGGGTCGCGAGGAACTCGCCCAGCGCCGCGTTGAACGCCGCCGGGGCGTCGAGCACCACGTGGTGGTAGGCGCCCGCGATCTCGACGACCGACGCCTTCGGGATGACCTCGTGTATGCGCTCGGCTATCGTACGCGGCAAGACGGGCGAGCGCTCGCCGCGCACGACCAGCGCCGGCGCCGTGACGCGCGAGAGCAGCGGCCAGGCGTCCACGGGCTTACGCGCCCCGTAGCACGCCGGGTCGAAGCGGTACTTGAAGCCGCCGTCGCGCCGGGCGAGCCCCGCGCGCGCGAGATGCGCGAGCAAGGCCGGGTCGGCGGCCGTCTCCTTCGGCAAGAGACGGAACGACCGCATGGCGGCCTCGAGGCTCGGATGCAGGCGCGGCGGCCGCCGGCCGCGCTCGTGCAGGCGGTTGACGCGCTCCGGCGGCAGCGCGGGCCGCGCGTCGACGATCGCGAGCGCGCTCACGCGGTCGGGATGCCAGGCGGCGAAGGCCATCGCGTTGTGGCCACCCATCGAGTGCCCCACGAGCGCCATCCGCGGCCATCCGAGGCGCCCCATCAGCGCCAGGAGGTCGGCGGCGAAATCCTCGGTCGCGTACGCGGCCGGCTGGGACCAGTCGCTCTCGCCGTGGCCCCGCTGATCGAGCGCGACGACGTGGAACCGGTCGGCGAACGCCGGGGTGACGAGATCGAACCAGTGGGCGTGGCCGGCCCCGCCGTGCAGGAAGCAGAGCGCGGGGCGGCCCGGGGCGCCCGACTCGAGCAGGTGGAGGCGCAGGCCGTTCGCCCGCACCGAACGCGACGTCGCGGTCTCGCAGCCGAAGCGCAGCGCGGACATTTCGCACCGATTGTAGCCGCAAAATTTTTCCTTGGCGCGTCTCGCCGTGGGCAGTATTGTCGAATCAAGAGCGATGGACGAAGCTTCAGCGCCGGCCTCGGGACGACGGCATCTCCTGGACGGCGGGTTTGCGTTCCTGCTCCTCACTGTCGCGGTCGTGACGGGCTACCTCATCCTGGCGCCTTCCGAGCTCCGCGCGACGCCCCTGGCCCGGCCGCCGCTGCCCCCGATGCTGCGTCCGACGCTCGATCGGCCCCAGCCGGTAGCGGCGCCGACGTGGGGCGCCGTCATCCGCGGGCGAGTCCTGGACGCGAACCGTCACGGAATCGAGGGCGCATCGGTAGTGGTCGGCGGCCGCGAGCACCCCACGCGTGGGGACGGCGGCTTCACCGTCGAAGACGCGTCGCAGAACGCGCCGTTGCTCGTCAAGATGCCTGGATTCGAGAAGGTCACGGTCGGGCCGCGGCCGGGCGACGTCGAGGTCGTCCTGAAGCCCCAGGTCAAGAAAGCCGCCTACCTCACCTACTTCGGCGTGGGCGACCGGGGTATCCGGAGCCGCGTCCTCGACATGATCGCGCGCACCGAGCTGAACGCGGTGGTCATCGACGTGAAGGGCGACCGCGGGTGGATCGTGTACCGCACGGAAATTCCGGAAGCCCTCGAGGCCGGCGCCCAGGGCCCCGCCACGCTCCGGGACTTCGACGCCCTCATGGCGGACCTGAAAAGGCGCGGGGTCTACACGATCGCGCGCATCGTGACCTTCAAGGACAACGTCCTCGCCCACCACCGCCCCGACCTCGCGATCATCGAGACCCAGACCGGCAAGCCGTGGACCGACAACGAGGGGCTCGCGTGGGTGGATCCGTTCCGCGAGGAGGTCTGGAACTACAACCTCGCGATCGCCCGCGAGGCGGTCCGGAAGGGCTTCGACGAGATCCAGTTCGACTACGTCCGATTCCCCTCCGACGGCCGCCTCGGCACCACCCGCTACGCGAAGCCGAACACCCGGGAGACGCGCCTGCCGGCCGTCGTCGGCTTCCTCGAGCGCGCCCGCCGGGAGCTCGGCCCGCTGGGCGCGTTCGTGGCCGCCGACCTCTTCGGCTACACCGCGTTCAACGAGAACGACACCGACATCGGCCAGCGCATCGAGGAGCTGGCGCCCCACCTCGACTACGTCTCGCCGATGCTCTACCCGTCGGGCTACCACCGCGGCATCCCGGGCTACCGCAACGCCGTCGAGCATCCCTATCAGGTCGTCTTCGAGAGCGTCCGCCTGATTCGTAAGCGGGCCGGCCCCGCGCGCGTGCGCGTGCGGCCGTGGCTGCAGGACTTCCGCGACTACGCGTTCGACCGGCGGCCCTTCGGCGTCGCGGAGATCCGCGCGCAGATGAAAGGGGCCGACGACGCCGGCGCGGTGGGCTGGATGCTCTGGAACCCGCGCAACGACTACACGGCCGACGCGCTGCGGCCGAAGGAGACGCTCGCCACCCAGTGAGGCTCCTCCTGGTGCTCGTCCTGATCCTGACCGCCGCGCTGGTGTTCGTCTCGCTCGCCACGACCGCCGAGCTTCCGCCCAACGAGCTCGGCCGCATCATGATCCTCGAGTACCACAAGATCGACTACCCGGAGGATCGCTGGACCCGCACGCCGGAGAACTTCCGCCGCGACCTCGACACGCTCTATGCGCGCGGCTACCGGCTGGTGAGCCTGGGCGACCTCCTCGACGGCCGCCTCGCCGTCCCGGCGGGCACGACGCCCGTGGTCCTGACGTTCGACGACTCCTCGCCCGGCCAGTTCCGCTACCTCGAGCAGAACGGGACACTCGAGATCGATCCGAAATCCGCCGTCGGCATCCTCGAGGCGTTCCTGCGCGAGCGCCCCGACTTCGGGCGCGGCGCGACATTCTTCGTCCTGCCCGCCGCGGATCCGCCGAACCGGCTCTTCAACCAGCCCGCTCACGCCGGCAAGAAACTGCAGTACCTCGTCAGCCGCGGCTACGAGATCGGCAACCACACCCTCTGGCACGCGAATCTCGGCAAGTACGACGAGGCCACCGTGCGCGCGCAGATCGCGGGCGCGCAGCAGTGGATTCAGCGGCACGTCCCGGACTACCGCCCGCGGACGCTCGCGCTGCCGCACGGCGTGTACCCGAAGGACGTGAGCTGGGCCCTGCGCGGCTCGGCGAAGGGCGTCACGTACAGCCACGACGCGATCCTGATGGTGGCGGGCGGCGCCGCGCCCTCACCGTTCTCGCGGGCCTTCGATCCGGTCCGGCTGCCGCGGATCCAGGCGGTCGAGGCGGAGCTTTCCTCCTGGCTCCGCTACTTCGAGCGGCACCCCCACGAGCGCTTCGCGAGCGACGGCGATCCCGACGTGATCACCGTGGCCGCCGGCTCGCGAGACAAGGTCCGCAGCGATCTCCGCAACGTCCGCGTGGCAGGGAGGCCCTAGCGATAGATGAGATACGACGCGCGCCGGTTCAAGAAGCTGCTACGGTCGGTCTCGGCCCAGGTGACGAGCCGGGCGAGGATGTCCCCTCTGAGAAAGGCCCACATCGTGGACCGGTTCACGAGGAGGTTCTGGATGCTCTCGGGCCTGAACTGGTCGCGGTGACGCGCGCGTAGCTCCCGCGCGAGCGCGAGCGCGACCGTCACCGGCCGGATCGCCTCGCGGTCGGTGACGCTGAGCCGCACGCCGCCGCACTGGACGCGCGCGTGCGGGTCGGCGGTCGGCGTGAACCAGACCGGCTCGAACCGCACGCCCGGCAGCCGCAGCCGGTTCAGCCCCTCCGCGAGCGCGTTCGGCTCGATCCACGGCGCCCCCACTACCTCGAACGGCGTGTCCGTGCCGCGCCCGACCGAGAGATTCGTCGCCTCCAGCAGGCCGATGCCCGAATAGAGCAACGCCTGCGTGACCGACCGGATGTTGGGCGACGGGTTGACCCACGGCAGGCCCGTCTCGTCGTACCACCGGGCGCGCGCCCAGCCGGCGAGCGGCACGACCGTGAGCGACACGGGGATCTTCCGCTCCGCGGCGACCAGGCGGGCGAACTCCCCGATCGTGAGCCCGGTGCGGACGGGGACCGTGTGGGGGGCCGTGAACGACTGGAGGTCCGGATCCATGAGCGGCCCCTCGACGACGCGGCCGGTGATCGGGTTCGGCCGGTCGAGGACGACGACCGGGATCGCCCGCCGCGCGGCTTCCTCCATGACGTAGACGAGCGTCGTCAGGTAGGTGTAGTAGCGCACGCCGACGTCCTGGATGTCGACCACGATCCGCGTCACGCCGTGCAGCATCTGCGGCGTCGGCCGCTGCGCCGGGCCGTAGAGGCTCCAGATCGGGCGTCCCGTCGCGGGATCGCGCCCGTGCGGCACCTCCGCGTTCGCCTCACCCGTGATCCCGTGCTCGGGCGAGAAGATCGCCTCAAGGCGCACGCGCGGCGCGCGGGCGAAGAGATCGACCGCCCGCCGCCCCATGGCGTCGATGCCCGTCTGGTTCGTCACCAGGGCGACCGACTGGCCGGCGAACGCCGCGAACTGCTCGTCGACGACGACGTCGAGCCCCGTGCGCACCCTGGCGGCCGCGGTCGGCGCCGGGGGCAGCGTGGACCGCTCGTCGGGCTCGGGTGGGTCGGCGGCCGGCGAGCCCGGCCCGGCGGCCGGGAGCGGCGGCGTGAAGAGCGCCGCGCCCACGGCCGCGGCGACGCGCACGCGCAGCTCGCGGACGCGCGCCGCGCCGCCGCCGTCCGGGTGGACGCGGTTCGTGAGGAGGATCATGTAGACGCCGCTCGGCGGGTCGATCCAGACCGCGGTGCCGGTGAAGCCCGTGTGACCGACGGAGCCCGGGGGAAAGAACGGCGCCATCGCCCACGAGAAGGGCGACATCACGTCCCAGCCGAGGGCCCGCGTCCCGTTGGCGACCGACGCGCGCTCCCACATCATCCGCACCGTCGCCGGACGCAGCACGCGGCGCCCGTCGAGCGCGCCCTCGTTCAGCAGCAGGCGGCAGATCCGCGCGAGGTCGGCGGCCGTCGAGAACATCCCGGCATGGCCGGCGACGCCGCCGAGCAGCCGCGCGCGCGGGTCGTGGACCTCGCCGAGCAGCAGCCGGCCGTTGGCGAACTGCGTGGGCGCGATCCGGGCCTTGACGCCCTCCCGCGGATGGAACGAGGTGTCGCGGAGACCGAGCGGGCGGAACAGGGTCCGCTCGAGGTAGCGGTCGAGCGGCTCGCCGCTCACGCGCCGGACGACCTCGCCGAGCAGGATGAACCCCGTGTCGCTGTACTGGAAGCCGTTGCCCGGCGTGTAGTCCAGCGGGAGCTTCGCGATGGCCGCCGCCGCGGCCGGAAAGCCCGCGGCGACCGTCCCGTTGGGGGGATACGCCGTGAACCCGGCGCTGTGCATGAGGATCCGCTGGATCGTGACCTGGTTGAACGCCCGGCCGCGGAACTCCTTGAGGTAGCGCCCGAGCGGCGCGTCGAGGTTGATGGCACCGCGCTCGACGAGCGCCATCACGGCGAGCGTCGTCCCGAGCGGCTTGGTGAGGGAGGCGACGTCGAAGATCGTGTCCGGGGTCATCGGGGCCGGCTTGGGGAGGAGCCGGCGCGCGCCGTACGCGCGGTGGAGGAGGATCTCGTCGCCGCGGCCCACGAGCACGACGACGCCGGGGATCTCGCCCGAGGCGACCGCGTCGTTCGCCGCCTCGTCCACGCCGGAGAAATCCGGCGGCTCGGCGACGGCGAGCGCGGGAACGACGAGCAGTACCAGGAGCGTCACGCAGATGACGCGAGGCCCGACCACGTCACGATCTTAGCATTGCTATAGTGGGATCTCGATGAGTCATCCGTTCTTCCCGACGTCGCTCCGGCGCGATCCGGGCCAGCCCGCCAACCTGGCCGCCCGCCTCGACGCGCAGCTCCGCGAGCGGCTCGAGGAAGCGGTGGACTTCGTGTGCCTGCAAGCGCTGGTCGCGCGGCGCCGCGCGCTCGGGCTGCCGGCGCCCGCGGCCGACAGCGCGCGGGACCGCGAGGAGTTCAGGCACGGCGTGCGCGCGTTCCTCGAGCACCTGCGCGGAAGCGTCCCCGCCGACCTCACGCCCGAGCAGCAGCGGAAGGTCGAGGTGGCGGCGCAGGACGCGGGCGACGAGACCGCCCGCCTGCTCGCGGTGCAGGTCGCGCTCGCGCGGGTGCTCCCGGACTACTGGCAGCGGTTCGAGGCAGGCTGGACGGCCTGGGCGGGCGCCCTGAGCGCCGGGGGGCTTGGGGGGCGCCCGGAGCCCCCCATGTACTCAGGCGGCGAGCGGCGGAGTCTGCTCGGCCGGCTCTTCGGCCGCGGCTGACCGCCACGCGGCCAGCGCCCAGAGGTTCTCGACGTCTTCGAGGGCGCGGCGCCAGCGGCCGTACCCCTCGAGCAGCGCCTCGCGCGCCGCGGCGAGATTCACCTCCGCGTCATCGAGCCGCGCGCGCAGGGTCGGGTTCGTGGCGCGGATCCGTTCGAGGCTGCCGTCAGGCACCGACGTCGCCAGCCGGTCGAGCAGCTGGGTGAGTTCCTGATAGAGAACGCGTTCCACGGGATTCATGCGACCACCTCCACCTGGGGACACCTCCACTTGCCAATATACTCAACACATGACGACCTGTTGTCAAGCCCTTTGAGCGGGCCTGAAGGCGAGCCCCATGGCCTCCGGTGACGTCGCCGCCGTCTTCGTCGCGAAGACGGCGCGCACGTTCTGCTACGGCTTCCTCGGGGTGCTGCTGCCCGTTTATTTGAGCGAGCTCGGCGTGAGCCCGGCGGGCGTGGGGGTCGCGGTGACGCTCACGCTCGCGGGCAGCGCGGGGCTGACCTGGGCGGTCCGGCGTCCCGCCGAGCGGCACGGTGGGCCGCCGGTCCTCCTGGCGCTCGGCGCTCTCTCGGCCGCCGCCGCGCTGATCCTCCTCGCCTCCCGCGATCCCCGGCTCGTCATCCTGGCCGCGATGCTCGGCAACGTCGCGGTCGGCACGGGCGAGACCGGGCCCTTCCTCACGATCGAGCAGGTGCTGATCGCCCGCGCCGTCGACGCCGGCCGGCGCACGACGGTGCTGAGCGTCTACAACCTCATCGGCTACGCCGCGGCCGCGCTCGGTGCGGCGCTCGTCGGTGCCGTCCCGGGCTACCGAACGCTGTTCCTGATCTTCCTCGCCGCGGCGGCCGTCCAGTGCCTCGCCTACGCGCGCCTCGGGCGGCGGGCGCCCCTCACGCCCCGGCCGCCGGCGGGGGCGCGCCTGCCGTCCGCGCCGCTCATCCGCCGCCTCGCGGCGCTGTTCGCGCTCGACGCGTTCGCCGGCGGTTTCGTGCTCCAGTCGCTCGTCGCCTACTACCTGCACGCGCGCTTCGCCCTCGGCCTCGAGGCGCTCGGCGGGGTCTTCGCGGTCACGCAGGTGCTCACGGCGGTCTCGCTCCTGCTCGCGGCGCGCGCCGCGGCCCGCTTCGGCCTGCTGGCGACCATGGTCGTGTCGCACCTCGTCTCGAACGTCGTCCTCGTCGCGATCGCGGCGGCGCCGAGCGCGGCGGTCGCCGTCGCGCTTCTCTTCGCGCGCCACCTGCTCTCGCAGATGGACGTGCCGACGCGGCAGGCGTACGTGATGGCGATCGTCGAGGACCGCGAGCGGGAGGCGGCGGCCGCGGCGACGAACCTCACGCGGACGGTGGCGCAGGCGGTGACGCCGGCGCTCACGGGCTGGGTCATGCAGGCCGTGGCGCTCTCGGCGCCGTTCGTCCTCGGCGGCGGCCTGAAGATCGTCTACGACCTCCTGCTCTGGCGAACCTTCAGGCGCGTGAAGCTCTCTCGCGAGTAGTCCGCGCGGGGTTCGGCGCGGCCTACTCACAATGCTCGCCGCGCAAGTCGTCCGCCGGGGCGGGGGCGGGTGTGCCCTCCGCGACCCGTAGCTTCTGGGGGTTATTCGGTCAGCGAGCGAACGCAGCTACCACAGCGGAGGAGAGCTAGCGTGGTCGCGGAGGGCACACCCGCCCCCGCCCCGGCGGACTACCTGATCGCGACGGCCTTGACCTGCCGGAAGTCCGTGAGCCCGGAGAGCGACTTGAGCACGCCGTCCTGGACGAGCGTGGTCATCCCCTCGGACTTTGCCAGCGCCAGCATCTCGGCGACGCGCGCCTTGGTCGAGATGAGCCGCTTCATTTCGTCGCTGGCGATGAGGAGCTCGTGGATGGCGGCGCGACCGCGGTAGCCCGACTTGTTGCAGTTCCAGCAGCCCTTGCCCTTGTAGAGCACGAACGCCTCGTCGTACTTGCGGCCGAGCTGCTCGAACGCGTCCTTGCCGTAGGCGTCGGCGAGCTCGTCGAACTCCGCGCGCTCCGGGTGGTACTCCGCCCTGCAGTCGGGGCAGATCCGCTTGACGAGCCGCTGGGCGAGGACGCCCAGGAGCGCGTCGGCGAAGTTGAACGGGTCCAGGCCCATGTCGAGGAGGCGGATGACCGTCTCCACCGAGCTGTTCGTGTGCAGCGTGCTGCACACGAGGTGGCCGGTGAGCGACGCCTCGATGGCGGTGGACGCCGTCTCCTCGTCGCGCATCTCACCGACCATGATCACGTCCGGGTCGGCGCGGAGGAAGGCGCGCATGGCCTGGGCGAACGTGAAGCCGATCTTCGGCATCACCTGCACCTGGCGCAGGCCGTACTGCGTGATCTCAACCGGGTCCTCCGCGGTCCAGATCTTGCGCTCGGGCTTGTTGATGTAGCCGAGAACGGAGTGCAGCGTGGTCGTCTTGCCCGATCCGGTCGGCCCCACGCAGAGGATCAGGCCGTAGGGCCTCTCGGCGATCTTCTTCATCTCGCGGAGGTTGCGCTCGGTCATCCCGAGCTTGTCGATGGGGATCGAATCGCTCGCGGCGAGGATCCGCATGACGACGTCCTCGTTCGCGTTCGCAGTCGGGACCGTGGCGACGCGGAGCTCGATCTCGCGGCCCTCGGCGATCCTGAACTTGATCTTCCCGTCCTGCGGCTTGCGCCGCTCGGCGATGTCGAGCTGCGCCATGATCTTGATGCGCGCCACGATCGCGCGGCGGTACGCGCCCGGGATCTTCTGGTACTCGGAGCAGGAGCCGTCCACGCGGTACCGGATGACCGTGTCCTTCTGGGCGCCGTAGGGCTCGATGTGGATGTCCGAGGCGCGCGCCTTGTAGGCGTCCATGATGATCTGGTTGGCGAGACGGATGACGGCGCTGTCGTTCTCATCAACCTCGCCGGCGGTCATTTCGAGCGCATCGGAGGCGTCCTCGGCCCTCAGCTCGCCGAGGATGTTGCCGATCGAGTCCTTCGGCGCGCCCTCGCCGCTGGCGATCCCGAGGTAGAGGGCGATGTCCTTCCGGAGGCCCACGGCCCACTTGATCTTGCGGTTCTTCAGCGCCTGGGCGACGCTGTCCACCCGCTGGAGGTCCTGCGGGTTGTCGATGAGGACCACGATGCCGTCGTCCTCCCGCCGGAGCGGCAGCCAGAAGTTGCGCTTCAGGTACTCGAGCTTCAGGTCCTTCATGAGGTCGGGCGGCGGGAGGATGCGCTCGTCGAACTCCACGAACGGACACCGGTAGAACTGGCTCAGCGAGGTCCCCAGCTCGCTCTTCGGAACCTTGTACTGCTCGATCAGGATGGACTCGACGTCGATCTGCCGGCGGCGCGACTCGGCGATCGCCGAGTTGAGCTCCTCCTGCGTGACCCGATTCTGGGCCAGGAGGTAGTCGAACTTCGTCTTGGGCCGGCTCTGACTCTGCGTCAGCTGGTGGTGGTTGTTGAAGGCGATGCCGAGCGTCTTGGCGATCCGCGCGACGCCGGCCTCGTCGTCCCTCGTGAACCTGGGCCCCTTCCGCTTGTTGAGGAGCTGGACGACGCCGAGCGCGCGGCCATCGTGGAGGATCGGCATCGCCAGGATCTGCCGGGTCCGGAAGCCGGTCTTCTTGTCCCACGAGCTGTCGAAGGTGAGCGTCGGCGAGATCTTCGCGATCTCCGCCCTGTCATAGGCGTCGGCGATGTTCACGACCTTCCCGGTCGCCGCCACGTAGCCCGCGATGCTCCGCTCGGCGATCGGCACCCGGATCTCCTTCACGGTGTCGATCGACAGGAACTTCGAATAGATCTCCTTCCTCTCCTGGTCCACGGCGTAGAGTGTCATCCGGTCGGCGTCGATCAGGCCGGGGATCTCGCCCTGGAGCTCGAGGAAGAGGGAGTCGAGGCTCTTCGCAGCGTGGATGCGGTCCACGAGCTGGACGAGCCGTTGCTCGTACGCGAGCCGCTCCTGCAGGACCAGAATCGACTCTTGCTGGGCCACGAGCCTCCCCGGTGTTCCAGAAACCTACGATAGTGTAGCAGATTTCGGGGCCCCGGCGTCAGCTCCCGCACGGGGGTCCGGAAATCCGTCTCAACGGCCGAGCGCCGCGAGCATCTCCTCCACCCGGGTGAACTTGACCCGCGGCCGGCCCTGGGGGCGGCCCCGGGAGACTTCGAGCTCGTTGAGGCGCAGCCAGTCGGCGTACGAGAAGCAGTGCGGGGTGCGCTGGCGGACCAGCGCCTCGGCCGCGGCCGCCTCGGCATGGGCCGGTCGGAGCACCGTGCCCTGCGCCAGGTCCTCGAGCATGCACGCCACCGTCTCGGCCGCGTCCGGCTTGTTCGTGCCGATGACGCCCGACGGCCCGCGCTTGATCCAGCCCGCCGTGTATTCGCCGACGACGGGCTGCTTGGTGCAGGGATCGAGCACGCGCCCCTTCTCGTTCAGGATGACGCCCCAGCTCTCGTTGAAGGGCACGCCGGGCAGCGGCACGCCGCGGTAGCCGACCGAGCGGAACACGAGCCCCACCGGCAGCGCCTCGAACTGGGTCGTGGCGCGCGGCTGGAGCGCGCCGGTCGCCGTCGCGTAGAGCTCGTTGCGCACGAGGAGCATCGCGACGACCCGTCCCGCGGCGTCGCCGGTCAGCTCGACCGGCGAAACGAGGAAGCGCACGATCAGCCGGCGCGACCTGCCGGCGGGTTTCCGCAGCGCGTAGCCCTGGAGGATCTCGACCTTCTTCAGCGTGGCGCGGTCCTGGCTCTTGTCGAGCGTCGCGCGGCTCAGCGGGTCGAGCTCGACCTCCTCGGCGCGCACGATGACGTCCGCGTCCGCGAGCCCGCCGATCTCCTTGATCTCGGGGTTCGTAAACGCCGCCTGCGCGGGCCCGCGCCGGCCGAGCAGGTACACCTCCTTGACGCGGCTCTTCCGCAGGGCCTCGAGGGCGTGGTCGGCGATGTCGGTGGCCGCGAGCTCCTCGGGCGTGCGGCAGAGGATGCGCGCCACGTCGATCGCGACGTTGCCGACGCCCACCACCGCGGCCCGCTCCTGCGCGAGGTCGAAGACGTAATCACGGTAATCCGGGTGCCCGTTGTACCAGGCGACGAACTCCGTCGCCGGGTGGCTCCCCTGCAGATCCTCGCCCGGAATCCCCATGCGCCGGTCGGTCTGGGCGCCGGTGCAGTAGAGGATCTGATGGTAGTGGGCGCGCAGGTCGCCGAGCGTCAGGTCCTTGCCGAACTCGACGCCGCCGAAGAACCGGAAGCGCGGATTCGCCGCAACCTTGTCGAAGGAGGCCGTGACGGCCTTGATCTTCTGGTGGTCCGGCGCGACGCCCGCCCGCACGAGGCCGTAGGGCGTCGGCAGGCGGTCGAACACGTCCACCTCGACGACGACGCCGCGCTCGTTCTTGAGCAGGGCCTCGGCGGCGTAGTAGCCGGTGGGGCCGGCGCCGACGATGGCAACGCGCAGCGGCTCGGCCGCGGTTCCCGGTCGCGCCATCAGCGCCCCCGTTCGTCCGAGAGGAACTGCGTCTGGAGCGTATCGAGCTCGCCCTGGTACTGGTCCCGCTGGGCCTTGAGGATGTCGCCGACGGACACGATGCCGACGAGCCGGCCCTTGTCCACGACCGGCAGGTGGCGGATCCGCCTCTCGGTCATCGTGTGGGCCACCGTGAGGAGGTCGTCGTGGGGCGCGCCCGTGATCACGTCCCGCGTCATGACGTCACCGACCGTCTCGCCGAAGAGGTGCTCGTTCCGCGCTGCCTCGCGCACGATGTCGCGCTCGGACAGGACGCCCACCGGTCGCTCGCCGCCTTCCACGACGATGAGGGCGCCGACGTTGTGACGCGCGAGCAGGGCGAGCGCCTCGCGAATCGTCTGTTCGGGACGGACCGTGTGCGTCTTGTCGCCTTTCGTCGCCAGGATGCCTGCAATGTCCATGTGCCTGCTCCTTTCCTAGGGACGTGGGGGGCCCCGACATGGCCCCCCACACCCCCCAACGCTCGGAGCGCCCCGGGAAACCCGTGGCGCTCCTCGACACGCCGACAGGCTCCAGTCTAGAACACCGGGGTCTCCACGTACCTGCCCCAGACCTGCCGCAGCCGCCCGACGATCTCGCCGAGCGAGGCGCGCGCCTTCACGAGCTCGATCGTCACCGGCATCAGGTTGACGCCTGGGTCGGCCGCCTCGCGCGCCAGGCGGTCGAGCAGCGCGGCGACGCGCGTGCCGTCGCGCTTCGCGCGGACCGCCCGGAGGTGGCCGATCTGCCGCGCCTCGACCTCGGGATCCACCTTGTGGACGGGGACGGCGTTCGGCTCGGGCGGCTCCACGAACTTGTTCACGCCGATCACGGGCTCGGCGCCCGAGGCCTTGCGGCGCGCGAACTCGAAGGCGGAATCCGCGATCTCCCGCTGGAAGAACCCCTCCTCGATCGCCTTCACCGTGCCGCCGAGGGCGTCCACCTTTTTCAGGATCTCGCCCACTTCAGCCTCGACGCGGTTCGTGAGCGCCTCGACATAATACGATCCGCCGAGCGGATCGACAACGTTCGGGACGCGCGTCTCGTCGGCGATGATCTGCTGGGTACGAAGCGCTAGTTTCATGGCGAGCTCGGAGGGGATCGCGTACGCCTCGTCGAGGCCGTTGGTGTGGAGCGACTGCGCGCCGCCCAGCACCGCCGAGAGCGCCTGCAGCGCGGTGCGCACGATGTTGTTCATCGGCTGCGCCTTCGTGAGCGTCAGCGCCGCCGTCTGGCAGTGGAAGCGGAGCCGCATGGACTCCGGTCGCGCGGCGGCGAACCGCTCCTTCATGAGCTTCGCCCAGATCCGCCGCGCCGCCCGGAACTTCGCGACCTCCTCGAAGAAGTCCGCCTGGGCGACGAAGTAGAACGCGAGCCGCGGCGCGAAGCGGTCCACGTCCACGCCCGCGCGCGTGACCTCCTCGACGTAGGCGATCGCGTTCGCCATCGTGAACGCCACCTCCTGGACGGACGTCGCGCCCGCCTCGGAGATGTGGTAGCCGCTGATGTTGATCGGGTTGTAGCGCGCCAGGTGGTCGGCGCAGTACACGATCATGTCGCGGACGAGCCGCAGCGAGGGGCGGATCGGGAAGATCCACTCCTTCTGCGCGATGTACTCCTTGAGGATGTCCGTCTGGCAGGTTCCCGACAGCCGCCCGAGGTCGTTGCCGCGCGCCTGGGCCAGCGCCACGTACATCGCGAGGAGGATCCACGCCGTGGGGTTGATCGTCATCGAGACGGAGATGTGTTCGAGATCGATGCCGTCGAAGAGGGCCTCGACGTCGTCGAGCGTATCGACGGCCACGCCCTCGCGCCCGACCTCCCCCAGCGACCGCGGGTCGTCGGAGTCGTAGCCCATCAACGTCGGCATGTCGAAATCGACCGAGAGTCCCGTCTGTCCCTGTTCAATCAGATAGCGAAAGCGCTGGTTCGTGTCGCTGCCCGTCCCGTAGCCCGCGATCTGGCGCATCGTCCAGAGCCGCCCCCGGTACATCGTCGGGTACGGCCCGCGCGTGAACGGGTAGCGGCCGGGCAGGCCGATCTCGTCGAAGCTCGTGGCCGCGATGTCGGCGGGCGTGTAGACGCGCTCGACGGGCAGGCCGGAGCCCGTCCGGCAGTCGGCGCGCGACTCGGGCTGGCGGGCGAGGAACTCCCGCAGCTCCCTGGCCTCCCAGGCCCGTTGCTTCGCCCGGATCCGCTCGATCGCCTCGGGGTCAAACATTGGAGGTCCTTTCCCGGTAGAGGTCCCGGTCGTCGATGACCCGCCGCGCCTTGAACTCCGAGCGCGGGAGCGTGCCCTCGGGCACCAGCTCCACAAGCGCGCCCACGCCGAGTCGCGCCCGCAGCCGCACCGCCATCGTCGCGCTGAGCTTCGCTCTGGCGCCGGGCTCGGCGTGGGACGCCGCATACTCCGCCCGCACCAACAGCTCGTCCATCGCCTCGCGGCGCGAGACGATCACGCGATACTCGCCGCCGAATCCCTCGATCGCGCGCAGGGTGTCCTCGATCGCGCTCGGGTAGATGTTCTCGCCGCGCACGATGAACATGTCGTCGATCCGCCCGTAGAGCCCGTCGGGCAGCCGCGGGTACGTCCGCCCGCAGGGGCACGGCGCGTCGGTCCAGCGCGCGAGGTCCCCGGACACGAGCCGGATCATGGGTTGCGAGGTGCGCTCGAGGTGAGTGTAGACGGGCGTGCCCTCGCCGCCGAACGGGACCGGCGCGAAGGTCTCCGGGTCGCACACCTCGGCGTAGACGAGGTCCTGCCAGAGGTGCATGCCGGTCCGGTGGCGGCACTCGGCGTTCGTCATCCACGGGCTCATCTCCGCCATGCTCCCCATGTCGACGCACCGGCCGCCGAACGTCTCCTCGATCCGGCGCTTCGTCGCGGGGATGCCCGCCCCCGGCTCGCCCGAGAAGAAGAGCGTCCTGAAGCCCAGCTCTCGCGGGTCGATCCCCTCGCGCCGCGCCGTCTCGGCGAAGTGGAGCGCGTACGACGGCGTGCCGTAGAACGCCGTCGGCCGCAGCTCGCGCGCCCACTCGACGGCCATGAGCGTCTGACCGGCCACGCCGGCGCCGAAGGGGAAGACCGTCGCGCCGAGCCGCTCGGCCCCCGTGAGCGCACCCCACGACCCCAGGTAGAGGCTGAAGAACGAGCAGATGAGGACGCGATCGTCCGGCCGGATGCCGGCGCCCCAGAGGATGCGCGCGTGCGCCTCCCCGATGCGCGCCCAGTCGTCGCGGCCGACGCCGAACACCGTCGGGCGTCCCGTGGTGCCGCTGGTGCCGTGGATGCGCGCGACCTCGCCGGGCTCGACGCAGAGGTAGTCCCCGAACGGCGGCGCCGCCGCCTGCGAGGCGCGCAGCTCGGCCTTCTGGACGACGGGGAATTTCGCGAGGTCCCCGAGAGACTCGAGCGTCGCGGGCGAGACGCCCGCGGCCTCCCACTTCCGACGGTAGAAGGCGCTCCGCGTCCACGCCCACTCGAGCTGACGCCGGAGCTTCGCGAGGATCAGCCGGTCGCGCGCCCGCGGGTCGGCGCACTCGATCTCGCCGAACCAGTACTCGGAGGCCGGGTCGGGGCGGTACGCCGGATCGTAGCGGGGCGGCCACACGCTGAGATCGACGCCGGGCGTCGCCTTCATCCCGCGCTCACCCGTCAGCGCGGCTGCCGCGCGGCGACCAGCTCGCGGACGCGGCGCGCGATCGCGTCGGGCGGCGTGTCCTGCAGGACGACGTCGGCCGCGCCCAGCGCGAGGAGCGCCGGCACGTCCTCGTCGGGGATCACGCCGCCGATCACGAGCAGCATGTCGCCCGCGTCCGCGGCGCGCAGCAGCTCGAGGACGCGCGGGATCAGGGTCATGTGCGCCCCCGAGAGGAGGCTGATCCCGAGGACGTCCACGTCCTCCTGGACGGCGGCCGCCACGACTTCCTCGGGCGTCCGGTGGAGGCCCGTGTAGACGACGTCCATGCCCGCGTCGCGCAGACCGCGCGCGACGACCTTCGCGCCGCGGTCGTGACCGTCGAGACCGACCTTGGCGATGAGGACCCGGATGGGCGGCATGCGTCGCCGTCCTTGATACAGGATTCCGGCCCGGCGATCAAGGACGGGCCCGGCGCGGGCCGGGGCTTACCCGAGCGGGGCCGGCGCCGCGATAGCGCGCCGCGACGCGCGCGGCAGCGGGAGCCGGAGCTCGCGGCAGCGCTTCCGGAGCGTGTTCCGGTTGATGCCGAGCAGCCGCGCGGCGCGGAGCTGGTTGCCGCCGGTCAGCGCCAGCGCGCGCAGCAGGAGCGGGCGCTCGAGCAGCGCCAGCATCTCCCGGTAGACGCACCCGGGGCGCGCCGCCGCGAGCTGCTCGACGATGCCGGGGACGGCGTCGGCGACGGCGCGCGTGAGCACCGTGAGCTGCGCGCCGTTCGCTCGTCCGCCGCCGTCCGCCGGCATCGCTCGCGCCTCTAGAAGAAGAGGTAGTGGAACGCGAGCGTGATCGTGTCCTGGGACTTCGACGTCGGCACCAGACCCGGCGCGCGCACCTTGAAGACCTTGGAGTCGAAGTCCTCGTCGTGCCGGTACTCGAGCCGGCCGACGAGCCCCCGCCAGATCTTGTACTGCAGCGTCGCGGTGACCTCCCACAGCGACACCCGGCCGCCGACGCCCGCCGCCGTCGCCGCCGTGCGGACTCCCGTGGAGTCTGAGAAGTACTCGCCGCGCACCGCCGTCCGGAGCTTCTCCGTCCAGTCGTAGGCCACGTAGCCCGCGTAGCCCCACCACGACGCGTCGTGGTCACTGCGGGTGCCGGACGCCGCGAGCGCCGCCTCGTCCTCTTCCCAGCCATAGTCGACGTTGAGGCCGAGCGTGAGGTTCTTGACGCCCGTGTAGGTGGCGACGAGGTCGAGGACGGTGCGGCTGTTGCTGTCGTTCGTGTTCTGCTCGGGCCCCGTGATCCAGTTGAGGCCGGTGGTCAGGTCCTTGAGCGGGATCAGGGCGACCTGGCCCATCACCGACATCCGGCTGTTGTTGTCGTCGGCGACGTCCCAGCCGACGACGGGCCCGGCCGTGAGCGTGAGCCAGTCCGTGGGCGCGTAGGACGCGAGGGCGCCGACGTGTGTGAGCGGGATCGCGAAGCTGAAGAGGAACGAGCGCGAAAAGTTGAGGTTGTTGGGCGACTCGATGACCTCGTAGCCGAGCAGCGTGACGAACTTCCCGGCCTTCACCGTGAGCCCGCGGCCGATCGGCACTTTGTACGAGCCGTACGCCTCCTGCAGGTCGAACTTCTCGGTGTTCCGGAACGGGAACGCGTCGTCCCCGTCCCGGAAGATCCCGACCGCGTGATTCTTCTGCGAGTCGATTCCCGCCGTCACCACCAGGCCGTAGCCGAACGGATAGCGGTCCGACGGGTCCTTCTTGAGGCTGAACTCGGCAACGTTGAACGTGTAGCCTGCGTCGAAGTCGTAGAGCCGCAGCTCGTTGACGTCGCGGCGCCCGGTGCGGCCGAGGTTCCACACGTAGCTGTTCTCGATATAGGCGAAGAGCGTGCTCTCCTCCCAGAGCGTCTTCGGCTTCTCCGCCTCCTTCGTCTCCTCCGCCTTTTTGTCCCCGGCCGGCGCCGCCGTCTGCGCGAGCCCCGTCGTCGCCGGGCCCATCGACAGCACGGCGACCATCACCCACACCCACGGTCGTCTCATCGGACGTTCTCCCCTGTCACTAGAGTGCGCGCTCGCCGTGCTCGCCGGTCCGGATGCGGACGGCTTCGTCCAGCCCCGAGACGAACACCTTTCCGTCGCCGATGTTGCCCGTCTTCGCAGCGGCCGTGATCAGGGCGACGACCGTGTCCGCCCGATCGTCCGGCACCACGACCTCCACCTTCATCTTCGGGAGGAAGTCCACCGTGTACTCGCCGCCGCGGTACAGCTCGGTGTGGCCATCGCAGTGCAGGGACGCCGCGCCGATCGTGACGACCCCCGCCCGCCATCGAGATCTCCCGTTCGCGCCGGAGCCGTGCGCCGAAAAACACAATGGCGCCCAGGGCTCGGGCGCCATTGTCCGAAGCTCCCGCGACGCCGTCGTCGTGGCCGCGCCGTCGGGAGCAGCAAGTCGCGTGCCGGGGAGGGCCCCGAGCCGCGGCGTAAAGCTAACGCGGACTTACGCGGCGGCGGCGTGCCCGGCGCTGCCCGTATCGGCGGCACGTGGCGCCGGGTGCTTATTCCGCGTGCAGGCGACTCGGGGCCTCCCCCGCAGCTGGAGGCTCCACTCGCTGAAGAGCTTCTGCTTGAACGCGGCCGGCTCCTCGACCGGCGAGGACGCCGCGCGCTGGGTGGAGAGCAGCATGCTAGAAGCTCCACTCGCTGAACAGCTTCTGCTTGAACTCGGCGAGCTCCTCGACCGGCGACGATGCCTCGCGCGCGGCGAAAAGCTCGACCACCTTCCGGTCGAGGCGCGTCAGCCGGACGGCGAGCACCTCGGCGATCGTCGCGATCAGCTTGTAGGCGGCGATCGACTCGCCCGCGATGAGGCGCTGGAACTGCAGCCGGGTGAGCAGGAAGAAGTCGCAGTCGGTCACGCTCACGACCGTGGCGGAGTGGGCGCGGTCCGCGATCAGGCTCATCTCGCCCAGCACCGACGGCGCCTCCACCGTGCCGAGAGACTGCGTGCCGCCGTCGTGCGTCCGCTTGAGGATGTCCACCGTGCCCTTCATCAGCAGGAAGAGCCCGCTCGGGTTATCGCCCTCGCGGAGCACGGGGTCGCCCGCATTCACTCTCAACGGGATCAACGCCCGGCTGATCTGGTCCGCCTGCTCGACGGTCAGGCCCTTGCAGAGCACCGAGCGGATCATGTCGCGAACCTGGCCGGCGGTCATCACCTCACACCCCCCGGAGGGCGGTCGCGCGGCCGACGCGGCCGATCGCGACGATGAACGCTGCGGTGCGAAGGGACACCTTGCGCTCGCGGACCACGCGCGCGAGCGTCGTGTACGCGTCGCGCATGTACCGGTGGAGCTCGGCGTTGACCTTGTCTTCCTCCCACGTGAACTGTTGGATGTTCTGCGCCCACTCGAAGTAGGAGACCGTGACGCCGCCCGCGTTGACGTAGATGTCGGGCAGCACGGTGACGCCCCGCCCGGCCAGCATCTCGTCGGCCATCGGCGTGGTCGGGGCGTTCGCGGCCTCGAGGACGACGCGGGCGCGGACGTCCTTTGCGTTGGCCTCGGTGATGACCCCGCCGAGCGCGGCGGGCACGAGCACGTCCACGTCCAGCACGAGGAGCTCCGCGTTGGTGATCGCGTCGCTTCCCGGAAAGCCGCCGACGGTTCTCGTCCTCTTCGCGTGCTCGACGAGCTTCGGGATGTCGAGACCCTCCGGGCTCCACACGCCGCCCTTGGTGTCGGACACCGCGACGACCTTGCCGCCGCGCTCGTGGAGGAACCGCGACGCCCACGAGCCCACGTTGCCGAATCCCTGGACGGCGAACGTCTTGCCCCGGACCTCGCCGCCACCCGTGTCTTTCAGGTACTCCTCGAGCGCGAACACGACGCCCCGGCCGGTCGCTTCCTCGCGCCCCTTCGAGCCGAAGAGGTCCACCGGCTTGCCCGTGACGACGGCGGGTGAGAACCCGTGGATCTTCGAGTACTCGTCCATGATCCACGCCATGACCTGCGCGTTGGTGTTGACGTCGGGCGCGGGGATGTCCGTGTGCGGGCCGATGATGTCGTGGATCTGCTCGACGAACCGGCGCGTGAGCCGCTCGCGCTCGCGCTCGGAGAGCTTCGAGGGATCCACGGCGATCCCGCCCTTGGCGCCTCCGTACGGGAGGTTCACGACCGCGGTCTTCCACGTCATCAGCGAGGCGAGGCCGAGCGCCTCGTCCATGTCCACCGTCGGGTGGTAGCGCAAGCCGCCTTTCATCGGGCCCCGGCTCTTGTCGTGCTGGACGCGGTACCCGATGAACGTGCCCAGCTCGCCGTTGTCGAGCGTGATGGACACGTCGACCTTCACTTCGCGGAACGGCGTGATGAGCATCCGCTCGACGTGCGCCGAGAGGTCCATCACGCGCGCGGCCTTGCGGAAGTAGTAGTTGACCTCCTCGAAGCCGGACATAGGGCGATTGTACGCCAGCCTCCGTCGCTGATCGGAGACATATCGTCGTATCGGCGCCGATACGCGTTGATGCCGCGCTGGAGCTGGCCTACCCTCTCGACACTGCGGAACGGTGTGAGAAGAGGCCGCCCCACCCGACGGAGAGCGCTTGGCCAGAACCAGACAGCGGTCACGGCTTGTCGTTGGAGGCGGACGCGCCGGCGGATTCCCGTTCGCCAAGCCGGGTGATATTTCACTCAATATCGACGCCGCGACCCGGCCGCACGGAGTCGGCGACATCGCCTCCGCCCCGCTCAGATCAATGACATTCTCCGCAGTGCTCTTCGAGCGTGTACCCTTCATGTCATTCACCGGACCGAACCTCCAGGCTCTCGTCGAATCCGCGCGCGTCCTCCAGCCAGGAGGCAGCCTCAGCATCGAGACCGGAATCGTTGCACCGATGCCGGAGATTCACGCGGGATTGCGGGGAGCAGGGTTTCTAAGCGCGTGAGCCGCGCGTCGGGCGCGGCGACCCTCAGCGCCTGCACGAGAGACGCAGGCGGTTTCGCGCGACCCAGGCGTAGAAGCGCCGCGCGAGCGGGCGCGCGCCGGGGAGCGCGAAGGCGCTCGCGACCCAGCCGAGCCCGCGGATGCGCCGGAGCAGCTCGGGCACGGCGTCGGCGCCGGCGAGCACGCGCCCGTCGGGGAGCACGAGCTGCATGGCGCTCGAGCACGCTTCGTCCGAGATGCGGGGGAAGCGCGTGCGGCGCGGCCCGGAGCCGCAGGGCAGGATCTCGAGCGCGCCGCCGGAGGCCGCGAGCCGCATGAGCCAGAGCGCGCTCGTCCGGCACATGGGGCACTCGCCGTCGTAGATCAGGACGGCGGGTGCCCGAGCTACGGACGGTCCCCCCATCGCCGCTTGAGCGAGCGGTAGTAGACGACGAAGCCGACCGCGATCGCGGCGGAGACGACCGCCTGCACCAGGGACGCCGCGGCGCCGTCGCGCACGAACACGCGCAGCTGGAAGGCCGCGTAGAAGACGAAGAGCGCGATGCCCGCGGCGATCAGGATCCGGTGGGCGGTGATGAGCCTCACGCGCCCAGCACGGCCTTGACCGCGTCGCGCGTCACCGCGATCAGGCGGTCGATCTCCCCTTCGGTCACGACGAGCGGCGGCGCGTAGAACACCGCGTCCCCCGGCGACGGGTGCGGCCCCACGGCAGGACGCGTGCGCGTCACCACGCCTCGCTTCATCATCTCCGCCTGCAGGCGCGCGGCCACCTTGCGGTCGCCGGCGAAGTTCTTCTTGCTCGCGCGGTCCTCCACGAGCTCGAGGGCGGCGAGCAGGCCCTTGCCGCCGCGGATGTCGCCGACGTTCGGGTGGTCGCCGAAGGTCTGCTTGAGCCCCGCGTAGAGCCGGTCGCCCATCTTCGCCGCGTTCTCCCACAGCCGCTCGCGCGTCATGATCTCGAGGTTCTTCACCCCCACCGCGCAGCACGTCGGGTGGGCGGAATACGTGTAGGCGTGCATCCAGCGGTCCTCGGGCTTCACCGAGTCCATCGCGTCCTTGATCGCCTTGCTGACCATGATGCCGCCGAGCGGGAGATAGCCCGAGGTCACGCCCTTGGCGAACGAGAGGATGTCGGGCTTCACGTTCCAGTGCGCGAGCGCGAACCACCGCCCGGTCCGGCAGAAGCCGGTGATCACCTCATCGGCGATCAGCAGCACGTCGTGGCGCGTGCACACCTCGCGCACGCGCGACCAGTAGTCGTCGGTCGGGTAGATCACGCCGCCGCCGCCGTGGATCGGCTCGCCGATGAACGCGGCGACCGTGCCCGGCCCCTCGCGGAGGATCGCCTCCTCGAGCTCGCGCGCCGCCGCCTGGCCGACGGTCTCCCCCGGTTTGGCGCCCTGGAAGCGGTACGGGTAGCACGTCTGGATGTGGACGAAGCCGGGCACGCGCGGCTCGAACATCTTCCAGTAGGCGCCCATGCCCGTGGCGCTCATCGCCTGGAGCGTCACGCCGTGGTAGCCCTGCTGGCGCGAGATGATCTTGAACTTCTCCGGCTTGCCGGTCGCCTTCCAGTAGAAGCGCGCCGTCTTGAACGCCGATTCGTTCGCCTCGGCGCCGCCCGAGGCGAAGAACACCGCCTGCATGTTGTCGTAGGTGATCTCCATCAGGCGGTTGGCGAGCGTGATCGCCGGAATATTGGACGACCCGACGTAGCCCGAGAAGTACGCAAGCTCCTTCATCTGCGCCGCGGCGGCCTCGGCCAGCTCGGCCCGCCCGTGGCCGACGTTGACGTTCCAGAGCCCCGAGAGCCCGTCGAGGTACTCGTGGCCGCCGATGTCCACGACGGTCGCGCCGCGCCCGCGGACGTAGATGACCGGCTCCGCGTTGTCCACGGGATGGTGGAGCGGATGGATCAGGTGCTCCTGGTCGGCCTTCACGAGCTCGGCGGCGGTCAGCGCCATCGCGTCCTCCCCACGGTCACGCACGATTGCCGGGCGGGTGAGCCCGGCGGAAGTCCCCGTCCGGGATCAGGATCCCTCGATGCAGCGGTCCGCGGTACCGGTAGACCCACGCCCGCGCGCCCCGGCCGTTCGCGAGCGTGACGGCGGACCGGCGGCGCTCGAAATTGTACCCCTCCTCGCGGTCGAGCACCGGGAGAAGTTCGGGATCGTCAATGCGATAGATCTCCCCGCCGCGTCGCATCCGGACGCGACGCATCCCGACGGAGATCCGCCGCGGCGAGTCATGCGCACGCGGGCCGCGTGGTCGAGCCGCTCCCCACCCGGCCGTACCCGACGCCCGCCCCCGCGGCGGACGGGAGAGCTCAGGGGGCGCTCACCGCCTGGAGCACCGCGCCGAGGAAGTCCTGCTCGGAAACGGCCCCCTCGAACTGCACGCGGTCGTTGATGACGACCTTCGGCACGCCCATCACCTGGTAGGCGCGCGAGAGCTCGGGGAACTCGGTCGCCTCGATCGCCGTCGCGCGGACGCGATCCGACGCGATCGCCATGTGCTGCGCCAGGCGCACGGCCCGGGGGCAGTGGGGTCAGGTGGGCGTCGCGAAGACCTTGATCTCGACGTCGGCGGCGAGCGCCCGGAGCGAGGCCTTCGTGTCCTCGCTGAGCGCGGGCTCCCCCGTGGACGCCACGATGATGGCGTCGATCAGGTTGCTGAACTCGTATCCGAGCGGGACGCCGTAGAACCGGATCCCGTAGTCGCGCGCGCCCTCGACGGCGATCGCGGGCACCTGGTCCACGCCGTAGGTCTGGGCTCGCTCGCGGTCAATCGCGGGGTTGAACACCTCCACGGTGATCCTGTCGGAGAGCGCCGCCACCTCGCGGACGAGCTGCTCGTTCTGGCGGCAGAGATCGCCGGCCAGCAGCTCCTGCGAGAAGACGGCGAGCTTCACGGGGCCGGCGAGCTTCTCGAACTCCTTGCGGACGGCGGCGCGGTCGCGGTCGGTCAGGATCGGCATGGCGTCATTATATCTGTCAAGGCCAGACGGCGATCAGCGCCGGGCCGCCCGTCTGCAGCGCGCGGCTCATCGCCTCGCCGAACCGCGCCTCGCCGTCGGCGGCGAACGCCGGTACGCCGAAGCTCTGCGCGAGCCGGACGAGATCCGGCGCGCCTGCCGTGGGCTCGCCGAACGCCACGACGACGATGGGCGCGCGGAGTCGCATCGCCGTCTCGAGCTCGGAGGCGGCCGCCACGAGGCCCGCGGCGGTGGTGAAGCAGACGACGCGCCGCTCGGGACGCGCGAGGTGGGCGGCGATCGCCGCCGGCAGCGCGAAGCCCGCCGTCGCCGGGCCGTTCGAGATCAGGAACTCGCCCGGCGCCACCGCGTCCCAGAGCGCCGTGACGCCGTCGGCGTGAGGCCCGGCGTCCACGGCGGCGATCGTGCCGGCCTCCGTGGCCTCGCGCGCGAGCCTGACCGCGCGGTACGGGAAGCCCGCGGCGGCGCGCCGCGCGGCCAGGTCGCGCTTCAGGCGATCGAGCTCGGCCACGTCCCAGTCGGCGCGCGCCCGGCCGTGCAGACGCGGCGCCAGCTCCTCGACAACGAGCCCGATCTCGCCGACCATTTCGGTCACCGGACGGCCGCAGTCGGCCGCCGCGGGAAACGGCGCCAGATGCAGGAGCGGCGCGGTGGACGGCCAGACGCCCGGGTTCGCCTCGACGGCGTCGAGCCCCAGCGCCACGATCAGGTCCGCGCGCCCCAGGAGCGGCTCGCCGGCACCGGCGCTCGCCAGGACGCCGAGCATCAGCGGATGAGGGTCGGGCAGCGCCCCCTTCGCCTTCGGGGTCACGAGCACCGGCGCGGGCAGCGCCTCGGCGAGCGCGCGGAGCCACGCGGCGCTCGCCCCCGCGCGGCAGCCGAGGCCCGCGACGAGCACGGGGCGGGAGGCCGAGGCTACGAGCGCAGCCGCCTCGTCGAGCGCCCGGCGCTCGGGCGGCGCGAGCGGCGCGGGCCGGCAGGACGCCGCGACCTCCACCGCGGGCTCGTCGGCGACGGCCGGCGGCACGTCGAGATGAACCGGCCCGCGCGGCTCCGTCATCGCGAGCCGCGCAGCGCGAGCGATCGCGTCGGCCGCGGAGGCCGCCGTGACGCCGAGGCTCGCCTTGCAGGCGAGCATCGTCCCCGGATGGCGGTCGGTCAGGAAGATCACGGGCGAGCGGTTGAGCGTGGCCTGGGCGGCGCCGGTCACCGCCGCGGCGATGCCCGGGCCGGGACCGACCGCCACGGCGCCCGGCGCCTCAGCGAGATCGCCCGTGACCGCGGCCATCACGCACGCCGCCGATTCGCCGTACGCGGGCACGAGCGGGAGCCCGCGGGCGCGCGCCGCGGCGAGGAGGCTCGCGCCCACGCCCGGCACGCCGAAGATCCGTGGCGTGCCCGCGCGCGCGAGACCGTCGACGACGACGTCTGCGACGGTGCTCACGCGGGGTGCTAGCGCTTCGCGAGGCTCTCGAAAACGGGGCGCATCCGCTCGAGGGCCAGACGCAGGTTCGCCTCGGAGTTCGCGTATGACAGGCGCAGGTATCCCTCGCCGTGGGCGCCGAACGCGGTGCCGGAGAGCACGGCCACGCCCGCCTCGGCCAGGATCCGCTCCGCGACCTCGGCCGACGGCCGGCCCGTCCCCGTGATGTTCGGGAAGACGTAGAACGCCCCGCCCGGCCGCGCGCACCGGACGCCGGGCAGGCGGTTCAGGCCGTCCACGAGCAGGTCGCGCCGCCGCTTGAACTCGGCCACCATGCGCGCGACCGGCGTCTGGTCGCCCTGGAGCGCGGCGAGGCCCGCGAGCTGGACGAACGAGGCCGTGCACGAGGCGGAGTTCACCATGAGGCGCGCGACGTGCTCGGCGAGCGGCGGGGGCATCACGCCGTAGCCGAGCCGCCAGCCGGTCATCGCATACGACTTCGAGAAGCCGTCGAGCAGGATCGTGTGCTCGCGCATGCCCGGCATGCCCAGCATGGACACGAACTCGCCCTCGTAGAGGAACTGCCGGTAGATCTCGTCGCTCAGGACCGGAATGCCGCGCGCGGCGGCGATCGCGGCGATACGCTCGATCTGGCGCCGGTCCAGCACGCCGCCGGTCGGGTTCTCGGGCGAGTTGATGATGATGAGCCGGGTCTTCGCCGACACGCGCCGCTCGAAGAGCGGGAGGTCGAAGCCGAACCCGCTCTCCTCGCGCAGCGGGATCGGCACGGGCACGCCCCCGACGAAGTTGATGACGGACTCGTAGATCGGGAATCCGGGGTTCGGGTAGATCACCTCGTCGCCCTCGCCGACGAGGGCGAGGATCGTGAAGAACATGATCGGCTTGGCGCCCGGCGTCACCACGACCTCCTCCGGCGACACCGGCACGCCGCGCGTCTCCGCGACGTGCTTGGCGATCGCCTCGCGCAGCTCGGGCAGGCCCGCCGACGGCCCGTAGTGCGTCGCGCCGGCCTCCAGCGCCTGCTTCGCCGCCTCCTTGATGTGCGCCGGCGTGTCGAAGTCGGGCTCGCCGATCTCGAGGTGGACGATCTCGCGGCCCGCGCGCTCGAGGGCCTTCGCGCGCGCGAGCACTTCGAACGCCGACTCCGTCCCCAGACGCAGCATCCGCGACGCGACGTTCATGGAAGTCCCCTTTCGGAAGCGCCCTATTATACGGTGTGGACTTCGTGGACGTCCCCGCGGGCCCGTTCAGCATGGGCTGGGAGGCCGGGCACCCGTGCGAGCGCCCCGCGCACGAGGTCTGGGTGGACGCGTTCCGCATCGCCACGACGCCCGCGACCAACGCGGACTACGCGCGGTACCTGGCGGCCACGGGCGCGCCGCAGCCGCGCTTCTGGAACGATCCCGCCTTCGGCGATCGCCGCCAGCCCGTCGTGGGCCTCTCCTGGGACGAGGCCGTGCGGTTCGCCGAGTGGGCGGGAGGGCGGCTGCCGACCGAGGCCGAGTGGGAGAAGGCCGCGCGCGGCGGCCTCGACGGCGCGCGCTATCCCTGGGGCGACGCGCGGCCCGCCGGGACGTTCGACCGCCCGCCCCGCGTGGGCGAGACGCCGGCGAACCCGCTCGGGCTCGCGGACCTCTCCGGCGTCGTCCACGAATGGTGCGCCGACTGGTTCGCCGACGGCTATTACGCCGGCTCGCCCGCGCGGAACCCGCGCGGTCCGGCCGCCGGCGCGCGGCGCGTGAGCCGCGGCGGCGCCTGGCGGCACGCCGACCCGTGGAGCCCGGTCGCGCACCGCTCGTCCCTGCCACCCCGGCTCCGCTATTCGGACTACGGGGTGCGGCTCGCGCGCGACGCCGAGTGATACAATTGCGCCGGCCATGACGCCGGGCCCGCGATCGGTCCTGAGAGAAGGCATCGTTGCCGGCTTGATCGGGGCGACGGTCGTCGCGGTCTGGTTCCTCTTCTTCGACGTGGCGCGCGGGCGGCCCTTCCTCACCCCGGGCCTGCTCGGCGCGACGGTGTTCCAGGGCGTCACCAGCCCGATCGGGCTCCAGATCACGCCGGGGCCCGTCCTCGGCTACACGATCCTGCACGGTCTGGCCTTCGTCGCGTTCGGCGTCGTCGCGGCCAGCGTCATGGCCGTGAGCGAGCGCGAGCCGACGCTCTTCGTCGCATTCGTGATCCTCTTCGCCTGCTTCGAGGTGTTCGTCTTCGGCGTCATCGGCGCGCTGAGCCAGTCCATGCTCGGCGCGCTGGTGTGGTGGGCGATCCTGGTCGGCAACCTCCTCGCCTCGATCGCGATGCTCTGGTACCTCTTCCGCGCCCACCGGGCGCTGCCGCAGGCGCTGGTCGGCTCGTGGGGCGGCGTGCTCCGCGAGGGCATCGTCGCCGGCCTCATCGGCGCCGCGGTCGTGGCGCTCTGGTTCCTCGCGATCGACTGGGTCCAGGGCGAGCCGCTCCGGACGCCGAAGCTCCTCGGCTCGGCGCTCCTGCGGCAGCCGGACCCGGTACCCGCCGTGCTGGGCTACACCGTCGTGCACGGTCTCGCGTTCGCCGTCGTCGGCATCATCAGCGCCGCGCTCATCGCCGGCGCCGAGCGCCAGCCGCTGTTCATCTTCGCGCTCGTCATCTTCTTCACCGCGTTCGAGGTGGCCTTCTTCGGGGCGGTCGTGATCGCCGCGAAGTGGGTGCTGGACGAGCTCGTGGGCTGGACGGTCTTCCTCGGCAACCTCCTCGCCGCCGCCTCGATGCTCGGCTATTTCTTCAAGGGCCACCGCGCGCTGGCCCGCCGCCTGACGGAAGCCTGGGTGGAGGACGACTAACCCCGAGCGATGTCGCGGTGGAGCTTCCACTGGCCGTTCTCCCGCTTCCACACCACCACGTATCGACCTGCTGGCTCTTGGCGCTCCCCCATTGTGCATGATGTCGCTCCTCACTCGATGACGTGATCGACGCGTGCGAGCAGGGCCTGTGGAATAGCGACACCCAAGGCCCGGGCCGTCCGGAGATTGATTACCAGTTCGAACTTGGTCGGTTGCTCGACGGGCAGGTCCTCTGGCTTCGTACCTTTGAGAATCTTGTCCACGAAGACGGCGGACCTGCGCCACAGGTCCGGGAAGTTGGTGCCGTAGGCGAGGAGCCCGCCAGCCTCGGCCCACTCTCGCGCGGCGTACATGGCCGGTAGCCGGTTCGTCCGCGCGAACTCGGCGATCTGCCGCCGATGGAACGATGTGATCGGGTCGGGCAACACGTGCAAGCCGTCCGCGCGCTCTCCGACGATCAAGGCAAAAGCACCCGGAAAGTCTTCCGCGCGCCGCACTTCGGCGGAGACCAGTTTCACGCCGATCCTGCGCGCGACCTCCTGTGACAGCTCGACTGCGAGACGCTGGCCCGGATGATCAGGATTCCAGAGCACCGCCACACGGCCGAGCCGCGGTACGGCCTCCTTGAGGAGCTGGAGCCGCTTGCCGCTCAGCTCGGTGAAGATGTTCGTAAGCCCGGTGATGTTGCCACCGGGTCGCCCAAGACTTTGGATGAGTCGTGCACCGATCGGGTCAGTCAACCCGGCCATCACGATCGGCGTGGTGCTGGTCGCCTCCTTGGCGGCGCGCACGGCGGGCGTGGCCGACGATACGATCACGTCCACTCTGAGGCGGAGCAGCTCGGCTACCAACTCCGGGAAACGCTCGTTTCGCCCGCCCGACGGACGCTCGATGAGCCTGATGTTCTGGCCGTCGACGTACCCGAGCTCTCGCAGACCTTCTCGGAAACCGTGGGGCTGGATTCCGCCGATCAGGATACCGATCACCGGCACCTTCCTAGCCTGCTGAGCCGCGTGACCGAGCGAGGCCGAAAGCATGAGGAGGGTGATGGTGAGAGTGAGGCCACTGCGCATCATCTTCGTCATGACGTTCGAAATCGTCCCGACCTTCTTGTCAACCACAACTCCGCCTAACG
>JACPCG010000085.1 GCA_016179925.1 Candidatus Rokuibacteriota bacterium | reverse complement strand
AACGTCGGGGCGCTCCGGAACAAGATGGTCGTGGAGTTCGAGCGCGACAAGGTGACGCGGATCGACCTCGAGAGCCCGAAGGGCGCGGTCGCGCTCGCCCTCGAGGGCAACCGCTGGCGCCTCACCGCGCCGGAACCGCTGCCCGCCGACCAGGTGGAAGCGGGAGCGATCCTCTTCAAGCTCCGCGAGCTCCGCGCTCAGGGCTTCATCACCGACGACGCCGCGGGCGTCGCGCGCTATCTCGGCAAGCCCACCGTGCGCGTGACCGTGACCGAGCAGGGCGCGCCGCCGAAGACGCTCCTGCTGGCGCCGTCGACGGAGAAGCGGGGCGGCCAGCGGAGCGCCTACGCGGCGCTGACCGGCCAGGGTCCGGTCGTGCTCGTGGACGCGAAGACGCTCGAGGAGCTCAGCCGGTCGGCGACCGACCTCAGGGACCGCACGTTCCTGCCGGGGCTCGACCCGAAAGACGTCAAGCGCCTGCGCGTGCGCGCGGGGGGCCAGGCGGTCGTGGTCGAGCGGAGCGGGGAGCTCGACTGGAGGTTCGTGGAGGGCGCGACGGGCGCCGCGAAAGGCGCCGCCGTCGAGAACCTGCTCTATACGCTCCGCGCGCTCAAGTGGAAGGAACTCGCGGCACCGGGCAGCCAGGAGGCCGGGAAGTACGGCCTCGACTCCCCGGTCCTGGAAGCGACGCTCCTCAGGGCCGACGGCGCGGAGATCGCGACGGTCCTCGTCGGCAAGCGCGAGGGCGAGCGCATCTACGCGAAGCTCAAGGCGCTGCCCGCGATCTACGCGGTGGACCCGCAGGCGCTCGGGCAGTTGCCGAAGGTGCCGGACGACCTCAAGGGGTAGCCTGCAGCTCCAAGGAACTCCGCCTCACGTCGTGATGCTCGTTCCCTGACGCCGCGTCGTCCGCGGATCACGGCGGACCGGCATCAGCCGTCCGGGCGCGGATCCGCGCCCGGACCCGCTCGATCAGCGGCTGGACGTGGCTGTCGAAGAAGGCCGACGCGAATCGCTCGTCCCAGTACGCGCCGTGGCTGTCGCCCCCGCAGCGCGCGCAGAGCTCGAGGACCCGCGTGCGGCTCACGCGCTCGACGCGGAGCTCCTGCGCTCGGCCGTTGATCCGCGACTCGAACGCGTCCCACTCCGAGACCGAGTAATAGGAGTCGCCCTCGTAGAGGAAGAGTGTGCCGGCCGCGTGAATCCGATCCGCGAGCCGCACCATCTCCTGCGCCCGCCGCTCGCGCACGTCGGGCGAGTGGGGGAGCTTGCCGTGGCACGTCGGCGCGAAGCCGAGCACGCCGCCGACCGTCGGATAGGTGAAGGCCGCCGCTTGGAGCGAGCCCCAGCCGCCGCAGCTCTGCCCCGCCAGGATGATGTTCTCGAGCGGCACGCCCCGCGCCCGATGGAAGTGCGCCACGGCCGACTCGATGTAGGCCGAGTGGTCCACGGCCGTCAGGCTGGTCGTGTTGCGGACCTGCGAGAAGACGACCACGTCGGGGTTGCGGTCGGCGGCCATCCGCAAGATCGGCGGCGTGACGGGCCGGTACGTCCCCGCCTGGGCGCTGGAGAAGCCGTGGTTGTGGATGATGACGATCGTCGTCGCGGGGTTCTGGGTCCGGTCGAGCCGACGCCCGGCGAAGTCGCCCTCGACGGGGAACGCGCACGCGGCCGTGGCGAGCGCCAGGAGGACCGGAGCGGCCGCGCGGCCGCGCATCGTGGCGGCGCCCCTCAGGCGAGTGGGCCGATCCTGCGGTAGCGCGGCTCGACGCGCGGAGAGCTCAGGCCCAACCGCTGCAGGCGCGGCATCAGGTTCTCCTGGCATGGGATGGGCCGCGGCAATTCTAGCGCAGTCACCGCCGCCGCGGTACCATGGACGCCGTGAACGACGAGACGATCTACCTTCGGCAGCTGGAGCTCGGGCCGATGCAGAACTTCGTCTATCTCGTCGGCGACCCGGTGACCCGCGAGTGCGTCGTCGTGGACCCGGCGTGGGAGATCGACACGATCGTCGAGACCGTCCAGGCCGACGGCATGACGCTCACGGGCGCGCTCGTCACGCACACCCACCAGGACCACGTGGGCGGGAGCCTCGAGTCCTGGGGGATGCCGGGGCGCATCGCGGGCGTCGAGGAGCTGCTCGAGCGCGTGAAGGCCAAGGTCTACGTCCACAAGGCCGAGCGCGAATTCCTGAAGGGCTTCGGCTCCGACCTGGTGAAGGTGGACAATCACGACACGCTCACGATCGGCCGGCTCACGCTGACCTTCATGCACACGCCCGGCCACACGCCGGGCTCGCAGTGCTTTCTGATCGACGACCGGCTCGTCTCGGGCGACACGCTCTTCATCGGCTCGTGCGGCCGCACCGACCTGCCGGGCAGCGACCCGTCGGAGATGTACTACTCGCTCACCCAGCGGCTCGGCGCCCTGCCGGACGACACGATCCTCCTGCCGGGTCACAACTACGGCGGCCCGGCCTCCACGATCGGCGAGGAGCGGCGGCAGAACCCCTTCATGCGCTTCGCGTCGCTCGGCGACTTCCTCCAGACGATGGGCGGCGGCCGGCTCAAGCTCCTGTAGCCCAGTTTCAAATCCAGCGGAGCCCGTACATCAGCCGGTAGAAGTCCACCGTCGCCTCGGCGGCGGTCCTGGTGGACCACGCCCGCCAGAACTCGCGCAGCCCGGCCTCTGCGCCCGGGGCGGCCACCTCGCACAGCGCGACCCAGGGCGGGCCGCCGAGGACCTCGCACCCGAAGAGCCTGCGCTCTTCGGTCACGACGGCGGTGCCGGCCGTCTCCTGCCCGAGAAGCGCCGCGCCGGTCACGCCCGGGAGCGCGGTGAGCGTCCGCACGGCCTCGCCGGCGAGCCAGGCCTGCACGGCGGCGCCGCGACCGGATGCCGGGACGATACGGACCGTGAGCAGGTGCGGCTCCACGGTGTCCGGCTCGCTCGCGGCGAGGCACGCGCACCCGTTCCTGACGGCGCCGCGGATCCTGGGGAGCACGCGGCGCGTCCAGTCGGTCGGATTGTTGAGGCGCTCGAGGTACGCGGGGCTCGAGAGGACCGTCGTGTCCGCGAGCTCGTAGAGCGTGAAGTAGGGCGGCGAGCCGCCCGCCGCCCGGTAGCGCCGGCCCCGGAGGAACCCGGGGACTGACAGGCGCTCGGGCAGGTGCTGCCGCGGGTACCAGTTGTTGAAATCCTCCTCGCCGGAGGGATCCAGTGTGAGCCAGATCGCGAGCGCGCTCGTGCCGATCATCGTGGGTGTCCTTCGCCGACGCGCAGGATGCGTCCGGTGACCTGCGGCGGGCACGTCGCGAAGAAGACGACGGCGGCCGCCACCGCCGCCACCCCGCCGTCGCGACCTCGACTGAGCTTCTTCCAGCGTGCGCGGGGGAAGCCTCGCGGGCGCAGGACCGCGCCCGGCGCCACGCAGTTGACGGCGATCCGCTGGGGTCGGAGCGCCGCGGCGAGGCCGCGCGTGAGGGCCGCGATCCCCGCCTTGGAGAGCGTGTAGGGGATGTAGCCGGGCCACGCCCGGTCCGCCCCGGCGTCGCCGATATTGACGATGCGGCCCCCGCGGCGGCCCATCGCTCGCGCCGCGGCCTGGCTCGTGAAGAAGGCGCCGCGGAGGTTCAGGTCCAGGAGCCGGTCGTAATGCGCGGGTGTGGTGGCGAGGAACGGCGTGCGCTGGAAGCGCGCCGCGTTGTTGACGAGTACGTCGAGGCCGCCGAGCGCGCGCGCCGCGGCCGCCACCAGGCGGCGCGCGGCCGCCGGGTCGGCGAGGCCCGCGCGAAGCGCGACCGCCCGGGCGCCCAGGGCCTCGAGCGCTGCGACCGTCCGCCGGGCCTCGCGCGCGGACCGGTAGTAGCTGATCGCCACGTCCATGCCCGCTCGCGCCAGCGCCTCCGCGGTCGCGCGCCCGAGGCGGATCGCGCCGCCCGTTATGAGGGCCCGCGGGCGCTGTGGTGCTATGCTCGATCCAGGCATGGCCTCGCCCGTCCGCACCTGGTCCGATGTACGAGCGCATCCTCGGCCGGCCGGTCCCGGGGCTCGGCTTCCTCACGGCGGCGGTCATCATCTTACTCATGGGCACGATCGCGCGAAACGTCGTCGGCCGCCGCGTGCTCGCGTGGGGCGACAAGCTCCTCCTGAGGGTGCCGATCTACCGGCGGCTCTACCCGTCCGTGAAGATGCTGATCGACTCCTTTTCGCCCGAGCGGCGGAGCGCCTTCCGGGCCGTCGTGCTCGTCGAGCACCCGCGAGCGGGCGAGTACGCCTTCGGCTTCGTCACGAGCCAGCTCCTGCTCGACACGCCCCACGGCAAGCGCGACATGGTGACGGTCTTCATCCCGACGAACAACCTCTATCTCGGCGACGTGGTCGTCGTCCCTCGCGAGGACGTGATCGCGACGGGCTTGACCGTCGAGGAGGGCATCCGGATCATCCTCTCGGCGGGCAACGCGACGCCGCCGCGCCTGCCGCGGGCCTAACCACGTGGGGGCGGCCCCCCCACCCCCCAACGCTCGGCAGCGCCCCGGGGCGCTCCTCGTTCTCAGTTACTCCGACACGCTCCTAACGCGCCTCGCCCTCCGCGCGGAGTCGGCGCGCCCAGACGCCCACCGCCTCGCCCAGGGGGTAGAGCCTGCCGAAGAAGAAGTGATCGGCGCCGTCGATCAGGGCCGGCGTGATCCAGGGGGAGCGCGCGGTGAAGCGCTGGAAGTCGGCGGACGGGCAGTAGGGGTCCTGCGTGCCGGCCACCGCGAGCGTCGGCACGCGCTTGCCCTCGAGGCAGCCGAAGTCGTAGAGACCCAGCGGCGGCGCGATCAGTACCAGAGCGCCGACCCGCGCGTCCCGGCAGCCGACGACCGCCGCGATCCAGGCGCCGAACGAGTAGCCTGCGATCGCCAGCGCCGCCGTGCCCGCCTTCTGCTCGAGTCCATCGAGCGCCGCCCGGGCGTCGTCCTGCTCGCCCACGCCCCCGCCGTGGGTCCCGCTCGAGCCGCCGACGCCGCGGAAGTTGAAGCGGAGCGTGGCGAAACCCTCGGCCGCGCACGCTTCCTGGACGCGCACGACCACGGGGTTGTCCATGTCGCCGCCGTAGAGGGGGTGCGGGTGGCAGATGACGACTCCGGCTGACGCTCCGTCGGGGACGGCGAGACGGGCCTCCAGCGCGACGTCGGCACCACCGGGGAGGGTCAGGGCCTGTTCGGATATCATGCCGGCATGAGAATACGGGCAGGGGCACGGTCCGTCCAACTGCCGTGCTGACCTGTCTCCGCGTCCGTGGCAGGCTCGGTGCTTACCTCGACGGAGCCCTCGAAGGCGCTCAGGCGGAGGTCGCCGCGCGCCATCTGGGAGGCTGCGCGAGGTGCCGGCGCGAGGCGGACGGGCTCCGGCGGACCCGGGCCCTCCTCCAGCGCTCCCTGAGCCCGACGGCAAGCGCCCCAGAGCCCGACTGGACGGGGTTTTGGCCCGGGATCGTACGGGGCATCGAAGGCGCGCGCCGGGAGGCCCCGGTAGCGACGGCCCGCATCTGGCTCCGCCCCCGCTGGGTCTTCGGCGGCGCGCTGATGGCGGCCTTCCTGGTCTCGATGACGCTCTGGCAGACGACCCAGGCGCCGCCTGCGTTCGACGGCCCCGTCATCGTGAGAGCGGCCAATACGGACCACCCCCAGGCCAGCGTCATGGTGTACCAAACGCCCGACCGGGACATGACGGTCGTGTGGGTGTTCGGCCTCGACGACTAGTGACGTGGGGGGCCCCGACATGGCCCCCCACACCCCCCAACGCTCGGAAGCGCCCCGGGACACCCGGGGCGCTCCTCGTTCTGCTCGGCTGGGCCTGGCCGGCTACTTCTTGAGCGCGGCGAGCCGCTCTCGGGCGAGCGGCATCTCTTCGGACTGCGGGAAATTGTCCACGAGATACTGCAGCCGCGCCTGCGCCTGCTGCGGCTGCTTGAGCTCGATGAGCGCCAGCGCTTCTTTGTAGAGGGCGGCGGACACCTTCTCGGCTCGCGGATAGTTGGCGAGCACCTTCCTGAACTCCTGCGCCGCCTGGTTGAGCGACTCAGACGCACGATCTGTTTGGTCCGCGTTCGCGTAGCCGCGCGCCAGACTCAGGTACGCCTCGCCGATCCAGTACTGGGCGTTGCCCGCCAGGTCGTGCTCAGGGTAACGGCGCACGAACTCCCGGAAGCCGGCGATGGCGAGCGAGTAGCTCCCCTTGCTGAAGTCGATATACGCGGCCTGGTAGACATCCCTGGGCTGGAGCGCGCCTGTGGTCGGCCGCGCGGGCACCGCGGCGGGCGCGGCCAGCGCCGGGGCGGGCGTGGGAGGCGGGGGCGTGGCGGGCGTCGGTGCGGCCGGTGCCGGCGCCGCGGCCCGGAGCTGACGGGCGAGCGCTTCGACGCGTGTCGTGAGCTCGTCCACGCGCGAGACGAGCGCGCCGAGCGACGTGGCGAGTCCGTCGAGCCGCTGGGCGATGGCCGCCGCCTGGCGCTCGCTTGCCGCCGTCTGCTCGCGCGCGCGCCGGTCGAGCTGCGCCGCGAGGGCGTCCGCCTCGGACTTGGCGCGCTGGGCGGTCTGCTGGGCCTGGATGAGCTCGGAGCGGAGCTCGAAGAGGTCCTGCTGCGTCGCGACGCCGGTGACCCCGGCGGCCCCGGCGCAGCCGCCCACGAGCAAAACGACAGCGAGGAGGAGGATGGCCGTCCTCCTCCTCGTAGTGACCTCAGCCCGGCTCAGCGGGGCTTGACGAGGAAGTGCGCGCGCCGATTCTTGCTCCAGCATCCTTCGTTCTTCTCGGCGCACTGCGGCCGCTCCTCGCCGTAGCTGATGATCGTGATGCGGTTGGCCTGGACGCCCTGCGAGACGAGGTAGTTCATCGTGGACTTCGCACGCCGCTCCCCGAGCGCCAGGTTGTACTCGTTGGTGCCGCGCTCGTCGCAGTGGCCCTCGATGAGGACGAGGTGGTTCGCGTTCGCCTTCAGCCACGTCGCGTTGGCGTCGAGGATCTTCGCGTCGCCCGGCCGGATGTCGTACTTGTCGAAGTCGAAGAAGATGTCCTTCAGGTCCGGGACGGCGGCGAACTCCCGCGGCAACGGCCGCGCTGCGGCGGCGGCGGGCGGCCGACCCGGCGCACCCGGCGCGCCCGGCGCACCCGGCGCGGCGGGCGCGCCCGGCGCGGCCAGCGCGGCCGGTCCGGGACCCGGCGTCACTGCGGGCGGCGCGCCCGGCGGCTCGACGCGCGCGGCCGGCCCTGGAGGCGTGGGTGCGGGTGCTGCCTGGGTCGTGGCGGGGCGCTTCGCACACCCGGCGAGAGCCACGCCGAAAATCAGTAGCGACATCACCGTGACATGCAACCCACGCGTTACCATGACGCCTCCTTTGGCATTCGCTTCCCCTGATCCCTTCGCAAGTTCTGATCCTATCACGGCAGCCGCGGAGACCAAGAGGGACTTGTGTGCTCGCCCGGACCCAGGGTGATCTGGGTCGGCTCCGACCCGTCGAGCGTCATCGCGAAGATCCTCCAGCCTCCGAGGCGGCTCGACTGGAACGCCAGGTGGCGCGCGTTCGGGGCCCAGGTGGCGCCCTGGTTGTTGCCCGGGCCCGCCGTGAGCCGCCGCGGGTTCGAGCCGTCCGGGTTGACCGCCCAGAGGTCGTGCGTGCCCTGCCGCTGCGTGTAGACGATCGTGTCGCCCTTCGGCGACCAGCGGGGCTGGGTGTGAAAGCCGCCCGAGGTGATCTCCTTCACGCCGGCACCTTCCGTGTCCATCATGAAGATGTGCGGCGAGCCGTTGCGGTCAGAGACGAACGCGATCTGCTGCCCGGTCGGCGACCACACGGGCTCCGTGTCGATCCCCGCATGGCGGGTGAGCCGGCGCAGCGTCCCGGTCGCGATGGTGAGGAGGTAGATCTCGGGATTGCCGTCCTTCGACAGCGTGACCGCGAGGTGCCGACCGTCGGGGCTCCAGGATGGCGACGAGTTGATCCCGACGAAGGCCGCGAGCGTCTGCACGGGGCGGCGCTCGAACGGGAAGAGGCGGTAGAGGTCCGGGTAGCCCTGCATGAAGGACGTCAGGGCCAGCGACCGCGCATCCGGGCTCCACACCGGCATCAGGTTGATCGAGCCGTTGCGCGTGACCGCGGCAGGGTTCGCCCCGTCGTAGTCCGCCATCCAGATCTCCTTCGCTCCCGCCGGACCCTGCACGTAGGCGAGCTTCGTGTCGGCGATCCCCGCCTCGCCGGTGAACTGGAGGACGACCTCGTCGGCGACCTTGTGCGCGAGGCGCCGCCCCTGCGCCGCCGACGTCTCGAACTTCCTCGTCGCGATGAGCCGGTGGTCGGGGGACGTCAGGTCGTAGAGACGCATCTCGGTCTCGAGCCGCTCGCCGCGGAGGGCCAGGAGCCCGTGGAGCCCGGCGTGGGCGCCCGCGGTGGCGAACTCCGACCAGGATTGCCGGAGCGCCTCGGGGTTGTTCGGTGGGATCGAGCCGGTGCCCGCCACGACGCTGAACAGCCCCGAGAAGGTGAGGTCGGCGCCCGCCACGGAGGCGAGGAGCTTCGCCACGCCCCCTGAATCCGTGCCCGCGGTCACCGTGAACTCCGGGATCGCGATGTTCAGCTTCTTGCTGCCGCCCCCGGTGATGTTGATGTAGACGTCCACGCCCTGCCTGACGGGCTGCGCGCGGGGCGCGGGCGTGCGCGACCAGGGTAGCGCCACCGCGCCGAGCGCGAGCACGGCGATCGCGAGCGCGACCCTCTTTCGTTTCACGTGGCTACCTCGTCGCTGAGGGATCGTGGGCGAACTGGAGGCCGACGGTCAGCACGGGCTTCTTGAAGTCGACTGGCAGCGGCGGGAAGGGGTGCGCCTCGGTCACGGCGCGGACGGCCGCCTGGTCGTAGTAGGGGTTGCCGGAGCTCTTGTCGATTACGATGCGGCGGAGGTCGCCCTCGCGCCCGATCTCGAAGATCACCGCCGGCTGCTGGCCCGCGAGCGCGTAGCCGTCCCAGCGCTCTTTGATCTTCCGATGGATCGCGGCGATGTACCAGGCGTGCGGGAAGTCCGAGACGTTCAGCGTGAGCGCGCCGACGCCCTGCGCTGAGCCGCCGGGCTGGCCGAGCGGCGGCGGGGGCGCGCCCGCCTCGCGCCGCGCGGGCGCGCTCGGGGCCGGCGGCGGCGCGGGCGGCCTCGGCCGGGCCGCGCTCGCCACGGTCGGTAGCTCCTTGTCGTCAGGCCGCAGCCGGGCGGGCTCGCGCGGCGGCAGGCCGGGGTCGGGCAGGCCAAGCGAGTCGCGCTGCCGGTCGGGCAGGCCGGGCGAGTCGCTCTGCCGGTCGCGCGAGGGCAGCTCGCGTGAGGGCTCGCGCTGCGGGAGGTCGGTCGGGGTCGGCTTCGTCACGGGCGCCGGCACGTCCCTGGGCCGCGGCGGGAGCTGGGCGCCCTGCGGCGTGCCGACGGCGGCAATGGCGGGCACGAGGTTCACGTACACGGTCTTCGTCTGGCTGTCGCCCCAGACGGAGTTGCCCCAGAGCACGGCCGCCACGAAGGCGCCGTGGAACGCGAGCGAGACCAGCGTCGGGCGGAGCGGCAGCCGGAGCCGCTGGAGGGCCGGACCGAAGTGCAGGCGCCCTCGAAGTCGCACGGCCGGGGCCGCCGCCGGGCTCAGCGCTCCCGCACCGGCTCGGTGACCATCCCGAGCCGCTCGATCCCCGCGCGGCGCACGCGGTCCATCGTCTCCACCACGGTGCCGTACGCGAGCCCGGCGTCGGCCTTGAGGTAGAGCGTCTTGTCCTTCCGGTTGGCGAACGCGCCGCGGAGCGCGCCCTCGAGCCCGTCGCGCGCGATGCGCTTGTCGTTCAGGAAGAGCGACTGGTCCTTGGTGACGGTGAGCACCATCCGCTCCTCGACCGCCGTCGGCTTCGCCGCGGCCTTGGGCAGGGTCACGTCGATGCCGCGGTACATCATGGGCGCCGTGAGCATGAAGATGAGGAGCAGCACCAGCACGACGTCCACGAGGGGGATGATGTTGATCTCGGCGAGACTCGTCCCGATGCGGCGGTGCCCGCCGGAGGTGTCGACGTTGAACGCCATGACTACCGCGCGACCTTCGGCGCCGGCCGGCTCAGGAGGTTCAGAAGGTCGAGGGTGAAGCCGTCCATCTCGGTGGCCCAGTGCTTCACGCGGTTGACGAAATAGTTGTACCCGATGACCGCGGGGATCGCGGCGCCGAGGCCGGCCGCTGTCGCGATGAGCGCCTCCGAGATGCCGGGCGCCACGACCGCGAGGCTGGCCGAGCCCTGCTGGCCGATGCCGTGGAAGGCGGCGATGACGCCCCAGACGGTGCCGAAGAGGCCGATGAAGGGCGTCGCGCTGGCCGTCGTGGCGAGGAAGGGCAGGTAGCGCTCGAGCTGGGCGACCTCGTGGGCGGCCGCCCGGCGGAGGGCGCGGTTCACGGCCTCGAGCCGGTCCGCCGCCAGACCCTCGTCGAGGTCGTCGGTCGCCCGCTCCGACAGCTCGGAGGCGCCGGCGACCTCCTGGTACGCGGCCGTGTAGAGCTGGGCGAGCGGGCTCTCGCGCGTCCGGCGCGCGGCGCCGTAGATCATCGACGGCCGGCGGCCCTCGCGGAAGATCCTGAGGAACTCGAATGTCTGCCGGCGGACGCGCCGGAACTGCCAGGCCTTCTCCACGATGAGGGCCCAGCTCACGATCGAGAAGAAGAGGAGGACGGTGAGGACGACCTTGGCGATCGGCCCCGAGTTCCAGACGAGGGCGAGGATGCCGGTGTTCAGCGCGTCAGTGGGCACAGCCCCTCCTTGAGTTTGCGTTCATCGTACCCTCGCATTATAACCAGAACGTGGCTCCCGCCGCCGCCCTCGTCGTCGTCCTGCTCTCCCTCGGCGCGGTCGTGTCGGCCGGCGTCGCACAGGACGCCCGCGCCGCGGTCGAGGCGTTCGTCGCACGGCTCTCGGACGTCACGATAACCGACCTCGTCATCCAGCAGAACCTTACCCTCTACCACCCGGACGGCCGCCACCCGCAGTCCACGGGCGAGCAGCGCGTGCTCATCAAGCTCCCGCAGCGCCAGCGGCTCGAGCTGACCGTCGAGGGCCGGCGCGAGGTCCGGCTCGCCGTCGGCGACCGCGTCTGGATCCGCCGGGCCGACGGCAAGACCTACGAGACGCCCGCCGGCGGGGGCGGCAACGACCGGACGCACCTGCTCGTGCCGTTCCGGCGGAGCGCCGCCGACCTCCTCGCCGAGTGGCGCTCGCTGGGCGTGCGGGACGACGTGAGCCATGTCACGCGCCTCCGCGGGCGGGCCGTCACCGTGATCGGGGCGCGGCCGGGCGACCGCGACGTCCCGTCCGTGTGGCTGGACGCCGAGTACGGCGTCGTCCGCGTCGTCACGCGCGAGCGGCTGCCGGCGGGCCCTGGCGTGGTGGACCTCGCGCTCTCGGAGCACCGCCCCCTGGCGGGCGGCTTCTACTTCCCGTACCGGCGGGAGGCGTTCGTGGACGGGAAGCTCTTCATGCTCATCACCGTGACCTCGGTCCGGGTCAACACGAACCCTCCCGACGCGCTCTTCGACCCCGAGGCGCTCCGCAAGGAGCCGTGACGCACTTCGCATTCCTGGGCACGTCCGGCGCGATCCCGTCGCGCGGGCGCGACACGACCGCGCTCGTCTTCGTCACCGGCCGCGCCGCGGCCCTCGTGGACTGTGGCGGGAGCCCCGTCCAGAAGCTCAGGCTCGCCGGCGTGGACCCGCTCGCGCTCGAGCAGGTCGTCATCACGCATCTCCACCCGGATCACGCCTACGGGCTGCCGGCGCTCGTCCAGAACCTCGTCCTGCTGGAGCGCAGGGCCGAGCTCGCCGTGCGCTGCCGGCCCGAGCACATCGAGCCGCTCCGCACCTTGCTCACGCTCTTCGGCCTGTGGGAGCGTCCAGGGATGTTTCCGCTTGCGCTGAAGCCGATCGAGCTCGGCGAGCGCGCGCACGCCTTCGATCTCGGTCCGCTCCGCGTGAGCACGTCGCCTGTCGAGCACGGGACCATGCCGAACTTCGCCGTGAGAGTGGATGTGCGAGCTGAGCCGCGCCCAGGCGGCGAGGCGAGCGGTGAGACCATCGAACACCGGAGCGTCGTCTACTCGTCGGACACGGAGCCCTGCGATGCGGTGGTGCGGCTCGCGCGCGGCGCCGACACGCTCGTCCACGAGGCCACGTTCCCCGATCGCCACCGCGGCCGCTTCGGCGTGCACTCGACGGCGGGCGAGGCGGGGGAGATCGCCGCGCGCGCCGGCGTGCGGCGGCTGATCCTCACCCACATCGAGGCGGACTACCACGGCGAGCTCGACGCGCTCGCCGACGAGGCCCGCAAGCGCTTCGGCGGGCTGGTCGAGATCGCCCAGGAGCTCGTGCCCTACCCGCTGTGACGCCCTTGGCCGGCGGGCCGGGAGGGCGTAGACTGCCGGAGGGAGGGGGACGCCGATACTCCAACGATTCACGGAACGCGCGCGGCGCGTGGTCGTGCTGGCGGGCGACGAGGCGAGACGCCGGGGCCACGGGCTCGTCGGCGCGGAGCACGCGCTCCTCGCCATGATCCGCGACGGCGAGGGAATCGCGATCTGCGCGCTCCGACGCCTTGGGTGCGATATGGAGGCACTGGAGCAGCGGATCGAGGGAGCCCTGGGCGAGAGCGCGCAGGCCCCCGCCCAGGCTGGCACGCTCGAGTTCACGCCGGAGTTGAAACACGCTTTCGAGCTCGCCGTCGAGGAGGCGAGAGCGTTGCGGCATCCGCATCTCGGGACCGAGGACCTCCTGCTCGGCATCATGCGGTTGGACGAGTCGAGAGCCGGGACCATCCTGCGCGCGGGCGGAGCGCGTCTGGACGAGGTTCGGCACGAGGTGCGGATCCTCACGGGCGCGCCGATCCCGTTCTCGGACGAGAACCTCCGCCTCATCAACCATTCGCCCTGGCTGATCAGGCCGTAGCGGACCTCACCGCTTCGAGACGAAGCGGTTCCCCCCGACCCAGAAGCGCAAGCGTAGGCCCACGGAGCGCGTGATGCCGACGCGCGGGCCCGAGGCGATCGTGAAATCGCGCGGCTGGTCGGGGGGCTCGATGGTGAGGCGCCCGGCCGTGAGGTCGGCGCCGTTGTTGCGCACGGTGATCCCGAGGGCGCGCGTGAGGTTGCCGGGGCCGCTCGCCAGGCGCGGCGAGTCTCGGGGAACGCCGCGACGTCGCGCCATCGCCGCCCGCCCCATCACGGGCTCGAGCGCGCGGATCAGGACGCAGCCCGGACGACCCGTGCGCCCGGCGATCGCGTTGAGGCAGCAGTGCATCCCGTAGTTCAGGTAGACGTAGGCGAAGCCGCCCTCGCCGTAGAAGAGGGCGCGGCTGCCCGGCCTGAACGCGGCGTGGGAGGCACGGTCCTCGGGGCCGAGGTAGGCTTCCGTCTCGACGATCCGCCCCGCGGTGATCGCGCCGCGGCGCCGCGCGACGAGGACGCAGCCGAGCAGATCGCGCGCGACGGCGCGCGCCGGGCGCTGGTAGAAGCGGCGGGGCAGCGGCATGGGGCCGGCGCCGGGGTTACTTGGCGAGGCGCTCGGTGACCAGGCGCCGGAGCGAGTCGTCGTCGAACGCCGTACCCTGGCGGCTCGGCGGCTCGGCCTCGGTCTTCAGCCCCGTCTCGCTGATGATCGCGCAGATCGTCTGCGCGGGGTCGAGCTGCTTCGCGCCGAGCAGCTTGATGAGGACGGCGAGCGTCGCGACGCCCGTGGGCCCCGCCCAGATGCCCTCGGCGCGCGCGAGCCGCCGCTGGGCCGCCAGGATCTCGTCGTCCTCGGCGTCGCCGGCGATCCCCTTGCCCTCGCGCAAGAGGCGCAGCACCCAGTCGCCTTTCTTCCCGGGGTTGCCGGCGGCGAGGCCCTCGGCGACCGTGTAGCCGATCTTGAGCGGCGTGATCGCGGCGCCCTCGCGGAACGCCCGGGAGATCGCGTTCGCCCGCGTCGCCTGGGCCGCGACCATGAGGGGGACCTGCGCGATCCAGCCTGCCTCGCGCATCTCGCGGAACCCGCGCGCCGTCGCGATGAACGTCTCCCCCACGGCGACCGGCGTCACCACCGCGTCCGGCGGCGCGAACGCGGTCTGCTCGGCGATCTCGTAGGCGAGCGTCTTCTTGCCCTCCTGCTTGTAGGCGTTGCGGGAGGCCCCGCAGTCGAAGAAGAGCTTCTCCTCGACGAGCCGGTCCCAGATCGAGATGAGGTCGTCGTAGACGCCCTTGTAGATGATCAGGTCGGACGTCGTCGCCGCCATGTGGAGGAGCTTCGGCGCCGAGGCGCGCTCGTAGGCGAAGATCAGCGAGCGCAGACCCGCGCGCGCCGAGTAGGCGGCGACGGACGAGCCCGCGTTGCCCGAGCTGACGACCGAGGTCGCCCGGTAGCCGAACTGGAGCGCGGCGGCGATCGCCGTCGCGGACGAGCGGTCCTTCACGGTGCCCGTCGGGTTCGGACCGTCGCACTTCAGCAGGAGCCGGCGCACGCCGAGCTCCTTGGCAAGGCGCGGACAGTCGAGGAGCGGCGTGCCGCCCTCGCCGAGCGTCACGCGATGCGCGGGGTCGCTGATCGGCAGGACGGGTGAGTACCGCCAGAGCCCGGTGCCGGAGAAGATCGCGGGGCCCGCCGTCCGCCGGCGCTCGAGGTCGTAGCGCAATTCGAGCAGGCCGCGGCAGCGCTCACACTCGAGCCGGTAGGTGAGCGGGTAGGAGGCGCCGCAGTCGATGCAGGCGAGGCTCCGCGCGAGCGAATCGGTCACGTTCTCCTCCCGAAGCGGTCATTGACCGCGGCGAGCATCTCCTCGATGCGGTGGCGCAGCGTGTGCTCGGCGAGCGCCCGGCGGCGGGCGTTGTCCCCGAGGGCCCGCGCCTCGTCCGGGTGCGCCAGGTAGAAGTCGAGCTGCCGCCGGAGCTCGGGGAGATCCCGATACGCGACGACCTCCTCGCCCGGCTTGAAGAGCGCGCCGAGATCGTCCTTGAAATCGACGACCTGGCAGGCGCCCGCGGCCGCGAGCTCGAAGGTGCGCGTGTTGACGCCCACGATGTCGTTCATCGGGTGATGGTGGTTCAGCGAGAGCGTCGAGGCGCAGTAGACGAGGAGCTTCTCTCGGTCGAACACGGGCGGCCCCGCGAGCGCGCGGATCGCGGGATCGTCGGCGTCTCTCCAGCCGCCGCCCCAGAGTCTGAGCGGATAGCCGCTGAGCTCGCGGACGAAGCGCTCGCGGTACGGATAGCGGTTGCCGACGAATGAGAGCGGGGCGCCGTAGCGCTGCGCCTCGTCGAGGGTCGGCGTCAGGGGGTGGTGGGCGGCCGGCACGCAGTACATCGGGAGGTAGTGGAGGTTCCGGAGCCCCACCTGCTGGAGGCTCCGCATCGCGTAGCGCTCCTTGGTGAAGAAGACGTCGTACGCCTCGATCTGCTCGAACGGCAGCATCCAAAGCGGGTTGTCGGGGAAGAAGTTCAGGAACAACGCGTCGAGCTTCTTCTTCACGCGGCGGATCAGCCCGGGCGTGATCGGCCCGCCCTTGATCACCAGCACGAGCGACGGCCGCCACGCCAGGCACAGCCGCTCGAGCCCTCTCGAGAGAAAGAGCTGGTACGCGGCCTTCGTGCCCTTGTTCTTGTAGAGGGGGTTGTCCTTCCGGTACTCGAACGTACGGACCTCGTGGCCGAGGGTCCCCAGCTCGTCGGCGAAGTCCATGCCCATCAGCCCGGACCGCGCGAACGGAAGCACGATCAGCCAGCGCACGGGCCGTAGCGTAGCACAGCGGCTTCCTTGCCGACCGCGCCGCGGTGATGACGCCGCGGCCGGGGCGCGTGGCCCGGCTCTTCGACGTTCCGCTCGGCCGTCCGCGCGCGGTCGCCACGCGCGCGGACCCCGTGTTCGGGCCGCTCGCGCTCGCGATCCACGAGACGCTGACCGGTCGCTAACGCAACTTCCGCGGAAGTCGGGCTAACCCGGATGACTGACCGGTCCCCGAGCCGCGCGTGCGGCGATCGTCAGTAACCCAGGCGAGCGACTCAGTCCGGCACCTCGGCGATGAAGGGACGGTAGCCGATCGCCACGAGGTCGCGGAGCCTCGAGACCGCCAGCGCGCGCTCGGCGAACGGCCCGACGCGCACGAGCAGGAGCGGCCCGCTGGCGGACGGGACGATGGTACCCCCGCTGAGGCGGTCGGCGAGCCGAGCCGCTGCGGCCGCGGTCCTGAACGCGCCCACCTGGACCCAGTACGAGGTGGCGGACAGCGTCGTGCCGGTCGTGGCGGCGTCGACGATCCACCCGATCTCTCTCGAGCGCACGGTCGTGGCCGTGGGCGCGACCGGAAGTTCATCGTCGCGGTCGGTCGTCGCGTCGTCGAGCGGAACGGCCTGACGCAGCGTCACCGCCGACGGCCCGGGCGCCGCCGCGGTCCGCCCCTCGTCACGTCCGAACATGATCGACTCCTCGTCCAGCTTCGCCTTGACCTGCCCGACGAGCTCCTGATACGAGATCCTGCCCAGCAGGCGCCGGAACTGGGCGCGGTAGTTCTCAACGGTGCTGACACCGTCGAGGACGAGGTCACGGACGCGCCAGAGGCCGTGGCGGTTCACCATCCGGTAGTCGACCCGCGCCTCGCCGCCGTCCCTCGCGCCGAGCGAGGTCTGCACGGTCGCCTCGTCGCCGGCGACGGACTCGCCGAGATAGGAGATGCGGAGGCCGTTGCTCACGTGGCCGCGGCCGGCGAGCCGCCCGACATAGGCGCGCTCGAGGAGTTCGGCGAAGAGATCCACGAATTCATCTTGCTCCACCGGACTCCGCGCGAGCCACTCGCGGCTGAGGGCCGCGGCCGCGGCGTCGCTGACGGCCGAGATGTCCGCGACGAGCTGGCGAATGCGAGCGACCCGCTCGAGCGGCTTGTCCTCGGTCTCGGGATCGCCGAGGACGGTGTTGACGGCGGCGAAGAAATCGCGCAGTCGCTCGGTCGGCCCCGCCGAGGCGGGCGGAGTACCGAGCAGGACGAGGGCGAGGGCAAGGGCTGGGACCGCGGCCTGTCGAAGACGGCGAGGCGTGTCGACGTGACAGCGCGGGCGTTCCATTACCGGGCCTCCAGCGGATGGCCGGTCGGAAAGACATTAGTAGGAGGGGGCCCATCCTGTCAAGAAATCGGCCAAGCCGGCCCGGCTAGGCGACTGCGGTGGCGGCCCGGGTCTGGCGGAAGCGCACCGCGAGGAGCGGATCGAAGAGTGCCGCCGTCGCGACGAGCGCCGCGTCGGCGCCCTCGCGCAGCAGGTAGTGGGCGCGCTCTTCCGTCGAGATGCCGCCGACGGCGAGGACGGCGCGGTCCCAGGCTCCGGCCCGGCGCCAGGCGAGCATCTCTCCCACCTGCCGCGACGCGATGGGGAAGAGGCTCGCGCCGACGACGTCGGCGCGCTCGCGTCCGGGGCCCTCGAAGGCCGGGTTGCCCTTCTCGTCCACGACCCGGCGGTGGAAGGCGTGGGCCAGCACGAAGCCGCTCGCCCAGGGCGCGAGCTTCGTCGCCGTCTCGTGGAGCACGCGCGGGCTCCGGAAGACGCCGAGCCTCGCGAGCACCGGCACCGTCACGGTCGCTCGGGCGCGGTAGAGGATCTGCGCCGCGAGCGGGACGTTCTCGTAGATCATCTGCGGCTGCGGTGCGAACGGGTCCGGCAGCGCCAGGTGGACCTCGACGGCGTCCGCCCCGCTCTCCGCGGCCCACCGGGCGCAGCGCGCGTAGTCGCTGGCGAGCGCTTCGGCGTCGCCGTCCGGCTCGGGCGTGCCCATGACGCTCACGATCAGCAGCTGGCCGCGTCCGATCCGTTCCCTGGCGCGGCGCACGTCCTTCCGCCACACGTCGGGCTCCATCGAGGGCTCGCCCAACGAGACCGCGACCGTCGTCGCGCCGTTGACCGCCTGGCGTCGGGTGACGACCGCCGCCTGCTCCCTGTTCTCGACGTGACGGAGGTTCGGCAGGGGGTGGGCGGGCCGGTACGCCGAGCGGACCGTGGCGTAGGTCAGGATGTCGAAGCCGAGGCGGGCGTAGCTCTCGACCCACTTGGAGCTGAGGAGGGGCCCCGCGGAGATCCCGAGGCTTGAGTTGAGGTCGCGATCGAAGAGGCGGCCGCCCGGGCCTGGGGGCATCCGCCGGACCCTTGGAAGCGCCGGTGCGTGGCCGTAGTTCCACTGGTAGGACCGATCGAGCCTGTAGGCCGACTGCGGAATGGCTAGATCACTCCGTTTCCTCGCGAGAGTTCACGCAAGTGCTTAGTATATCAGATACTTACGCGACATCCCAGGGAGAAAACCCGCGACAAAGCCCCTCAGCGGAAGGCCGGCATCACCTCTTTCGCGACCAGTTCGAGCTCCCGCATGATGTGGGCGTGCGGCATGCCGGGGAAGAAGGTCCGGCAGATCAGATGGGTTATGCCGTACGCCTCGACGAACCGCCGGATCTTCGGAATGCACTGATCGGGCCCGCCGATGATGAACCGGTCCTCCATCAGCTTGTCCAGATCGGTCGCGACGGAAGCGTCGATGAACGGATGGCGCCAGCCGCCGGCGTACTCCTTGCGGTAGGCCACCATGATGTGCTCCTCGGCGAGCTCGCGCGCCTTCCGGTCCGTGTCCGCGATGATGAGGTCGCGCGTCAGCGGCCACTCGGTGATCGGCGCCGTGCGGCCGGCCGCCTTGCGGTTCTCGAGGAACTGCTTCTTTCCCGCGATGAGACGCTTCAGATCCGCGGTCGGCCCCGGGATCCAGTTGTCGGCGAGCCTCGCCGCGCGCTGGAGCGTGAGGTCGCCCCAGCCCCCGATCCAGAGCGGCGGGTGGGGCTTCGTCACGGGCGGGGGCTCGAGCCGGCCCTCCACGGTGTAGTACCTGCCCTTGAAGCTCACGCTCCCTTCCGTCCACAGGCCCTTCATGATCGCCAGCTGCTCCTCGAAGCGGGCGCCGCGCTTGGCGAGCTCGACCCCGTAGAGCGCGAACTCGTCGGGCTTGTCGGCGAGGGCCAGTAGTGGTTGGCGACCGCGTGGTGCTCCTCCATCCAGACGGAGTCGAAGCCGAGCTCCTCGGCGCGCGTGACCTCCTGGAGCGATTCCTTGTAGTAGTGGCCCCCCTCGATGGGGATAAAGCCGATCTTCAGCCGTGCCATGCCGCCTCCTGGCTCACGGGGCTTCGCGTGGGCCGAACGAGCCTAGCATGCGGTCGGGCGGCGAGTCACTTGACATGGGGTGGGCTCCCGATTAGGTTGGGCCACCACACGGAAGGAGGCGCCCCGATGCCGAGCATGCGAGGCTACTTCGCCCTCAAGAACCTGCCGGAGGAGAAGGTCACCGACAAGATCACGCGGCGGATGCTCGTCGGCGACAAGGAAATGGTCGTCTTCTGGTCCATGAAGGCGGGCGTCCACGCCGCGGCGCACACGCACCCGCACGAGCAGATCTTCTGGATGATCAAGGGAAAGATGGAGTTCCGCCTCGGCGACGAGAAGCGGACGTGCGGGCCGGGCGACCTCGGCGTGATCCCGGGCGGGGTCGAGCACGAGGCGTGGTTCCCGGAGGACGCGGAGGTGATCGACGTCTTCGCGCCGCCGCGGGAGGACTTCCTGACGAGCGAGACGCCGGCGTACATGAAGAAGAGCTAACCGGAAGGACCCCACAGGAGGGATTCGCATGCAACCAGGGTGGCTCAACGAGGAGTTCGAGAAGCCCGGGCAGCCGGCCGAGGATGCCGGTCACGACGCCCAGGCTGCGCCGGGCCAGTCGGGCGGCGTCTCGCGGCGCGGGTTCTTGCAATCCGGGGTCGTCGCCGGCGTCGCCGCAGGAATGGCGGCGGGCGGTGCCCTGGCGCTCTCTCATCAGCAGGCGCACGCCCAGGCCGCCAACCCGTTCGGCAGGAACTGGTGGCCGTCGCCGTTCGGCCCGACGGACGAAATCGGCGCCTCCCAGCGCGTCACCCCCGGGAAGGTTCTCGAGGCGACGCGGCTCATCAAGACCGGCCGGATCTTCCAGCTCGGGCGGGTCTACGAGCACGGGATCCCGCTCTTCGGCAGCCGCCACATCAGCATCACGATCCCGGGAGGGCCCACGGGCGGGCCCTTCGGGACGGCGAAGCTCATGTACAACGACGAGATGTTCAGCGGCGAGATCGGCCAGGTCGGCACGCAGTTCGACGGCCTCGGCCACATCTCGACGATCATCGGCAACGAGCCGGTCTACTACAACGGCTTCAAGCAGTCGGAGGTCGGCGGCGGCGCCTACGGCCTCCAGAAGCTCGGCGTCCACAACGTGCGGCCCTTCTTCACGCGCGGCGTCCTGCTCGACGTGCTCGCGCTGAAAGGCGGCGACATGCTCCAGGCGGGCTACGTCGTCACGCCGGCCGACGTTCAGGCGTGCCTCGGGCGCCAGGGCGTCCGGGAGCCGGGCGAGGGCGACGTCGTGCTCGTGCGGACCGGCTGGGGCAAGCTCTGGATGAAGGACAACGCCAAGTTCAACTCGGGCGCGCCCGGGATCGGCGTCACCGTCGCGAAGTGGCTCATCGAGAAGAAGGTGTGCCTGGTCGCCCACGACCACTGGTCGGGCGAGGCGGTGCCGGGTGAGGACAAGGACCGCCCGTTCGAGTGCCACCAGTGGCTGATCACGATGAACGGCATCCACATCCATGAGAACCTCGACATGGAGGAGCTGTCCGCCGCTCGCGCGTACGAGTTCGCCTACGTGTTCGCCCCGCTGCGCATCAAGGGCGCGACGGGCTCGCCGGGCAACCCGATCGCCATTGTCTGAGACCATGGGGGGCTCCGGGCGCCCCCCAAGCCCCCCGGCGCTCGGAGGCGGCCCGGGGAACCCGGGCCGCCCCTCGGGAGTACGATTCGTTCACGGGCTCTGAGACCATGGGGGGCCTCGAAGGGCCCCCCAAGCCCCCCGACGCTTGGAGCGCCCCGGCGAAGCCGTGGCGCTCCTCGACCAGGCAATTCGTTCACGGGCTCTGAGCGGCGGCGCGTCGCGACCGGCGGCGGTGCCCCGGGAGCCGCATCCCGGGGCGCCGCCGACCGGTGCTAAGATGCGCGGGAGATGACCGACGAGCTCACGCCCGCCGAGCGCGCCGCGCTCGCGCCGTACTTCACCAACCTCGACGGCCCGGTCTTCGCGCTCGTCAACCTACCCGAGGTCGTCAAGGGCGCGCTCTTCGCGCGCTACTCGCGTTCGCCGAAGTCGCTCCGCCGCCTGTTCCTCGACGAGTTCCTGACCGCCGGCGAGCGCGACAAAGCCGTTGCCGTCTCAGTCGTTCCACCTCCGGTCCGGGATGAGCGGGCAATCGACGCCGCGGGCATCGAGCGGGCCGAGCAGCTCTACGAGCGGGTGTTCTTCGAGTACGGCGACGACTCTGTCGCCCAGCTCGGCGGCGTGCATCTGGCGTGCGAGGGCGCGTCGAACCTCCTCACGAAGATCCTCGAGTGGGGCCGGCTCATGGCCTACCTCGAGCAGTCCACGCGCTACGTCCCGTACGACGACCGGCCCGGCGGGCGCTACCGCTACCACGTCCCCGACGAGCTCCAGGGCCCGCTGCGCGAACGCTACGTTGCGACGCTCGACCGCGGCTTCGACGCCTACCGCGAGTGGCTCCCGCGCGTGCGCGCCTTCTACGAGGCGAAGCACCCGCGCGATCCCGCGGAGTCCGAGACCGTCTACCGCATGACGATCCGCGCGAAGGCGCTCGACACGCTGCGCGGCATGCTGCCGGCGGCGACGACCTCGAACGTCGGCATCTACGCTACGGGCCAGGCCTACGAGCAGCTCCTCCTCCGGATGCGCGCGCACCCGCTCGCCGAGGCGCGCGCATACGCGGATCTGATGCTCGCCGAGCTGCGCCGTGTGATCCCGGCGTTCCTCAAGCGCGTGGACCTGGCCGAGCGCGGCGGCGCGTGGTCGGAGCACCTCGCCGAGACGCGCCGGGCGACGCAGGAGGTTGCCGCGCGGCTCCTGGGCGACGCCGAGGTCGAGGGCCGCGAAGAGGTCACGCTGACGGACTTCGACCCCGAGGGCGAGGCGAAGGTCGTGGCGGCCGCGCTCTACGCGGTTTCGGCGCTGCCCGACGACGAGCTCCTCGCGCGGGGCCGCAAGATGACCCACGAGGAGCGGAGCGCGGTGCTGGCGGCGTACGTCGGCAAGCGGGGGAACCGGCGTCACAAGCCGGGCCGCGCCTTCGAGCGGACGTCGTACCGCTTCGACGTCCTGGGCGACTACGGCGCGTTCCGCGACCTCCAGCGCCACCGCCTGCTCACGCTCGAGTGGCAGCGCCTGTCGCCCCGCCACGGCTTCATCATGCCCGAGGCGATCTCCGAGGCGGGAGCGGAACGTGACTGGAGGCGCGTCCTGGCGGAGTCGGCCGAGCTCCACGACACGATCGCCGCCGCGGGGCTGCCGGATGTCGCCTCCTACGCCGTCTCGATGGCGTACCGCGTCCGGTTCTACATGGAGATGAACGCGCGCGAGGCCATGCACGTGATCGAGCTGCGCACCACGCCGCAGGGCCACCCGTCCTACCGGCGCATCTGCCAGGCGATGCACCGCCTCATCGCCGAGCGCGCCGGCCACCGCGCGATCGCGGCGGCCATGACCTTCGCCGACCACTCGGCGGTCGAGCTCGAGCGCCTCGAGGCCGAGCGCGCGGCCGAGCGCCGCCGGGCGGCCACTACATGAGCTGAGGAGGGCGTCTGGCGTCTCCACGTCGTGGACCACCTCGGCCAGCCGCGGAAGGTCCTCGCGGCGATCGAGGCGTGACGGCGATGGCGCTCGCCGTCAGCGAGGCCGAGCTCCGGGCCCTCCTCGCGCGCGTGCCGTTCACCCGCGCCTACGGCTTCCGCCTCGCCTCGATCGGGGAGGGGGCATGCGTGCTCGACGTGCCGTTTCGGAAGACGTTCGAGCGCCCGGGCGGCATCGTGAGCGGGCAGGTGTTCATGGCGGCGGCGGACGTCGCGATGTGGTTCGCGATCATGACCCGGCTCGGGAAGACGGATCGGTCGGTGACGGCCCAGATGAGCACGTCCTTTCTCGGCGTCGCCAAGGGAGAGCCGTTCCGCTGCGCGGCGCGCGTCCTCAGGCTCGGCCGGCGCCTCGTCTACGGCGTCGCCGAGTGCGTGAACGGCGAGGGGAGGCTCCTCGCGCACTCGAGCGTCACCTATGCGCGCCCCGGCGAGTGATACCGTAAGGGCCGTGTTGAGCTCGAAGGCAGGAACGCTCGAGCGCCCGCCCGCGACCGTGGCAGCCGCCGACACATCGCTCGCCCTGGGGCGCGCTGTGCTCTGGGGGCTCCTCGGGGCGAAGGTGGTCTCGAGCTGGGGCGTCCAGTGGGACATCCAGTGGCACGTCGTGATCGGGCGCGATAGCTTCTGGATCCCGCCCCACCTCATGATCTATGCCGGCGTGACCCTGATCGCGCTCCTGAGCTTCGGCGTCCTCGCCTGGACCACGCTCCGGCCGTCGAGCGTGCGGGGCGCCACCGTGCGCGTGCTCGGCCTCACCGGCACGCGCGGGTTCCACCTGGCGGCGTGGGGCATCGCGATCACCCTCCTCGCCGCGCCCATCGACGACCTCTGGCACCGCCTCTTCGGGATCGACGTGTCGCTCTGGAGCCCGCCGCACCTCCTCGGGCTCCTCGGGGCGGCCGTCAACACGCTCGGCTGCTTCGTGATCGCGCGCGAGGTCTACCCCGCGCGGAGCCGGGCCGGCTTCGCCGCGCTCGTCCTCACGGGCACGCTCCTCCTGGTCGGCCTCCACTTCGCGCTGCAGCCGACGTTCCGCTTCGCGTACCTCTACGGGAGCGTTTTCTTCCACGGCTACGCGATGCTCGCCCCGCTGCTCGTCCCACTCGCCCTCGTCGCGACGGCGCGCCTCACCGGGAGCCGCTGGGTCCCCGTGCTCGTCCTGCTCTGCGTGATCGTGCTGGGTCTGGCGGGACGGCAGATCGCGCGCGCGGGCTTCCAGATCCTCCAGCCGGTCTCCGTCATCCAGGAGGAGATCGCCAAGGATCCGACCTCGCCGATCGCGGTGGCCAACGCGATCGCCCGGGAGAACGGCACCGAGCCGGGCACCACCGCCGGGCCCGCCCAGCTCCTCGGGCTCGTGCCGGTCGCCGCGATGGTCTTCGTCGACCCGCGGCGGCGCCCGATCGCGGCGACCGTCGCCTACGCGCTCGTGCTCTTCGGGGTCATGGGCGTGCGGCTCGCGGGGCTCCCGGCGTTCCGCCCGCTCGTGCCGGCCGCCGCCGAGACGCTCGGGGCGCTCTTCGTGACGGGCGCCGCGGGGCTCGCCGGCGGCTGGATCGCAGGCCGGGTGGCCGCCCTGCTCGACCCGGAGCCTGCGCCCCGGGGCTGAGCCGCTCTACTTCGAGATCACCCCGCAGGCCACACGCGCTCCCGAGTTCCCCGTCGGATCGGTTTTCTCGTCATCGGGGTCACCGTGGATGACGAGCGCGGTCCCGCGCGGCTGAAAGAGCGACCCTGCTCCGTCCTTGAGGGTCACCCCGCCGGCCGTCACGTCGATGGAGCCCGTGCCGTCCGCGCCCACCTTGACGTTCGGGAGATCGCCTGCGTGGGCGCCCTCCGGGTTCTTCTTGCCGTGCTTCTTGTTGCCGGGGTTGAAGTGGCCGCCGGCCGTGGTGAAGGCCGGCGGCTCACACTTTCCGACCGCGTGGATGTGGAAGCCGTGATCGCCGGGCTTGAGCCCCCTCGCCTTCAGGACGACCTTCACGCCGCCCCGGACCTCGCTGAGCCTCGCCGTCCCGACGACCTTTCCCTGCGCATCCTTGAGCTCGGCCTTGGCCGACTGGGCGCTGGCCGTCGCCGGCAGCCCGACGAGCAGCAGCCCCAGCAGCACGGCGAACAGTCGGACCATCATCGTGTGAATTCCTCCTTGGCTTCCCTGAGCTTCTGAGGCGCTGCGAGCAGGTCGAGCGCCGTGAGCGCGAGCGCCTTGGCGCCGGCGACCAGGCCCGCGCGGGCCATCGGCGAGCGCGCCCACTCGGCGAACTCGCGCGAGTGGCCGGGCACGCCATCGGGGGAGATCCGGATGTAGGGGTGGATTGTCGGCAGCGTCTGGCTCACGTTGCCGCAGTCGGTCGAGCCGTAGCCCGCCTCCCCGTCGTCCGGGTCCACCGGGAAGTCGATGAATGCGAGGTTCTTCTCGAACACCGCGGCCATCGTCATGTTGGGCTTGAGCGGGTCGTGGATCGTCGAGTCGGCCGTCACCTCCACCCCGCAGCCCGTGGCGGCCGCGGCGCCCTCGGCGCAGTTCTTGAACCTCCCGAGCAGCTCCGCGCAGTAGTCTCTTGAAAGTGCGCGCAGGTAGAAGTCGGCGCGCGTGTACTCGGGGATGATGTTCGGCTGGTCGCCGCCCTTGACGATGATGCCGTGGACGCGCGCGTCGGGGCGGAGCTGCTGTCGAGCCCGACGAAGAGCTGGATGACCGCGTTGAGCGCGTTCACGCCGCGCCAGGGCCAGGACGAGGCGTGCGTCGCCTTGCCGTGGAACTCGGCCTTCACCTTGATGATGCCGAGCGACGGCCGCCAGACCATCGTCCCGCAGCGCCCGTGGATCATCATCGCCGCGTCCACGGCCTTGAAGACCCCGGCTTCCAGCAAGCGCACCTTGCCGGCACCGCCCTCCTCCGCGGGCGTCCCGATGACCTGGACGCGGCCCGCGAACGGGAGCGTGCCGAGCGCCACGGCGAGCGCCGCGCCCGCGCCCGTACCCGCGGCCGCGATCACGTTGTGGCCGCACGCGTGGCCGATGGAGGGCAGCGCGTCGTACTCGGCCATGATCGCGATCGTCGGGCCGGGGCCGGCGCCCTCGATCGTCGCGCGGAACGCGGTCGGCAGGCCGCCGACGGCGCGCTCGACCTTGGCGCCATGCTTGGCGAGGAACTCGGTGAGCCAGGCGTGCGCCCGCTCTTCCTTGAAGCAGAGCTCCGGGTGGTCGTGGATCCGGTGGGAGAGCGCCTCGAGCTCGTCCGCGAGGCGGTCCACCGCGGCCGCGACCCTGGGCTTCAGCGAGTCCACCGGGCCGGTCATTGTGGCGAGGTCCGCGAGGCCGGCGCGGACCGTGGGTGGCCTGCCGCAGGCACGCGGTTGAACTCGGCCTGCGCGCGCTTCACGAGCGCCGGGTCGGCGAGGAGGTCGAGCGCCGTCATGGCCATCGTCTTCGCGGAGATGAGCATGCCCTCGCGGGCGAGCGGGCTCTTGGCCGCCGCCTCGAAGGCGCGCGAGTGGATGGGCGTGCCGTCCGGGGCGATCTTCACCATCGGCTGGATGGCCGGGATCACCTGGCTCACGTTGCCGATGTCCGAGGAGCCGAGCCGGTCTCGGATCTCCGGCGACTCGGTCACGCCGAACGTCCGGAGGTTCGCGCGGAAGGCCTCCAGCAGGGCGGCGTTGCGCTTCATCGGCTCGTAGGCGGTGTCGCGGTGCTCGATGACGTTGAGCTCGCAGCCGGCCGCCTTCGCCGCGCCCTCGGCGCACCGGATCACGCGCTGCTGCAGGTCCCACATGTAGGCGATGTTGATCGAGCGGACGTAGAAGATGGCCGACGCGAACTCGGGGATGATGTTCGGCGCGGCGCCGCCGTGGGTGATGATGCCGTGGAGACGGGCGTCCGGGCGCACCTGCTGCCGCAGCATCGCCACGTTGTTGTAGGTCTGGATCGCCGCGTCCAGCGCGTTCACGCCCTCCCACGGGTCGGCCGAGGCGTGCGCCGCCTTGCCCTTGAACTCGAAGCCGACGCGCACGATGCCGAGGAGATCCGAGTGGCCGACCCAGCGGTCGAAGCCGTGGACCATCATGGCGGCGTCCACGTCCCGGAAGACGCCGCCTTTGATGAGCTTCACCTTGCCGCCGCCACCCTCCTCGGCGGGCGTGCCGATGACGTGGATGCGCCCCTTCGGGAGCTTGTCGCGCACGGCGGCGAGTCCGGCGCCGGCGCCCACGCCCGCGGTCGCGATGACGTTGTGGCCGCACGCGTGGCCGATCTGCGGCAGCGCGTCGTACTCGCAGAGGATCGCGATCGTGGGCCCCTCGCCGGTCTCGAGCGCCGCGCGGAACGCCGTCTCGACACCCGCGACGCCGCGCTCCACCTTGAAGCCCTGCGTGTCGAGGAACTCGGTGAGCCACGCCGCCGCCTTCACCTCCTGGTAGCCGAGCTCGGGGTTCGCGTGGATCCGGTGGGACAGCTTCTCGAGGTCGTCGCCGAGACGGTCCACCGCCGCGGCGATCGCGTCTTTCAGTGCGCTCATGGCGAGTCTCCCTGGACGTTGTGAACGAAGCCCCGCGTGCCTACAGCAGGCCACCCGCGGTTGATGCCGGCCTCGCGGAGCCCGCTACAAATTGACGCCCCGCGTGCCTACAGCAGGCCACCCGCGGTTGATGCCGGCCTCGCGGAGCCCGCTACAATTGACGCCCCGCGTGCCTACAGCAGCCACCCGCGGTCCATGCCGGAGTCGGCGACCCCGCTACCATGGACGGAACGGTGGCCGGGCGAACCGCGCTCCACTATATCACCGCGCCCGTGTGGTAGGATTCGCGCCGTGAAGAGCCGGGTGACGCTCGGCGTCGCGATTCCCCAGACCGTCGTTCAGGGGCCGATCCGGATCGACAGGATTCGCGAGTTCCTCGGGCGCGCCGAGGTCCTCGGCTTCGACAGCGCGTGGGTCGTCGAGCAGATCCTGGGCTCCACCCAGTCGCTCGAGCCGGTCGCCTTCCTCGCGTACGCCGCCGCGCTGACCGAGCGCCTGCGGCTCGGGTCGGCCGTGCTCCTGACGGCGCTGCGGAGCCCGGTCCACACGGCCAAGAGCCTCGCGACGCTCGACCACTTGAGTGGCGGGCGCCTGACCGTCGGGGTCGGCCTCGGCGGCAACCCGCGCATCTACCCCGCCTTCGGGATCACGGCGGAGCGGCGGGTCGAGCGCTTCGCCGAGGGCGTGCGGCTGATGAAACGCCTCTGGACCGAGGAGCGCGTGACCTTCGAGGGCGCATTCTGGAAGCTCCAGAACGCGTCCATGCAGCCGAAGCCCGTGCAGAAACCGCACCCGCCCCTCTGGTTCGGCGCGCACCACCCGAACGCGCTCAAGCGCACGGTGGAGCTCGGCGACGGCTTCATCGGCGCCGGGTCCATCTCGACCAAGGCGTTCCTCGAGGAAGTGAAGCTTCTGTGCGCCCTGCTCCGGGATGGAGGGCGCGATCCCGCGGCGTTCCCCGTCGGCAAGCGCGTCTACATCGCGGTCGACCGCGACCGCGCGCGGGCGGCGCGGCGCCTCGGCGAGTGGTTCGGGGCGTTCTACGGCCGGCCCGAGCTGGCGGCGGAGGTGTCGGTGTGGGGCGAGCCCGCGGAGTGCGTGGACCGGCTCGCCGAGATCGTCGCCGGCGGGGCCGGCTTCCTCATGCTGAACCCGGTCTTCGACGAGCTCGAGCAGCTCGAGGTGTTCGCGGCGCAGCTCGCGCCGAAGCTCTAGCGCGCATTATTCACGAACGGCGATGGCGCCACCCGCCCGGTCGCGCCACTGCCGCAGCGCACGATGCAGCATTTCAACATCGCTGCGGCGCGGTGCCGCGGCGCAGACCTTACCACCGCGCGTGGTAAGAAATCGACGTTCCGGATTTTCGTCGCCGGTCGGACGTGCAGAGAAGAATCCGGAAATCAAGCACTTCCGAGACACGGGCATCCTGGTATCAAGATTGCGAGCCGTTGAACGCGTGATTTATCACGAGACCGAACGGGTGCCGCACCTGCCGCCGTGGCGGGTCGCGGTCTGCCTCGACTGCCAGCACTGCTTCGACGGCGTCACGCACGAGCGGTGCACGGTGTGCGAGAGCGGGCGCGTCGCGTCGCTCGACTCCATCGTCGAGACCTGGGACCAGTACAGAAAGGCGCCGACCTCTGCCTAGCAAGCGTGTCCTGATCCTCGACGACGAGCAGAACCAGATTCAGGCGCTGTCGGGCTACTTCAAGAAGTTCGAGCACGGCCATGGGTACACCATCGCCACGGCCTCGAACGGCGTCGAGGCCGCGCAGGCGTTCCGGGCCGGCCGGCCCGACCTGATCCTGATCGATACCCAGATGAAGGGACTCGACGGCCTGGCCCTGCTCAAGCAGGTGCGGACGCTCGACGGGTCGATCCCCCTGATCGTGGTCACCAGCAAGCAGGCGAAGGCGGTCGCGGCGGAGGTCCTTCAAATGGGGGTCTTCGCCTACGTGCCCAAGCCCTGCGAGTACCTCCAGCTCGAGCACCTCGTCGCGCTCGTATTCTCGGCGGCGTTCAAGCCGGCCGGTTCCTCGTAGAGGGCGAGCGCCGGCCGTCATATACTGGCGCCGTGTCGCGTCCAGATAAGCTGCACCAGACCTGCGGGCTGGGGGAACTACTTTCGTACAGGGAACGCCACCCTGAAGTTCAACCAGATGGATCACTACGTGCGGCAACGGCTTGGGCTGTTTCTGGCTCGGCGCCGGGGCTATCGGGATCGGCACGTCGCGATCTCCCAGTGGTCGTTCGACTGGTTTTGGGGGCTCGGGCTCCATCGGCTGTTCGGCACGGTACGCTATCCTGGCGCTGCGCATGCTTGACGCCAAGAGATCATCGGTAAGCCGTGTGCCCGAAAAGGGCACGCACGGTTTGAAAGGGGGGTGCTGGAGACGGGCCCGGTAACGGGTACCGCGCCAGCGTTCTACCAATGGTGGACGCGGCCGTCCGGACCAGGCGGGTCCTCATCGTGGACGACGAGCCCGCGGTGCTCGGGGTGCTGGAAGAGTTTTTCAAGGACTTTCGGCACGGCTACGCCTATGAGGTCCAGACGGCATCGAACGGCACGGACGCCTACCTGGCGTTCCTCCGCGCGCGCCCGGACCTCGTCCTGCTCGACATGAACATGCCCGGGATGGACGGCCTCCAGCTCCTCAAGCAGATCCGCGCTCTCGACGCCCGGGTGCCGATCATGATGGTCACGGCGAACGAGAACACCCAGGCGGCCGCCGAGGCGCAGACCGCGGGCGTCTCGGCGTACGTGCCGAAGCCCTTCGACTTCCGCCACCTCGACATGCTCGTCTCGCTCGTGCTCTCGTCCCCGCGGGGGCCCGCCGGCGGCGCCGCCAAGCGCTGATCGCGTGGGCCGGCCCCGCGTCGTCCTGATCGGCGCTGCCGGCCAGCTCGGCTCCGACCTCGTCCGCGCGTTCGACCTTGACGGCGAGCTGGTCCCGCTCGCGCATGGAGACCTCGACATCCTCGACGCCGCCCGCACGGAGGCCGTCCTGCGCGGGCTCGCCCCGACGCACGTGATCAACACCGCGGCCTACAACCGCGTGGACCAGGCCGAGGACGACCGCGAGGCGGCGTTTGCCCTCAACGGGCGCGCGGTCGGCGACCTCGCCACCGTCTGCCAGGCGCTCGGCGCGACGCTCGTCCACTTCTCGACCGACTACGTCTTCGACGGTCGGCGCTCCACGCCGTACATCGAGTCCGACGCGCCGAACCCACTCAGCGTCTACGGCGAGTCGAAGCTCGCCGGCGAGCGGCTCGCGCTCGCGCGCTGCGAGAGGGCCGTCATCTTCCGTGTGTCGGGGCTCTACGGGGTGGCGGGGAGCTCGGGGAAGGGCTCCACCAACTTCGTCGAGACCATGCTGCGCCTGGCGCGCGAGGGTCGGACGATCCGCGTGGTCGCCGACCAGGTGCTGGGCCCGAGCTACACCCTTGACCTCGCCCGGAAGGTCTGGGCGGTCCTGCCGAAGGCGGCGCACCCGATCTATCACCTCACCAACACGGGGGAGACGAGCTGGTACGCCTTCGCCCGCCGCGTGTTCGAGCTCGCCGACCTGGTACCGGAGCTGTGCCCGGTGACGGCCGCCGAGTACGGGGCGAAGGCGCGGCGCCCCACGTACTCCGTCCTCGGCCACGCGAACCTCCGCGCCCTCGCCGAGGACGACCTCCGGCCCTGGGACGCGGCCCTCGCCGCCTACGTGGCGGAGCGGTCGTCGTCCCTGTAGCGGTCGGCCAGGGCGAGCTGCGCGGTCACCCCGATCAGCTCGTTGAACTCGTGGAAGGGCACGTAGCGGTCCTTCAGCGACAGGACGTCGTCGCGCGCCCGCACCGCGGCGAGGAACTGCCGGATCGCCTGGACGCCGACGAACAGCGTGTCCACGGGGAGCAGGATGATCGCGAAGCCGAGCGCGCGCAGCCGCGGGAACGGCAGGAGCGGCGAGCGGCCGCCGGGGGCGTAGTTGTAGAGGAGGGGCGTGTCGAAGGCGCGCGCCACCCGCTCGACCTGCGCCTCGTCGCGCGGCGCCTCGACGAAGAGCACGTCGGCGCCGGCCTTCGCCGCCGCCTCGCCGCGGCGGAGCGCCTCGTCGAAGTCCACGGCCGAGATCGCGTCCGTCCGCGCGATGACGAGGAGGTCGGGATCCGTCCGCGCCTCGACCGCGGCGCGGATCTTGCCCGCGAACTCGGCCCGCGGGATCACCTGGTGGCCCGAGAGGTGGCCGCAGCGCTTGGGCGTCACCTGGTCCTCGATGTGGAGCGCCGCAACGCCGGCGGCCTCGTACAGTTGGACGGTCCGACGGACGTTCAGCGCGTTGCCGTAGCCCGTGTCCGCGTCGGCGATGAGCGGGATGGCGACGACCGCGGCCAGGTTCCGCGCGTGATCCGCCATCTCGGCGAGCCCCGCGAAGCCGAGGTCCGGCAGGCCGAGCCGGGAGGCGGAGGCGCCGTAGCCCGTCATGTAGACGGCCGGGAAGCCCGCGTGCTCCACGAGCTTCGCCGAGATCCCGTCGTAGGCGCCGGGCACGACGAGCCCCTGCTTCTTCGCGATGAGCGTCCGGAGGGTGCGGCGAAGCGTCATGCGGGTTCTCCTCTGGCGCGCGCGATCCGCCGATCGAGCGCGGGGTGCGAGTAGAGGACGACTTCTTTCAGGCGGCTCGGCCGCCGCTCGGCGAGGTTCAGCTCGCCGAGCCGCTCCATCGCGCCGATGAACGCCGCCGGGTCGCCGGTCGCCGCCAGCGCGAAGTCGTCGGCCTGCCGTTCGATCCGGCGCGAGAAGCCGTTGCCGAGCGGCAAGGTCACCAGGCCGAGGCCGAGGAGCACGAGGGCGAGCCACGGCAGCCCCGCCGGGTCCGCGGCGCCGGCGAGCCCGAGCCACGACACGCCGGCGCGGAGCAGGAGGTCCGCCAGCCAGAACGTCGCGACGCTCAGCGCGCCCTGGACGGCGAGGCTCCGGCGCATGTCGCGGTGGGCGTGGTGACCGAGCTCGTGGGCGAGCACCGACTCGATCTCCTCGGACGGGAACTGCGCCAGCAACGTGTCGGAGAGGAGGACGCGCCGCGTCCGGCCCCAGCCCACGACTGCCGCGTTCGCGGTGCGGCTCTTCCGCGAGTGGTCGGCGACCCAGACGCCGAGCGCCGGCGCGCCCGCGCGTGAGGCGAGCGTCAGGAGCCGCTGTCGCAGCCCGTCGTCGGCGAGTGGAGTCAGGCGGTAGAAGAGCGGGACGATCCAGACGGGCAGCACGAACGCGATCGCGAGATGCGCCGCGAAGAAAACGGCGGCTGCCGCGAGCCACCAGTGAGGCGTCGAGCGCAGCAGCGCATAGACGACCTCGACCGCAGCGAGGCCGAGCGCGCCGGTGAGGGACGCCGCCTTCGCGCGGTCACCGAGCCACGCGGCGAGCGGCTGGTGGAGGAGCCCGTAGCGCCGCGGCAGCCACCACCCGCGCGTCCACGCGAGGGGGAAGGTGAGCGCGCCGTGCACGCCGGCGAGCACGAGCGCGACCGCAGCGACCTGGCCCCATGCGCCGCCCGGCGCACCCGCGGCAGCGCGCGTCACGGCGCGGCCCACGCCGCTCCAGAGGAGGGCGAATAGCCAGCCCGCCGACAGCGCGAGCTCGGTGCCCGCCAGGACTAGCTTCAGGCGGTGATAGCGGGCGGCGTCGGGCATGCCGCATTGTAGACAACGGAGACCAGCAGAGCGAGCAGAAGTGCGCAAGAGCAGCAATCACGATAAAATGTAAGAAGGGAGGCAAGGGGACGTGCCACTCAAGCTAAACGTCGCGAAGGCTGACCTCAGCGTTGAAAGTGGGTTCGCCCAACCCGAGTTTGGACTGTTCAGGGACACTCCCAAGTTCCTGCAGCATCTCTTTACGCGGCTTCAGCCGCATGCGCCTCAACTTCAAAATTTGAAGATCGAGCGTGGGAACAACAGCATTGCTGAGTTCCATGTCGTCTGTCACCTGTACAACTTCAGGGTCGGAGTCCGGGTCTTTACAGAGAAAGTCGGTGTCGTCTGCATAGACGTACAGGAGAATGAGGTCGAAAGGTTTGAGACTGTAATAGTCGACGCGCTTTCGGCGGTAAAGGAGCATCAACCAGCAGTGGCCTTTCGCACGCACACAATGGGCGTGATGCTGCACGGCACGCTCCAGGATAAGTCGGCCAGAGATTACCTCGCGACTTTCGTCAAAAACGTCCCCAGCGGACTCGGCCCACATACCGGCAATGGTGCCGTGATTTATTTCGGTGCCCAAGAAGACCGAATATTGTCGTCCATAACCATGGACCTGTCGGCGTTGGTGCCCGACGGCCTTTTCCTCAGGCCGTACGTCGTGTGGGACGCGAACAAGATCGAGGTTGCAGCGCTCCCTGCGAGGGCGACGGCGTTCGTTCGTCAAGCGCTCGACGCGTTCGGCCTCGAGGTTCCGACCCTGAGGTCGTCGTGATGCAACTCGCCACTGTAGGGAATCCTGGGCTCGTCGGAAATCTGAATGAGTCGCTGGCCGAACACCCGCGTCCGCCGATACCTCTTTGGTCGACCGAAGTAGCCGGAAGAGGATCGGGATACCTCGCACACTGGACTGGCACGACCGCCGTTGCGCTCCCGCACGTCGGGCCCATGAGACAGGCGCCGCCCCCTGCGGTTCCAGAGCTTGTTCCAGGGCTTGTCTCGTCAAACGTCGCCCTTGTTGGCAGGCCGCCCTTAGTTCGATACGCACGAGCGAACTTCAACATATTCACGACCGCAATGGCAATCAGGGCTTCTCGAATTGAGGCTTCAGGCACTTCGAGCACGCTCTTCGACGAAACGAGATCGAAGCTCGTTCCGTACCTTGCGCTCGTTCGGAGTCTGCTGGAGCGCGACGAGATCGCGGCGGCGCGAAACGTACTTGATGCAGTCCCTCTTGACGCATCGGACCAACCGGAGATGCGCCGGCTCAAGCGGCTCCTCGCGCCGCCACGTGTTACGGTGAGCCGCGCCCGCGATGTTGACCGCACGCGTGAGTACCGATGGCTTCAGGATCACTGGCAGGAACATCGCGGGCAGTGGGTCGCCGTCGACGGCGACAGCATGCTAGCGTCGGCTGGCTCACTGAAGGAGCTTCGAGAGACATTGAAGGCTCTGAATGTGACGCGGCCGCCTCTCGTCCATCGTATTGCCTGATATCCTGCCTGGATGCTCAAGCTGGACGGGGACGACTTCACTATTGGCCGTGCGACGTTTGCGGACACGGCTCCTTGGGCCGCAGAGCCGACGCCAAAGATATACGTCAAGATCACGCCCGAAGACCTGGGCGTTGTTCTATTGGCACTCGTTGATACCGGGGCACCGTGGTCACTCCTTGACGCCGAGGTAGCCGCGAGTCTCAGTCTCTTGAATGGCAACGGCGAGCCGAAGACGATTTGGACTTGGCGGGGCGAGATTCGCGGTCGGCTTGAACGAATCAACGTTCGCCTGCATGCAGACGAAGGCGACTCCCTCGATTTGGAGGCAACCGTCCTCATCTCGCCTGACTGGCGCGGTAACTTCCTCGGCTACGGCGGTCTGCTTCAACACATTCGGTTCGCCGTGGATGCAAGCAACAACTTCTTCTACTTCGGCAGAGATTAATTCGCGAACCCAACTTTCGTAGAGCACGCACTGATGCGCCGAGGCCTCTAACGGCGAGCAACTCACCGCAACATTTGCGTGTGGAGCTTGCTCGAAGTGAGGGAGTCGTTCAACGCACCGCTGCTGCGCAATGGGTGTCGCGTCCGGTCCGGCGTCATGACCCGAAGCAAAGGTCCCCCGGAACAAAGCGGCGAACAGCAACGAAGCCGCCAAGACTTCATAGGGTTCAAGTGGCCCGCGTCAATGTTAGCCGACAAGCATGGAAGATCGTACCGGCTCGCCGCCGGCGCGAAATCCGCTACAATAGAGCGTTACTTCAGCTTCAAAGGGAGCCGCCATGTTCGAGTCCGTCGAGGAAGTCCAGCAGCGTTTCCGCCACGCGCGCTACATCGCGAGCCGCCGGATCGCCACCGTCGTGTTCCTGGCCGCGCGCATGGGCCGTCCCGTGCTCATCGAGGGGCCCGCGGGGGTCGGGAAGACGGAGCTCGCGAAGACGCTGTCGGACGTCACGGAGCGTCCGCTGATCCGCCTCCAGTGCTACGAGGGGCTCGACGAGGGCAAGGCGCTCTACGAGTGGAAGTACGCGAAGCAGCTCCTCTACACGCAGCTCCTGCGCGAGCGGATCGGCGAACTGATCGCGGACGCGCCGTCACTGCCCGACGCCGTGGCGAAGATCGCCGGGCAGGAGGACGCGTTCTTCTCTTTCCGGTTCCTCTCGCCGCGCCCGCTCCTCTCCGCGATCCTCTCGGAGAGGCCGGTGGTCCTCCTCGTGGACGAGATCGACAAGGCCGAGCCCGAGTTCGAGGCGTTCCTGCTCGAGGTCCTCTCGGACTTCCAGGTGTCCGTCCCCGAGCTCGGCACGGTGAGGGCGAAGCACATCCCGCTGGTCGTGCTCACGTCGAACAACGCGCGCGAGATCTCCGACGGGCTCAAGCGCCGATGCCTCCACCTCTTCATCGACTTCCCGTCGCCGGCCGACGAGCTGGCGATCATCCGCCTGAAGGTGCCCGAGGTCACGGAGAGGCTCGCCCGCGCGGTCGTCGCCGCCGTCCAGAAGATCCGGGCGATGGACCTCCGGAAGCTCCCGTCGGTGTCGGAGTCGCTCGACTGGGCGCGCTCGCTGGTCATCCTGAACGCGCAGGAGCTCGACCCGGTGGTCGTCGAGTCAACGCTGACGATGTTGGTGAAGCACGAGAAGGATCTCGAGCGCGTGAAGGGCGCCCTGGACAAGGTCCTCGCCGAGTAACCATGGACGAGCGGATCCTCGAGTTCATCGGCGACCTCCGCCGCGCCGAGATCCGCATCTCGCCGTCGGAGGCGCTCGACGCGCTCGCCGCGAGCGCGGAAGTCGGGCTCGGCGACCGCGAGACCTTCAAGTCCACGCTCGCCGCGACGCTGATCAAGGAGTTCCGCGACCAGGCAACGTTCGACCGGCTCTTCAACCTCTACTTCCTCGACCTCGAGGCGCTCGGCCGGGGGCTCCAGAAGGCGCTCGGCCCCGGCGACCCGCGCGTGCAGGACCTGCTCGACCGGCTGCTCGCCGAGGAGGGCATGGAGCTCGACGACCTCACCGAGCTCCTCATGCGCGGCGGCGGCAGCGAGATGGAGATGGCCATCCGCGCCTCCGGCCAGAACGCCGGGCTCGAGCGGCTCATGTACTTCCTGCAGGTGGGTTTCTTTTCCCGCCGGATCTCGGACCGCTTCGACTGGTCGGCGATCGAGGCTGATCTCGAAAAGATTATGAAGCTGCTGGAGGCGCGCGGCCTCGACCCCGGCCAGCTCGCGCGCATCCGCAACTACCTCGAGCTGCGCCTCGAGGCGTTCAAGCGGATGATCCGCCAGCACGTCGAGCGCGAGCTCGAGCGGCGCGCCTACCGCCAGGGGGAGAAGCTCACGCGCGAGGTCCTGGCCGACAAGCCCCTCTTCGCGCTGACCCCCGACGAGATCGCCCAGATGAAGAACGTGGTGGCCCGCCTGGCGCGCAAGATCAAGGACGCGCTCGTGCTGCGCCAGCGGCAGGAGCAGCGGGGCCGGATCGACACGCGCCGGACGACGCGGAAGAGCCTCCAGTACGGCGGCATCCCCATGGAGCTCTTCCTCAAGCGGCGCCACCGCGAGAAGCCGAAGCTCATCACGGTCTGCGACGTCTCGGATTCGGTGCGCAACGCCTCGCGCTTCATGCTCCAGCTCGTCTGGAGCCTCCAGGAGTGCTTCAGCCGGGTGCGCTCGTACGTGTTCGTGTCGGAGATCGCGGAGGTGACGCAGGCGTTCAACACCTACCCGGTCGAGCGCGCGATCGAGTGGGCGCTCAAGGGCGCGCCGGTGGACTACCACTGCCGCTCCGACTTCGGCTACGCCTTCAGCCGGTTCTCGAAGACCGAGCTCGAGTCGCTCGACAAGAAGACGACGATCCTCGTCCTCGGGGACGCGCGCAACAACTACAACGACCCACAGGCGTGGGCGCTCCGCCTCATCCGCGAGCGCGTGAAGGGGATCATCTGGCTCAACCCGGAGGGGCAGTGGGGGTGGGGCATCGGCGACAGCGTCATGCCGCTCTACGCGCCCTCGTGCGACTTCGTCCGCGAGTGCCGGACGATCGCCCAGCTCGGCGAGGTCGTGGACAACCTCGTGCACCACTGGTGGCGGCGAGGACGGTAGTGCGAGCCGAGGCGGTGCCCCCGGGACGAACGACAGCGTGCTCGCCGTCTACATGCTCGTGCTGTACTCGCGCATCACGGGCCCCAAGGCGATAAAGTACGTCTGGAGCGAGAAGGTGCCCGTGGGCACGCACCTCAACTCGAACTACGGCCTCACGCAGGTGCTCGTCCTTCGCAGCGGCCTTGCGGGCCAGGACGAGTGGAGCGAGCAGAAGGTGAACGTGCGCGAGGACTACAAGAAATACTTCGGGGAGTCCGACCCGCCCAAGCCCGCCGGCATCGGCGTCCTCACCGACTCCGACGACACGAAGTCGAGCGCGCAAGGGGACTACGCGAACTTCCGCGCCTGCCGTCGCTGACCGGCGCCCCTGCGCCAGGCCCCGCCCGCCACACGCGACGACCGTTCGTGAATAATGCGGGCTACGGCATCACCTTGAGGTCGCGCGCGGCGACGATCTCCTCGTCGGTCCACCAGTGCTTGAACATCCCCTCCGGCTTGCCGACGTACCGGCGGGTGGGCCGGATGCCGTACTCCTCCCAGCGCCGGTTGACCGCGAGCGCCGTGTTCGACCGCGGTCGGCTCGTCGGCGGGAACTTGAGCGGGATGCCCTTGCCGACGCCGTCGGCGCCCCAGATGTCGCGCGGCATCCAGTGGTACGGGCGCGTCGCGTCGATCAGCACCCGGTCCTGGAAGCCCTTCTCCTCGGGCGCGGCGCGCGGGTCGAGCCGCGAGCCCTTGTGGCGCGGCCAGATCTTGATGTCCTCGCTCGGCTTGACGCGCCAGGCGATCGACCAGTTCACCTGCTCCATGTTCCAGGGGTCGATGTCCTCGTCGACGACGATCACGTACTTGAAGCACCAGATGTTCATCTTGGTGCCCCAGATCACGCTCGCCACCCAGTCCGCGTGCCCCTCGGTGGCCGGCTTGATGGACACGACGCAGAACCCGTAGCCGCACGCGTCCAGCGGCATCGCCACCTCCCGGACGCCGGGCACGCCCGCCTTCGCCAGCGCGTCCGTCACGTAGACGGACGTGTTGATCGCCAGCATCATGTGGTCCTCGTTGACCGGGTGCCCCTCGGGCGTGGCGCGGAAGATCGGCCCGTCGCGGAAGGTGATGGCCTTGCAGCGGAAGACCGGCTTCATGCCGGGCTGGTTCGCGTAGTAGCCCGCGTACTCGGGGCCCGGGCCCTCGAGCTTCCGCTCCTTGGGGTGGATGGTGCCCTCCAGCACGATCTCGGCGTCGGCCGGGACGTAGAGGTCGCTCGTCTCGCACTTCACGACGTCGATCGGCGCGCCGCGGATCGCGCCGGCGATGTCGAGCTCCGAGACCGGCTCGAGCGTCGGGGAGGCGGCCATGAAGGTCAGCGCCGGCTCCTGGCCGATGACGACGGCCGCCGGCATCGGCTCGTTGCGCTCGATGTACTTCCAGTAATGCTGGCCGATGTGCTGGTTGGCCGGGTCGATCTGCATCCCGGTCTCCTGGCCGTTGTGGAGCATCATGCGATAGGTCCCGACGTTGACCCATCCCGTGTCGGGGTCGCGCGTGATGACCGAGTGCATGGTGCCGATGAAGCGCCCGCCGTCCCGCTCCCCGAAGAGCGGCACCGGGAACATCGTCATGTCCACCTTGTCCCCGGTGACGACGTTCTGCTTGACGGGCCCCGAGGCGACCACCCGGGGCGGCAGGAAGCTCTCGCGGTCGTTGATGCGGTCGCGGAGCACCCGGATCAGCTCCGCGCGCGTGGTCGTCTCCGGGTCGAGCCCCAGCATCATCGCCGTGCGGTACCAGGAGCGGAAGGTCCCGACGAAGATCTTGCTCGGCCCCGGTGGTTTGTAGCCCTTGATGTTCTCGAAGAGCAACGCCGGCGCGGCGTCCCCGTAGGTGTCCCACGTGCGGCGCGTGATGTGCGCCAGCTCGCAGTTCCAGTCGACCTCGGCCCGGACGCGCGCGAGCTGGCCTGCGGCCTCCAGCGCGGCGATCCACTCTCGGAGGTCCCGGTAGGCGACCCTCCGCCCGCCCGCCGTCGCTCGCGCGGATCCCCTCGTCGTCATGGGGCACCTCCTGCTTGAAGTGGCCTACTTGAAGTAGAGCGTGTAGCTGAACGCGTTGCCACACGCGGGGCAGATCAGGGAATACCCCACGAAGAACGAGTCCTCACGATTGAAGGTCACCTCGGTGTCCTGGGAGATCGTGAACCCGCAGCGCGGGCAGTCCACCCCGACGAGCTCCTTGGGCAGCATCCCGGCCTTGCCTTCCTCACGCTCCGCCATCGAACGCCCCTCCTCCGTCGTTTCCGCCCGGGCACCTCCGGCCCGTCAGCTCCGCGTCCGGGGCCCCGCGATCCCCGCGCATGAACGCATAGCGCGGGCAGGCGGGCGAGTCAACGCGAGAATTCGGCCTCGCCTCTCTCCCGTCTCACGGCCCGCGTGCACGCGCCTCGCAAAGAGCGTACAGTGCGCCGGGGAGACGGGCCGGATGGTGCGCCACACGCTCGCCTGAGCGGGCCGGGGGCGTTTCCCCGGGCCGACTCGCGCTGTCAAGCGCGCCGTGCCTCGGAAGATCGGCAGGCCGAAGTCGCCGGAAGCGCCGCCGTCGACGTGCCGCGCAGCGACCCGGCGTGTGCTAGCCTCCTGGGCATGTCCCTCCTGGATCCCGAGGTCGAGGGCGGCGCCATCGAGGCCCTCTACGCCCGCGGGGTGACGGACGGACTGCCCGTCGTGCCGCCGACGCGCGAGCGCGTCGCGCGGGCCGTGGCGGCCTGCGGGCGCGCGAGGGACGCCGTGATCGCGCTGGTGCCGCCGAACTACGGCCCGGCGACGGTGGAGAAGATCGCGGTCAACGCGGTGATGGCCGGCTGCCGCCCGGAGTACCTGCCGGTCGTGATCGCGGCGGTCGAGGCCGTCTGCGACGAGGCCTTCGACCTCCACGGCGTCTCCGCCACGACCAACGCGCCGGCGCCGCTCGTGGTCGTCAACGGCCCGGTCCGCGCCGCGCTCGACATCAATTGCGGCGCCGGCGTCTTCGGCCCCGGCTGGCGCGCCAACGCGACGATCGGGCGCGCGCTCCGGCTCGTCTGCGTCAACGTGGGCGGCGCCACGCCCGGCGTCGTCAGCATGTCCACGCTCGCCCACCCGGGGCGCTACACCTACTGCATCGGGGAATACGAGGAGGCGAGCCCCTGGGAGTCGCTCTGCGTCGAGCACGGCTTTGCGCCCGGCCGGAACACCGTCGCCGTGCTCGCCGCCGACGCGCCGCTCGGAGTCTACGATCATCAATCGCGCACCCCCGAAGATCTCCTGGCGACGATCGCCGCGAGCCTCGCCGTCGTCTCGCACCACAAGATGACGCACTGGGGGGACACGCTCCTGGTCCTGTCGCCCGAGCACGCGAGGATCATCGGCGACGCAGGCTGGAAGAAAGCCGACGCGCGCCGCTGGCTCTGGGAGCGGCTCCAGCGTCCCGTGCGCGAGCTCGTGCCCGGCAAGGACGGCGGGGAGGGGCTCCCCGAGCACGTGCTCAGGAAGTTCAACGATCCGGCGACCGAGACGACGCTCATCCCGAAGTTCCGGGCGCCCGAAAATCTCAAGCTCGTCGTCGCCGGTGGGACCGCCGGACGCTTCTCGGCGATCGTGCCCGGCTGGACGTTTTCCAAAGCGTCCGCGCTGGTCTTCAGGCCGATCCACACGCCGTAAGGGAGGGCACCCATGTCCGAGTACCTCGACCCCACAGCTTCCGTCGCCGTGCCGCGGAAGACCGCGCCGCGCTCGGCGAGCCTCGACGGCAAGACCGTCACGCTGCTCGACATCTCCAAGGCGAAAGGCGACCACCTCCTCGACCGGATCGAGGAGCTGCTGCGCGAGCGCGCGCGGCCGAAGGCGATCGTCAGGAAGAAGAAGCCGACCTTCGCCCGCCCGGCGCCCGACGGGCTCCGCACGGAGATCGTCGGCGCCACGGACGTGCTGATCGAGGCGCTCGCCGACTGAGGGTCGTGCACGACGTGCAGTGTGCACGACGGCGTGTTCTTCGAGGACCACGGCATCCCGACGGCGACGGTGATCTCGTCCGAGTTCCAGCGTGCCGCGCGCGCCCAGGCCGACGCGCTCGGCGCGAAGGCTTACCAGACGGTCGTGGTGGAGCATCCCATTCAGCCGCTCACGCGTGAGGAGGTGCGGGCGCTGGCGGACAAGGTCTACGACGAGATCGTGAGGAGGCTTACGGCGTGAAAACTTCTTCGCGATCAAGGCCGAGGACGCGTTTCGGGCGCGGTTCGTGAAGGACGCGCGGGCCGCCATACGTGAGATGGGGCTCGCCGAGGAGGACGCGGACGCGCTCCTCCGCGCGGACCGTGACGCGCTCGTCGGCCGGGCGCGCATCCCTACCTCGTGTTCATGGCGGACCTGCGGCTCAGGATGGAGCGCGAGGCGGTCACGTTCGAGTACTTCTAGCCCGAACCCTCGAGGAGGACGCCGGTGGCGACGACCCTGACCGAGAGCGACGTGATCAAGATGATCTCGAGCCTCAGCAACTGGGGCCGCTGGGGCAAGGACGACGAGCTGGGGACCGTCAACCTCATCACGCCGGCGGAGCGGAAGCGCGCCGCGGCGCTCGTGCAGGACGGCGTGCCGGTGAGCTGCGCGCGCCCCATCGCGACCAACGGCATCACCGCCGACACCACGTTCCAGCCGCTGCGCTTCATGGTGGACTCGGGCGAGGGGCGAGAGCACGACTCGCCCGAGCGCATCTTGCAGCGGCGCGGCGCCTCCGAGTTCATCGGCATGGTCTTCCACGGCTACACGATCACCCACGTGGACACCCCCGCCCACTACTTCTGGCAGGGCAAGATCTACAACGGGCGCTCGGCCAACCTGATCACCTCGCGCGAGGGCGCCCAGGTCGAGTCGGTGGATCTGCTGCACGCCGGCGTCGTGAGCCGCGGCGTCCTGCTCGATATCGCCGCGCTCAAGGGCCGCTGGCTCGCCTCGGGCGAGGGGGTCATGCCGGAGGATCTGGAGGCCGCTGAAAAGGCGCAGGGCGTCCGCGTCGAGGCGGGCGACATCCTGCTGATCCGGACCGGCTACTACGCGCGGCGGCTCGCCGAGGGGCCGCGGCATCCCCTCAAGGACGGCTCGCCCGCGGCCCACGTGGCCTCGATGCCGTGGTTCCGTGAGCGCGACATCGCCATGCTCGGCACCGACACCCACAACGACGTGAGTCCCGCGACGCACCCGGGGCTCGGGAACGTCGTCCACATCGTGGGGCTCGTCGCCATGGGGCTCTGGCTCATCGACAACGGCAACCTGGAAGAGCTGGCGAAGGCGTGTGCGGCGCGGCGGCGCTGGGAGTTCATGCTCGCGATCGCGCCGCTGCGGCTGCAGGGCGTGACGGGGTCGCCGGTGAACCCGGTCGCGCTGTTCTGAAGTACATGGGGGGCTCCGGGCGCCCCCCAAGCCCCCCGGCGCTCAGGGCGCCCCGGCACAGCCGTGGCGCCCTTCGACAACGCGATTCGTTCACAGACTCTGAGCTCCCGGCCCACGGAGTGCTGATCAAGCGAAGTGGGGGAGCACCTTCTCGCCGAGGAGCCGGATCGAGCGGAGCACCTTGGCCTGGTCCATCCCCGGCCACTGCAGGCGGAAGATCATCGTGGTCACCCCGAGCCGCTCGCGATAACGGGCGATCTCGTCCGTGACGCGCGGCGGGTCGCCGATGACGAACCGGTCGCGGGCCAGCTCCTCGAAGCTCGGGCTCCAGCGCTCGTCCGCGGGCAGCGCCTTGTCCTGCTCCCAGCTCCGGTAGGCGCGGTACTTCGCGTCGAGGAACGCGGTGGCTTCGGCGAAGGCGGTGGCGGTCTCGGGCGCCACGTAGCACTCCTTGATGAGCGGGACGTCGGCGGCCGGGGGGCGCCCCAGCGTCTGCCGCGCCGTTCGGAAGAGCGCGAGCTGACGCGCGAGCGTTTCGATGGTCGTGTGAGGGTTCATGAGCCACGCGTCTCCGAGGCGCGCGGCGCGCCTGACGCCCGCGTCGCCGTTGGCGGCGAGCCAGATCGGCGGGCGCGGCCGCTGCAGCGGGCGCATCGAGATGCGCACGTCGCGCAGGCGGAAGTGTGTGCCAGAGTAGGTGACCGGCTCGCCGTTCCAGAGCCGCTCGAGGATGTCGAGACCCTCGACGAGGCGTCCGACGCGCTCCTTCGGGCTCTGCCCCATCGCCTCGTTTTCCACGTCGCGGTAGCCGAGGCCGACCCCGAACACGAAGCGGCCGCCCGCGATCACGTCGAGCGTCGCGATCTGCTCGGCGACCTCGACCGGATGGTGGAGCGGGAGCAGGAGGACCCCGGTGCCGAGCGTCATGCCGCCGGCGTCTGCGGCGATCCGCGCCAGGGTGGGGATGGGCTGGAAGTAGGTGAAGGGATCGGAGAGGTAGTGCTGGCTCGCCCACACCGAGCCGAAGCCGACGGCGCGGGCGAGCCGCACCTGCTCGACGTGCTCCTGGAACCGGGCGTCCTGCGGCTCGTCGGGCAGGTGCTGGACCGACAGCCCGAGACCGAACTTCATCGCGCCGGCGGCGCCTATGCCAGCCGCCACACGCGTCCCTGCGGCGGCTCGTCCGTCAGCGTGAACTGCGGCAGCGCCATGTGGTCGGCCAGATCCTGGAACATCACCCGGACGCGCTTGCCGATCGCGACGTTCTTGTCCTCCTCCGGCGTGAGGTCGGGCCTCACGAGGTTGCCGATGATGCGGAGCGACTCGTCGGGCGTCGGCCGGGCGCGCTGCTCGTCGAGCTCGACGAGCACGACCGGATAGGGCGTCAGCTCCTTGAAGCCGGGCTGGATCGCGTGGACGACGATCTCGTAGGAGTAGATGGTCCCCCGGCCGCTCACCTCCTGCCACGTCCAGCCGAGCTCCATGCACCAGGGACAGGCGTGCGTCGGCGGGTAGCGCAGGAGGCCGCACGCGGTGCATCTGCGGACGACGAGCCGGTGGGCACGCGCGTGCTCGTAGAACTCCTTCCACTCGCTGTCGTTGTCGGGAACGATCAGCGTCATGCCGCGATATTGAACGGGCTGGGGCATGGAGGGCTCCTATTGGACCGGGCACGGGCACTCGGGCGTGCGCCGCGCCCGTGCCCCGCCGCCATCCGGCGTTGCGGTCGCTCTCGCGCTCGGTGCCAGCCGCGGCGCCACGCGGCGTCTCACCGGTGCAAAATCAGCGCGCTGCCGGTGGGCGGTATCGCCCAGCCGAGGTTCATCGTGATCTCGGCGTCTTTGACCTGTCGGCAGCGGCCCGGCGCGTAGTCGTAGGTGTGGACGCCCTCCGCGGCGCGGGGGCAGTAGTCGTCCACGGTCCCGCGGAGCTGGCGGACGTTCTCGATCACCATGTTCATTCCGTGCGTGTAGCCCTCGCAGAGATGGCCGCCCGAGGTGTTGTTCGGCCGCTTGCCGCCGAGCTCGATGATGCCGCTCGAGACGTACTGGCCGCCCTCGCCCTTCTTGCAGAAGCCGTACTCCTCGAGCTGGAGCATCGTCGTGAAGGTGAACGCGTCGTACGAGCCGGTGACGTCCACGTCCTCGGGCCCGATGCCGGCCTGGCCGAAGACGATGTCCTTCGCGTAGTAGCCCGCGACGCGCGTGATCGGCCCGTGCGCCCAGTGGAAGTCCAGGCGCGGCTTCGACACGCGCCCGGCGACGCCCATGATGTGGACGGGCCGGCGGCGCAGGTCGCGGGCGCGCTCGGATGATGTCACGATCACGCACGTCGCGTTGTCGGTCTCGACGCAGCAGTCGAGGAGGTGGAGGGGCTTCACGATCCAGCGCGAGCTGACGACGTCCTCGACCGTCACCCGCTCCTTCAGGAGCGCCTTCGGGTTCTGGGAGGCGTGCGTGCTGTGCGCCGCCTTGACGTGGGCGACCTGCTCCGAGGTCGTGCCGTACTCGTACATGTGCCGCATGAAGGTCATCGCGAAGTTCTGGCCGGCGCTGCGCATGCCGAACGGCACCTGCGCGAGGTCGAGGCTCCGGACGGGCTGCGCGGCGCGTACGCCGGTGCCCCCGATCCTGAACTCCGAGTAGCCGTTCATCGAGCGGTAGATCGCGACCGTGTGGCACATCCCCGCCTCGATCGCGCCCGTCGCGAGGCCGACCAGGGCCTCGGTGGACGAGCCGCCGCCGAACACGTCCATGTAGAAGTTGAGGCGGACGCCGAGATCGGGCGCCACCCAGTTGGCGAGCGTCGAGTCGCCGCCCTGGTAGTCCAGCATCCCGTCCACGTCGCGGGGCGTGAGGCCCGCGTCGAGGATCGCGTTGCGGACCGCCTCGACGGCCATCGCGCGCGTGGTGCGGCCGGAGCCGCGCGAGTATTCCGTCTCGCCGACGCCCACGATGCAGTACTTGTCCCGAAGACTCTTCATCGGGCCTCCCTGGTGACCGGTTTCTCCACTCGTGCAAGCCACGCGTCGATGTCGGCGGCGATCGTCTCCCACCCCGGCTCCATCAGCACCATGTGGGCGTGCGCGTCGTAGACGCGGAATTCGGCGCCGTACTTGCGCGCGATCTTCCGCACCATCTTCGCGGGCGTGATGCGGTCCTCGTGGCCGGCGACGACGAGCATCGGGCTCCGCACGCGCCGGGCGTCCACGGGCACGCCCTTCACCGCGATGTCGAACGTCATGCGCCCGGACTCGGGCACGAGCCGCTCGAACGCCTGCCGCCGGTCGCCCGGCGGGATCCGGCCGAAGAGGAGCGCGTCCGCCTCTCCGACCGTCGGCGTGATCGGGCGGCTCAGCAGGAACTCGTGGAGGTGCTTCAGCGAAAGGCGCGCGAGCTCGAGCGTGCAGAGCGGAAAGATCCCGCGGGGCGCGGCGGGCGTGAGCGCGACGACGGCGGGCGGCGTGCCGAGCTCCGCGAGCTTCTGGACGAGGAGGCCGCCCATGCTGTGCCCGACGAGGATCGGGTCGCCGAGCGCGGCGACGACCCCGCGCACGTCCATGACGTAGTCGGCGAACGGGACGCGGCCGATGTCGGCGACGGCCTTCGAGCCGTGGTGGCCGCGCAGGTTCAGCGCGTAGCAGGGATAGCCCCGCCCGGCGAAAAAGCCGAGGTAGTTGTCCCACATCCAGCTCCCGCCCCACATCCCGTGGATGAAGAGGATCGAGGGCTCGCGCGCGGGGACCCGGGGTGTCGCCCGCTCCACCTTGAGGCCGGCGATCTCCATCAACACGGCCGTGATTCTAATCCACTCGTGGCGGGCGCGACAGGGCGAGCAGGACGAGGGCGACCAGGTTCATCGCGGCGGCGAACCCCCACGTGAGGGCGTAGCCGCCGGTCGCGTCGTAGATCGCGCCGGCGATGAGCGGCCCCCAGCCCGCCATCGCACCCGCCACCGCGAAGAGAAAGCCGACGAGCGCGCCCGCCTGGCCCCGGCCGAAGAGGTCGCCGACGACGGCGGGGAAGAGCGTCGAGATCGCGCCGTACGAGTAGCCGAAGACGAACGCCGTCGCGAAGAGCACGGGCAGGCCGCGGCCGGCGGCGAGGAAGCCCAGGAAGGCGACCGCCTGGAGCGCCATCGCGATCGCGACGGCGGGCTTCCGGCCGATCCGGTCCGACACGCCGCCCATGACGAGGCGCCCGGCGACCGCGCCGATGCCGAGCGTCGAGACGACCCACGCCCCGGTGAGCGGCGGGTAGCCGAGATCGCGCGTGAACGGCACGATGTGGACGAGCGGGATGAAGACCGGGATCCACGTCGCGGTGAAGGTCGCGCCGACCATCCAGAAGGCGCGCGAACGCATCGCGCGCCGGAGCGGCCACGGCGTCTCTTCGATCCCGGTGACGGCCGGCGGCGCGTCGGCGCCGTCGGGGTGGAGCCCGAGGCTCTCGGGGTCGCGGCGCATCACGCGCGCCACGAGGCCGAGGACGACGAACGCGGCCACCCCGAGGACGACGTAGGCCGTCCGCCAGCCGAGCGCGCTGACGAGCGCTTGGGCGAGGGGCGGCAGGGCGAACGTCCCCACGCTGCCGCCGCTCGAGGCGATGCCGACGGCGAGGCCCCGCCGCGCGACGAACCACTTCACCACCGTCGTGTTACACGGCACGTACGCCGTCCCCATGCCGAGCGCCGCGACCAGACCGTACAGCACATACGGCTGCCAGAGCTCGCTGACGAGCGCCATGCCCGCGAACGCCACGCCGAGGAAGGCGCCGCCCGCGGCGATGACGACGCGCGGCCCCCAGAGGTCGGTGAGCCGTCCGGCGGGGAACCCGAAGACGCAGTAGAGGATTGCGTAGAGGGTGAAGGCGCCGGAGAGGCTGGCGCGGCTCCAGTGGAACTCTTCGAGGAGCGCCGAGAAGAAGACGCCGAAGGAGTACTGCGCGCCGTAGGCGACGAAGAGGACGAGGAACGCGCCCGCGACGACGATCCACCCCCGGAAGACGTTCAACGATTCTTGCCGTTGAGCTTCGGGAGGACCTCCGCGAGGAACTTGCCCGTGTAGGAGCCGGGCGTCTGCGCGACGGCCTCGGGCGCGCCTTCCGCGACGATCTCGCCGCCGTCCTCCCCGCCCTCCGGGCCGAGGTCCACGACGTAGTCGGCGGACTTGATGACGTCGAGGTGGTGCTCGACCACGAGGACCGTGTTCCCCGCGTCCACGAGGCGGTTCAGCACGCCCAGGAGCTTCTTGACGTCGTCGAGGTGGAGGCCGGTCGTGGGCTCGTCGAGGATGTAGAGCATCTCGCTCGAGGCGCGGGCGCCGAGCTCGGCGGCGATCTTGAGCCGCTGGGCCTCACCGCCGGACAGCGTCGTCGCCGGCTGGCCGAGCCGGAGGTAGCCGAGCCCGACGTCCTGGAGCACGCGGAGCCGCCGCGCGAGCGCCGTCTGGCCCGCGAAGAACTCGACCGCGTCGTCCACGGTCATCTGGAGCACGTCGCTGATCGAGCGCCCGCGGTGCTTCACGCCGAGGACGTCGGGACGATAGCGCCGCCCTTCGCACTCCTGGCAGGAGACGTACACGTCCTCGAAGAAGTACATCTCGAGCTTTTGGAAGCCGTCGCCCTGACACGATTCGCAGCGCCCGCCCGGGACGTTGAACGAGAACGCGCCCGCGTCGAGGCCGAGCGCCTTCGCGCGCGGGAGCGCCGCGTAGAGCTTGCGGATCTCGTCGAAGGCCTTCACGTAGGTGATGGGATTGGAGCGCGGCGTGCGGCCGATCGGCTCCTGGTCGATGAGGCGGACGCCCTTCAGGTACTCGATTCCCGTGAGCGCATCGTAGGCGCCCGGCGGCGTGAACTCGGTCTTGAACGCGCGCGCGACGGCGCGGTAGAGCGTGTCGTGCACGAGCGTGGACTTGCCCGAGCCCGACACGCCGGTGACGACGGTGAGGGTGTGGAGCGGGATGCGCACCACCACGGACTTGAGGTTGTGTTCGCGCGCGCCGAGGAGGGCGAGGTGCCGGCGCCCGCTCCGGCGGAACGGCGGGACCGGGATCGTCTCGCGTCCCGTCACGTAGCGGGCGGTGAGGGAGCGCGTCGCCTTCTGGAACTCGCCCTGCGAGCCGTTGAAGACGATCTCGCCGCCGCGCTCGCCCGAGCCCGGGCCGAGCTCGACGACGTAGTCGGCCGCGGCGATGAATTCGCGGTCGTGCTCGACGACCACGACGGTGTTGCCCGCCTGCGCGAGCTCGCGGCAGAGGTCCACGAGGCGCGCCGTGTCGCGCACATGGAGTCCAATCGATGGTTCGTCGAGCACGTAGAGCGTTCCGACCAGTTGTGATCCCAACTGATTCGCTAAGTTGATTCGTTGGGCCTCACCGCCCGACAGGGTGCGCGTCTGGCGCGAGAGCGTGAGATAGCCCAGGCCCACGCGCAGGAGGAAGGTGAGCTTCGCGTTGAGCTGGCGCAGGACCTCGCGCGCGACGACCGCCTCCCACGCGGTGAGCTTGAGGTCGGCGAGCAGGCGTGCGGCGCTCTCGATCGTGAGCGCGGTGAACTCGGCGATCGTGAGGTCGGCCACGCGCACCGCGAGCGCCGCGGGCTTGAGGCGCGTACCACGGCACGTCCGGCAGGGCGACGGGCTGCGGTAGCGCGAGAGGAAGACGCGGACGTGGAGCTTGTAGCGGTACGACTCGACCTCCTCGAAGAAGCCCTGGATGCCCGGGAAATCGCCATCGCCCTGGTAGACGAGGGCCCGACCTTTGTCGGAGAGCTTCTCCCAGGGCGTGTCGGCATCGAGCCGATGCCGCCTCGCGGCTTTCAGCAGCTCCTTCTGATACCACTTGCCCGAGGGGTGCGTCCACGGCTCGACCGCGCCCTCGGCGAGCGTGCGCGTGCGGTCGGGGACGACGCGCGACTCGTCGTACTTCAGCACGTTGCCGAACCCCTTGCACTCGGGGCAGGCGCCGAGCGGGTGGTTGAACGAGAAGAGGAGCGGCTGCGGCCGCTCGAGCACCGTCCCACACCCGTTGCAGCGGCAGTCCTCGGCGAAGACCCGGTTGCCGTGGCCGAGGACCTCGACCTCGACCTGGCCGCCGCCCTCGCGCAGCGCCGCCTCGACCGACTCGGCGATGCGCGTGCGGTGGGCCGACTCGAGCACGACGCGGTCGAGGACGACCGCGAGCGCCTTGGGCTCGCCGAGATCCGCGGGCGGCGGCGCGGCGAGCTCGAGGATCGAGCCGTTCACCCGGACGCGGGCGAAGCCGCGGCGGGTGAGGTTCGCCCAGAGCTCGGCGGGCGGGAGCCCCGCGGGCACGGAGAGCCGGAACGCGATGAGCGCGCGCGCTCCCGGGTGCTCGCTCAGGAGCGCGCCGACGATCGAGTCGGGCGAGTGCGAGGCGGCCGGCGCGCCGCACCCGGGGCAGTGGACGCGCCCGATCTTGGCGTAGAGCAGGCGCAGGTAGTCGTAGACCTCGGTGGCGGTGCCGACGGTGGAGCGCGCGGTCCGGACCGGGTTCTTCTGCTCGAGCGCGACCGAGGGCCGGATCTGCTCGATCCGGTCCACGTCGGGTCGGTCGATGCGGTCGAGGAACATGCGCGCGTAGGTGGAGAGCGACTCGATGTACCGCCACTGGCCCTCGGCGAAGAGCGTGTCGAAGGCCAGCGACGACTTGCCCGAGCCGGAGACCGGTGAGGCGGTCGTGGGGGATCTCGAGCGAGACGTTCTTGAGGTTGTTCTGGCGGGCTCCGTGAATCCGGAGCCCGAGGGGCTGCGCCATTCGAACCATCCTCCTGAGGTGGATAGTCTACTGGAACCGCGCGCGGCGCGCTAGACGCGGCGCACGGTGTTGACACCCGCGCGGGGGCCGGGTACACTGCGTGGGCCTTGTTGAGAATGATTCCTAAAAAGGATGGCCACCCCCACGGCCACGAGACGCTGCGGGCCCGCGGGTTCAGGCTCACGGAGCCGCGGCGGCTCATCCTCGACGTCGTGCGCGCGACCGACGTCCATCCCACGGCGGCCTTCGTCTACCGGCGCGTGCGGAAGAAGCTCCCGCGCGTGAGCCTCGCGACCGTCTACCGCAACCTCCGCATGCTCGCCGCCGAGGGATTCCTCGCGGAGCGCGCCGACGCCGCGGGCATGCGCTTCGACGGCAACACGCTGCCGCACGACCACTTCACGTGCCTCGCGTGCGGCCGCCTCTACGACGTGCCGGCGCGCGCCGACCGGGCCGTGCGGGCCCGCGTGGCAACACGCACCGGCTTCGAGATCCTCAACCACCGGGCCGAGTTCTACGGCCGCTGCGGCGCGTGCCGCCGGCAGACCGGTCGATCCCCCGTCAAGGGACAAAGGAGGAGCTGAGACATGGCAGGCAAGAGCCTCAAGGGCACCAAGAGCGTCGAGAACCTCAAGGAGGCGTTCGCGGGCGAGTCGCAGGCGAACCGGCGCTACCTCTACTTCGCGCGCGTCGCGGACATCGAGGGCTTCCCCGACATCGCCGGCCTCTTCAAGGACACGGCGGACGCGGAGACGGGCCACGCGTTCGGCCACCTGGACTTCCTGAAGGAAGTCGGCGATCCCGCCACCGGCGAGCCGATCGGCAAGACCGAGAAGAATCTGAAAGCGGCCGTCGCCGGCGAGACGTACGAGTACACGCAGATGTATCCCGGCATGGCGAAGACCGCACGCGACGAAGGGTTCGCCGAGCTCGCGGAGTGGTTCGAGACGCTCGCGAAGGCCGAGAAGTCGCACGCCGGTCGGTTCACCAAAGGTCTCAAGCAGATCGCCGGGAAAGAACCCGCTGAGGCCATCTAATGAGTCTCGTGAAATAGGGTGACGATCATGTTAGAAGGCCAAGCCCGCGTGCCGCAGGAACGCGAGGGCCAGCGACGGTCGGCGACGGATGCG
>JACPCG010000123.1 GCA_016179925.1 Candidatus Rokuibacteriota bacterium | reverse complement strand
CGCTGTCGCCCCTGCCGCAGGCGCCGGCCATCGCGCTGGGCGTGATCAACGTCCACGGGACCATCGTTCCCGTCGTGGACGTGAGGCGACGCTTCGGGCTTCCGGCGCGGGACTTCGGCCTGACCACGCGACTGCTGATCGCGCGGGCGGGCCGGCGAACGCTCGCGGTCCCTGCCGACGAGGTCCTCGGCGTCGTCGAGGTGGCGTCGGAGAGCGTCGTTCCCTCGAACGCCATGCTCGAGGGCATCGGGCACGTGGCCGGCGTGGTGGCGCTCCCCGACGGCCTGCTGTTCATCCACGACCTGGACGCCTTCCTCTCCCCCGACGAGGAGCGCCGGCTGAGCGAGGCGCTCGGTGGGACCGGGGCGTGAAGATGCTACGCGATCGGAGCAGATGCTACGCGATCGGAGCGTGGACGGGGATGAGTCTGCGGTGAAGTGGGTCCACCCCGAGCCCGAATTGCTCCAGGGTCACGGCTCCAAGGAGGGTGAGGCCGTTAGAAGGTCCCATGAGGCAAGGTGTCGGCGCTTCTTCTCCTCCGAGGGCCATGATGATGTAAGTGAGGTCCCAGATCTCCTCTCGGCCGTCCGGCAGGACAACCGTGCGCTTGGTCGAGGGGAGGCATCCAATCGCGTCGAGAATCGTACGCGGGACCACTGTATACGCGGCCCCGGTATCCACCAGGAAGCTAAGTTCCTGACTCTTTTCGGGGGTGTGAGCAGGCCAGATGCGCGCGCTGACAGGAAACTCTCCCACGTTCGGCTTCAATGTACCACACCGGAGCGGCTGTGTTCCCAAGCCGATCGATACGCGTACCTTGCCGGTGTCGTCGCGAGCTACCTCAGCGGCGCGCAACCTCGAGCTGGATGAGCCAGGATCTCTCCGCGGACGAGACCGAACGGATCCTGCGGGCCCGCGCGCGGGCGCTGGCGAAGCCCCTCGAGGAGCCGTCGGCCCCGGCCGAGACTCTGGATCTCCTGGTCCTCGGGCTCGCGGGGGAACGCTATGGCGTGGACGCGGCTCACGTCCTCGAGGTGATTCAGCTCCCGGAGCTGGTGCCGGTCCCGTGCACGCCCCCCGTCGTCCTGGGGGTGGTGAATCACCGGGGCCGGGTCCTGGCGGTCCTGGACCTCCGCAGGCTCTTCGATCTGGCGGTTCACGAGCCGTCGAAGGCCAGCCGCGCGGTGATCGTGGAGGCGGCGGGGATGACGTTCGGGATCTTCAGCGACGCCGTCGAAGGACTCGGCGCAGATCCTCGCGGACTCGGGACTTCCAAGCGTCACCAAGCCGTTCGATCTGGAGGATGTCCTGCGGGTCGTCCGGCGCGCGTTACGCTGAGGGCTCGTGAATTTATCGGGGCGGCTGGCGGGCGCGGTCTCTCCGACCACGGCGCGCGGAGCGTGATTCCCCGCAGCGCCGTTCCCACTTACGGCCGCAGCGACGCAACGACGCGCGGCAGGAACGGGTCGCCCGAGACCCCGCCCGCCACCCGCCCCGATAAATTCACAGTCTCCGAGGGTTTGCTATCCAGCTAATAGCCTCCGGGCTCGGGGCGGCGATGTCCCACCGAGGCCATCCGGCCACACGGCGACGCCCCCGGGGTGCGACCTAACAGGCTGTTTTCCTATACTTCCTCGGGCTGGCATTTCCGTTGCTGTGCTCCGTAGTCTCGGAGAGCAGCAGCGAACGTGCGGGGAGGAGGCCGGTCATGAAGTTCGACAAGGTTCTCGTGCCACTCGACGGATCCACGCTGGCCGAGACGGCGATGTGGAAGGCCGTGGAGATGGCGAACGGAGGGACGGTCAGCCTGCTGCGCGCGGCCGAGGCACACACGCTGCCCGGCGCCGACCCGGTCGACGCTCAGGTCACCGCGGTCAGAGAGGCCGAGGAGTATCTGGCCTCGGCAGCCAAGCGGCTCCAGGCCAGAGGGGTCAAGAACGTCGAGACCCACGTCTGGTACGGTCCCGCGGCCGCAGCCATCGTCGAGGCCGCGCAGGCGCAGAAAGCGGATCTCATCGTGATGTCCACCCACGGGCGGAGCGGGCTCGGGCGTCTCGTCCTCGGCAGCGTGGCCGAGTCGGTCCTGCGCGGCACGCGGGCGCCCATCCTCGTCGTCCGCGCCGACAGCGCGCCGGTGGAGCCCCAGCAGGGCGCCAGGCCGGCCAAGGAGGCGGCCCGTGTATAAGAAGGCGATCGTCCCGCTCGACGGCTCGGTCGTGGCCGAGGGCATCATCCCGTTCATCCTCGAAATCGCCGGGCCGCTCGACATGGAAGTCGTGCTCCTGCGCGTCGTGGTGCCGATCCCGCCGTCGGTCATCGAGGGCTCGCGGCACGTGGAGGTCGAGGATCCGGAGAAGCGCCGGATCGAGGCCGAGGCCTACCTCGCGCCGATCGTCGCGGAGCTTCGCGCCAAGGGCGTGCGCGCGGCGACCCAGGTGCGCCGCGGCGAGCCCACCGCCGAGATCCTCGCGGGCGCCAAGGAGGCGGGCGCGGATCTCATCGCGATGACCACGCACGGGCGCAGCGGGCTCGGGCGGCTCCTCTTCGGCTCCGTCGCCGAGGCCGTCCTGCGGCACTCGGAGATCCCGGTGTTCCTGATGCGCCAGACCGAAGCGCAGGTCTCCGCACGCGCGGCGTGGGAGGCCGTGCGATGACGCGCCGGATCATGCACCCGACGGACTTCTCCGCCGCGTCGGGGGCGGCCTTCACGAAGGCGGTCGAGATGGCGAAGGCGAACCGTGCCGAGCTCACGATCGTCCACGTGCTGAGTCCGGTGATGCCGGTGCCGGGCGACGGCTACATCTCGCCGAAGGTGTACGACGAGATCGCCGCCTCCACCCGCGCGTGGGCGCAGAAGGAGCTCGACCGCCGTCTCAGGAAGGCCAAAGCCGCGGGGGTCCGCGCGAAGGGCCTCCTCATGGACGGCATCCCGCACGAGCAGATCGTGCGGGTGGCCAAGTCCAGGCGGGCCGACCTCCTGGTGCTCGGCACCCACGGACGCTCCGGGCTCGCGAAGCTCTTCATCGGCAGTGTCGCGGGGCGGGTCGTCGCCGCGGCGCCGTGTCCGGTGCTGACCGTTCGCGGGAAATAGGAGAGGCAGCGCGTACCGTGGCCGAGCCGACAGCGGTCATCGGACGCGCGGCGCTCGAGCGGTACCTCGTCGGCCTCTTCCGCGAGCGCGTCGAGATCCTGGCGCTCCGGCCGCTCAAAGCCGTCCCCGACGCCGGCGTCGATCCGAAAGGGTTCGGCTACGGCGTCCCCTTCGAGGTCGAGTGCCTGATCGACGGCGCACGGCGTGCCCTCGTGGTGTCGCGCACGCGGCCGGCGCAGGGTTTCGGGCACGACTACCCGGCAGACCGCGCCTGGCAGGCGCTCTACGGCCACGCCGCCTATAACAGCTTCCCCCGGCACGCGCGGAGCCTCGACGTCGGCTTCGTCCGCCAGTCCGGCGAGCTCGTCTCGGCCGCCGACGCCCAGGAGTTCTTTCAGCTCGTCGAGAAGGCGGGCGGCCGGCTCTACTGGCTCGACCTCGACCGGATGCTGGAGGGGTTCGCGGGCGCGCTCGACACGGCGCGCGCCGAGACGCTGGCCCGCTTTCTCGCCGAGGCCCATGCCGTGCGGCGGGAGGAGCCCACGCTCTACCAGCGGCGCATCCGCGAGCTGGTGGCGCACGGCGAGTGCCTCATGGGGATCCTGGACAGCTACCCTCACCCGTACCCGCTGCTGCCGCCCGCCGCGTGCGAGGCCATCGAGCGGGCCGCGGTCGGCTGGCGCTGGCGGCTGCGCGACCGGAGCCACCGCCTGGCGCGCGCGCACGGCGACTTCCATCCATGGAACATCCTCTTTCGCGAGGGCACGGAGTTCTCGCTGCTCGACCGGAGCCGCGGGGAATGGGGGGAGCCGGCCGACGACGTCGCCGCGCTCTCGGTGAACTACCTCTTCTTCGGACTCCGAAAGAGCGCGCCGCGGGACCCGGCGGCCGTCGCCGAGCCCTTCCTCTCGCTCTTCCTGACGTTCCTGAACGTCTACTTGCGGGCGTCGGGCGATCACGAGATCCTCGAGGTCCTGCCACCCTTCTTCGCGTTCCGCGCGCTCGTCATCGCGCACCCGCGCTGGTATCCGGCGCTGGCGGACGACACGCGGGCGGCCCTGATCAGGTTTGCGCGGCGGATGCTCGAGGCGGCGCCGTTCGACCCCGAGACGCTGCCCGCGATGTTCTGGCCCCTGCCATGAGCTGGGCGATCTGGATCACCGGCCTGCCCGGCAGCGGCAAATCGCTGCTCGCGCGCCGCGCGGCACAGGCCCTCGCCGAGCTCAACGAGCGCGTCGTCGTCCTCGAGCTCGACGAGATCCGGAAGACGCTGACGCCCGCGCCGACCTACTCGGACGCCGAGCGCGACCTCGTCTATCGGGCCCTCGTCTACATGGCCGTCGAGCTGACGGAGGCCGGCGTGCCGGTGATCATCGATGCGACCGGGCATCGGCGCGCCTGGCGGGACCTCGCGCGCGCCTCCATCAGGCGCTTCGCCGAGGTCCAGCTCGACTGTCCGCTGGAGGTCTGCAGGGAGCGCGAGCGCCGCCGCACCGGGGGCCACGCCCCGCGTGGCATCTACGCGCGCGCCGGCGCGCCCGGCGCCGCCGTTCCGGGCGTGGACGTGCCGTACGAGCCCGCGTTCGCTCCCGAGCTCACGCTCGACACCGCGGCCGGCGAGCCCGGCGCCGCCGCCGCCCGGATCGTGGAGCTGGCGCGCTCGTTCGCCGAGAGTGGCGGAAGGCCCGAGGCGGCGCCGGCGGTGAGCTGGGCGATCTGGATCACCGGCCTGCCCGGGAGCGGCAAGAGCACGCTCGCCTGGAGGGTGGCCGACGTGCTCGCGGCGCGGGGGATCACGGTCAGGGTCCTCGAGCTCGAGGCCGTGCGAGGGTTCCTCTGTGCCGGCCGGCCGGAATCGGAGCTGGCGCGAGAGATCATCCACCGGGCCGTGGGGTATACGGCCAAGCTCCTCACCGAGGCCGGCGTCTCCGCGATCGTGGCCGCCACCGCGCCTCGCCGAGCGTGGCGCGAGATGGCGCGCGGCCTGGTCGTTCGCTTCGCCGAGGTCCAGCTCGTCTGCCCGCGCGAGCTCTGCATCGAGCGGGAGCGCGCGGCGCGCTGGCAGCTCGGCGGGCGCGCGCCCGTCCAGGCGCCGGCGCGCGCCGCGGCTCCGCCCGACCTCGCCCTCGACTACGAACACTCGCTCCGCCCGGAGCTGATCCTCCATACCGACGTCCAGGATCTCTGGCGCGCCGTCGAGGACGTCGTGCGGCTCGTGAACCGGCTGCGCCACAGGGAGGCCCCGTGATGAGAGTCCGCGACATCATGACCATCAGCTGCATCACCGCGCCGGCGACGACGCCGGTGCTCGAGGCGCGGCAGCTCATGCTCGAGGAGCGCATCCGCCACCTCCTGGTGACCGACGGGCCCAAGCTCCTCGGCATCGTGACGGACCGCGACATCCGTCTGAACCTGCCGTCGCCTGCGACGAGCCTGTCGGTCTGGGAGATCAATTACCTGCTCGCGCGGATGACGCTCTCCGCCGTGATGACGAAGAGCGTCGTCACGGTCGAGTCCGCCCGCGAGGCGACCGAGGCCGCGCAGCTCATGCTCGACCACAAGATCGGGGCGCTCCCGGTCGTGGACCGCGGCCACCTGGTCGGGATCATCACGGAGACCGACCTGCTGCGCGCCTTCGTGAAGTCGGGCTGAGGGCCGGGCCCGTGTCCTCGCGCGTGCTCGTGGTGGACGACGAGCAGGATCTCCTGGCGAGCTACGAGCGCCTGCTCCGCCGCCAGGGGCTCCGGGTGATCGCCACGCGCTCGCGCGGGGAGGGGCTCGCAGTCATCGGCCGCGAGCCGCTGGTGCTCGTCATCGCCGACCTCCGGCTGCCCGACGGCGACGGGCTCGACATCGTGCGGGCAGCGCGCCGCCTGCCGGTGCCCATCCCGGCCCTCGTCGTGACCGGCTTCGCCTCCGAGGTCGCCCGCGCCTCCGCGCTCGCCGCCGGCGCTTCCGGGTTTCTCGCCAAGCCATTCGCCGCTTCCGAGTTCGCGGCCCTGGTCGCCGAGGTGGTGCAGGGTGGGGCCGGGCGCTGAGGCTGGGGCGCCGGGTCTCCAGCGTGGGGCGTGCCCGCCGCGTGGTTTCCGTCATCAATCCGCCACACGCACTAGAAAACCCAGCCGTTCGACGGCCTCG
>JACPCG010000084.1 GCA_016179925.1 Candidatus Rokuibacteriota bacterium | reverse complement strand
GAGGCGCGGCACCGGGCGCCCGGCATTCTCGCCAGGACGAAGCTCGGGGAGCTGGTGGCCCCGAAGTGGCCGGTCGTCTGAGGACATGGGGGGCTCCGGGCGCCCCCCATGCCCCCCGGCGCTCAGGGCGCCCCGGCGCAGCCGTGGCGCCCCTCGACAACGCGATTCGTTCACAGGCTCTGAGGAGACCCTGATGCCCGTCGTCGACTTCCACCTCCACTGCTACGACTTCCCGATCGAGGCGCCCCCGTCGTTCGTCGAGTTCATGGACCGCGAGCTGGCGCGCGCCTACGGCTCGTTCGCCGGATTCGCCGAGCGCCACACGACCGGCGCGGCCTACGAGCGCGTGCTCGACGAGGCCGGCGTGGACTACGGCGTGATCCTGGCGGAGCTGGCGCCGATCACCTCCGCGATCGCGAGCAACGAGACCGTCGAGCGCCTCTGCAAGGGCCACCCGCGCCTGATCCCGTTCGCCTCGATCAACCCGTACCTCGTCGGGAACCCGGCCCGGGAGCTCGAGCGGCTCGTGCAGGAGCGCGGCTTCCGCGGCCTCAAGCTCTACCCGACCTACAGCTACTTCTACCCGAACGACCCGATGCTCTACCCCGTGTACGCCAAGGCGCAGGAGCTCCGCGTCCCCGTGAAGTGGCACACGGGGACGTCCGCCTTTCCGGCCTCGCGGCTCAAGTACGGCGACCCGATACATATTGACGACGTCGCCGTGGACTTCCCCGACCTCGTCGCGATCATCACGCACAGCGGGCGGCCGCTCTGGTACGACACGGCCTACACGCTCGCGCGGATGCGGAAGAACGTCTACATGGAGATCGCCGGCCTGCCGCCGAAGAAGCTCCTCGAGTACTTCCCCGATTTGGAGCGCATCAGCGACAAGGTGCTCTTCGGCTCCGACTGGCCCAGCGTGTCGACCATGAAGGGCAACGTCGAGGCACTCCGCACGCTGCCGCTCTCCACCGAGGCCCAGGAGCGCATCCTCGGCGGCAACGCCGCGCGCCTGCTCGGGCTCGCCTGAGCCGTGCTCGTCGACTGCCACGTCCACCTCCTGCCGCCGCGGCGGCTCGCCGGGCTCATGAAGTGGATGCACAGCTTCTACCCGCAGCACCCGGTGCCGCGTGATGTGACGCTCGAGCAGTGTCTCGGCCACTACCACGCGCTGGGCGTGGACTACCTCTTCAACCTCGTCTACCCGCTGCGCCTCGGCGAGACCGAGGAGGTGAACCGCTTCAACTTCGAGCTGCACCGCCGGCACCCGTGGATCATCCCGTTCGGCGGCCTCCACGTCGAGGACGAGGCCAAGGCGGCGATCGTGGACCGCTGCCTCGGCGAGTGGGGCTTCCTCGGCTTCAAGTTCCACCCGTTCGTTCAGCGCTTCGACCCGCTCGACCCGCGCATGATGGACGCCTACGCGCGGCTGGAGCACTGGCGCCGGCCCGTCTTCTTCCATACCGGGTTCGAGGACTTCTACGGCGGGAACCTCCCGCCCGAGACGATGGAGGAGCTTGCCCGGCGCTTCCCGAAGCTGCCGGTGGTCTTCGCCCACTCGCTCTTCCCGCGCTTCGACGACGCCTTCCGGATGGTCGCGCGCTACGACAACGTCTGGCTCGAGATGACCCAGGTCTTCGGCAGCTTCTTCGACTCGCGCTACGTCCTGAAGGAATACGAGGGCGCCAAGGAGCTGCTGCTGGAAGGGCTCGGCCCGCACAGCGAGCGGATCATGTTCGGTACCGATCATCCGACGGGCTCGGGCACGCTCGAGGAGGTCTATCAGGCGCTCGACCGCGCGGGGCTCTCCGAGACGCTGCGCGAGCGGCTCGTCGGCGGCACGGCCGTGAAGTTCGTCGAGCGTTTCTGGCCCGACTTCACCACGCGGCTCCCGAAGAAGCCCCGCGCCTGACGCAAACGCCGCCGGCCGGGTGGGTAACGAAGTTGCGGGCACGATCGATCCAGTCGATGACCTTTTCTGGCAACGAGTTGGAAGGATGCACGTGACATCGCCCCAGCTCGACTCGCCGCCTCTCCAGCCACGCGCTCTCGGCAGCGTCCGGCTACGCGGACGCGCGCGTGCTCCGGCGCGGCGAGCAGATCGTTCCGCAGGCGTTTCCAGACCTCGCGCTCGTGGTGGACGAGCTGCTCGGCTGACGCGCCGAGCCGGGCGTCAGGCGGGGCCGAAGCCGACCGAGGTCTGCTCGTCGCGGATGAGCGGGCGGAAGCGGACGGGCAGCCCGATGGCGAGCTTCTCGAGCGGGATGTCCACGACGCGGCCGAGGAGCGAGACGCCTTCCTTCAGCTTCACGACCGCGACCGCGTAAGGCGCCTCCGCCGCCCAGGCCCGCGGCGCGACGCGGATCACCGTGAAGCTCGCGATCGTGCCCTCGCCCGCGAGCGGCACCGGTTGCCAGGCCCGCTCGCCGCACGCTGGGCACAGCGCCTTCGGCGGGATGGCGAGCTCGCCGCACTTCTCGCAGCGCACGCCGGTCAACTGCCCCTCGCGCGCGCGCGCGAAGAAGTGGCGCAGCGTGACCACGGGTTCAACCACGGCCGAAGAGACTCACGAGCACGGTGGCGGTATTGCCGCCGAGGGTGTGGGCGAGGCCGGTCCTGGCGCCCTCGACCTGGCGCGGGCCGGCTTCGCCGCGGAGCTGGGTGACGATCTCGGCGACCTGGGCGGCGCCCGTCGCGCCGATCGGATGGCCCTTCGCCTTGAGGCCGCCCGACGGGTTCACCGGGATCTTGCCGCCGAGGCTCGTCCAGCCTTTCGCCGCGGCGAGGCCGCCCGCGCCGGGCTCGAAGAGGCCGAGCCCCTCGGTCGCGATGATCTCGGCGATCGTGAAGCAGTCGTGCAGCTCGACGACGTCCACGTCCTGCGGCGAGAGCCCCGCCTGCCGGTACGCGGCCGCGGCGGCGCGCTCGGTCGCGGGCACGCGCGAGAGGTCGCGCTTGTCGCCCATCAGCATCCAGTCGGAGGCGGCCGCGGAGGCGAGGACCCAGACGGGCTTGCGGTGCTTGCGCGCGACCTCCTCAGAGGCGAGCACGACGGCGGCGCCGCCGTCCGTGAAGGGGCAGCAGTCGTAGAGCTTGAGCGGGTCCGCGACGTAGGCGGACTTCAGCACTTGCTCGACCGTGATCTCCTTCTGGAACTGCGCCTTCGGGTTCTTCGTGCCGTGCTTGTGGTTCTTCACGGCGACGGCGGCCATCTGCTCCTCGGTCGTGCCGTACTTGTCCATGTGGGCGCGCGCGATGAGCGCGAAGACGCCGGGGAAGGTGAGGCCGAGCGTCTGCTCCCAGACGGCGTCGGAGGCGTAGGCGAAGTACTCGGTGGACTCGGCGGTCGGCACGTTGAGCACGCGCTCGGCGCCGCCGGCGAGCACGACGTCCGAGACGCCGGCGGCGATCTCCATGACGGCGTGGCGGAACGCGGCGTGCGAGGAGGCGCACGCGGTCTCGAAGCGCGTCGTCGGGATGCCGGGGATGCCGAGGATGGACGCGGCCTGCGGGCCCGTGTGGAGCTGGTGCTCGGTCTCGCCCCCGACGACGTTGCCGTAGTAGAGCGCCTGCACGGCGCTGGCCGGCAGGCCGGCATCCGCGAGAGCGTCCGCGGCGGCCTCGGCGAAGAGCTCGGACGACGTGCGGTCGTGCTTGCCGAACTTCGTCACTCCGACCCCGATGACGGCGACTCGGCGCATAGGGCCCTCCCTGGCGCACATGCTAGCATCAAACTTCATGGCGCGGCGAGCGCTCGTCCTCCTGGGCTGCGGCTGGATCGCGCGCCGCCACGCGGTCGCCGCGCGCCGGCTCGGCGTGCCGCTGCTCGCGGCGAGCCGCGACGTCGCGCGCGCCCGCGCCTTCGCGCGCGAGTTCGGCGCCGTGGATGCCTTCGGGTCCTACGAGGCGGCCGTGCGCGACCCGCGGGTGGCGGGAGCGATCGTGTGCACGCCCCACGACCGCCACCTGGCCGATGCCGCGCTCGCGCTCGGGGCCGGGCTCCACGTCCTCGTCGAGAAGCCGATCGCGCCGACGCTCGCCGAGGCCGACCGGATGCTCGGCGCCGCGGCGGCCGCGGGACGGATCCTGATGGTCGCCGAGAACTTCCACTTCATGCCCGCCTTCCGCCACGTCCACGCCCTCGTCGCCTCGGGGACGCTCGGGCGGCTCCGCGAGCTCCACCTGGTCGCGCGCGGCTGGCGCGAGCACGCGGGCTGGCGGCTCGAGACGGAGACGGTGGGAGGCGGGGCGCTCATCGACGGCGGCATCCATTACGTCCACAATCTCCGCCGGTGGGGCGGGGAGCCGCGGCGCGTCTTCGCGCTGAGCCCGCCGCAGACCGTCCGGCTCAGCGGCGAGGACGCGATCGACCTCCTCGCGGAGCTGCCGGATGGGGTCGTGGGCTTCCTCGCCAATTCGCTTGGTGCCCGCGGCATTTCGCGGTTTCAATGGTCTACAGTGACCGGAACGGACGGGACGTGCTTCGCCGATAACCGGGGGCGCTGGGTGCTGACGCGGGGCGTCGCCCGGACGCGGCTGCGCCTGTTCGTCCGCGACACGCGGGGGCATGAGGCGATGCTGAGGGCGTTCGACGAGGCGATCGCGACGGGGAAGACGCCGGAGAGCGACGGCGCGTCCGGCCGGCGCGACCTCGCGCTCGTCCTCGCCGCCTATCGCTCGGTCGCGGAGCGCCGGCCGGTCGACGTCGAGTGCTGAGCGAAGAAGCGCTCGTCCTCATCGCGGTGGTGGGCGCGTGCGCGCTCCTGATCCTGGGCATCCTCGAGCTCATCTGGCCGTCGAAGCCTCGCCATCCCGTGCGCCGTTCCCCGGCGCTGCCGGCGAGGCCGGTGCTGGCGGCGCCGGCGGCGACCAAGGCGCCGCCCGCCCTCCGGTCGAGACCGGTTGCTGCGCCGGCGGCAGAGCCGGGCCCGCGGCGCCGGCGGAGCAAGGTCTCGCCCCACGCGCGGCCTCACGCCGGGACGGCGGTTGCCGCGAAGCCGGCTGCGGCGACAACCGCGAGAGCGGCGTGGGCCACGCATCGTCCGGCGCCGGCGCCGCCCGCGCCGGAGCTGTCCGAGGTCGCCGCGCCTCCACCCCCCGAGGCCGCGCCACTCGAGCCGGTTCGGGTCGACGCATCTGCGGCGCCCACCGGCCCCGCGGCGCCGCCGGCGCCGGAGCCCGAGCTCGACCCGTTGCTCGTCGAGACGTGCTTCTCGCTCTACCAGGAGCGGTGCTACGCGGAGGTCATCGCGCTCGGCGGCGAAGCGCTCGCGAAGGTGCGTGCGGAAGTGCTCACCGAGGACGGGCGGCACGACACCGCGGCGCTCCGGGCGATGGTGGCGCTCGCGAAGCAGGCGCTCGGCGACGATGACGGCGCGCGCCACGCGCTCGAGGCCGCGCTCGCGATCTGCCCCACCGCCGAGCGGCCCACCTACCGGCAGCATCTCGCGGCGCTCGCGCTCAGCACGGCGCAGGCGTGGCTGGCGCGCGCCCTCAGTCACGAGACCGACGACCGCGTCACCGCGCTTCGCGCCGCGCTCGCCTGGGTCGCGTGGGGACTCGAGGTCGTGCCCGCCGACGCCCGGCTCCACCACGCCGGAGTGGACGCGCGCCAGGCGCTCTGGCCCGCGTACGAGCAGGCGGCGCACACGCTCCTGCAGCGCCAGGAGTTCGAGGAGGCGCGCCGCCTCCTGCGCGAGGCGCTCGCCGATCCGGAGCTCCCGGCCTCCCGCGCCGGCGAGTTCCAGGCCCTCCTCTCGGGAACCTTCGGCGGCGAGATCGGCCAGCTCACCGCGCACGCGATCCGCAGCATGCAGGAGGAGCGCGAGTCCGAGGCGCTCACCTCGCTCCAGCGCGCCGAAGAGCTGCTGGCCGCGATCCCCGACGAGGCGCTGCCGCCCAAGCGCCGCGAGGAGGTGGACCAGCGTCTCTGGTGGGGCTACACGCGACTCGGCATCCGCCGGGTGGAGTCCGGCGAGTACGAAGCGGCGATCGAGCCGCTCGTCCGCGCGCTCCGCTTCGTCGCTATCAACCCCGACCGCCAGGCGGAGACGCGCGCGGCGCTCGTGCGGGCGCTCGAGGGCGTCGCCGACGTGCGGACGCTGGCCATCCGTCAGCTCGCCGACGAAGGGAACCGGGACGAGGCGGTCTTGAGAACGGAAGCGCTTCGGGAGCTCCTGCGGCGCTGCCTGGACCTGGGTGTCTCGTGGGAGGACCTGTCGGTGCCGTTCGCGCGCACCCGGCGGCTCGTCGAGGAGCTCGGCATGGAGGACCGCGCCTGACCTACCGCGAGCCCGGTGAACCTCACGCGCTCGGGGCCGTCGACGAGGCGCGTTGTCGAAGGGCGCCACGGCTGAGCCGGCTGAGCCGGGGCGCCCGGAGCGCCGGGGGGGCTTGGGGGGCGCCCGGAGCCCCCCATGGATTCAGGGCTCGAGGCTGCGGCGCCTGATCTCCGCGAGCAGCGGCTCCGGGACCCGGAAGAACGACTCGACGACGGCGGGATCGAAGTGGGTCCCGGCGCAGCGCTTGATCTCGGCCTTGGCGACGTCGAAGGGTTTCGCGGTGGAGTACGGCCGGTCGAACGTCATCGCGTCGAAGGCGTCCACGATCATGAAGATCCGGGCACCGAGCGGGATGTCCTCGCCCCTGAGGCCGCGCGGGTACCCGGTGCCGTCCCACTTCTCGTGGTGCGAAAAGACGATCGGCACCGCGCCGCGCAGGAAGGGGATCTTCTCGATGAGCGCCTTGCCGATCTCCGGATGGCGCCGCATGATCTGCCACTCCTCGGGCGTGAGGGGGCCGCGCTTGAGGAGGATGGCGTCGGGAATTCCGATCTTGCCGATGTCGTGGAGCAGCACGCCGTGGGCGAGGTCGATGAGGTCCGCCTCGGGCACCCGGTGCTCGCGCGCCGTGGCGAGCGCGTAGCCGTGCACGCGCCGCGAGTGCGCCTCGGTGCCGACGTCGCGCGTGTCGAGCGCGGAGCCGAGAGCCTCGAGGGTCGCGTGGTAGGTCTCCTGGAGCTGGCGGTAGGCCGAGGCGAGGTCGCGCGTCGCCTCGACGACGCGGCGCTCGAGCAGCTCGTGGTACTCGCGGCGCTCGATCAGGAGCTGGCGCCGCTCGAACGCGCGGTCGGCGGCGATGAGCAGCTCGTCCACGTTCACCGGCTTCATGATGAAGTCGTACGCGCCGAGCTTGAGGCTCTCGATCGCGGTCTTCACGTCGGTGGCGCCCGTGAGCACGATCACGGCCACGTCGCCGTCGAGGGCGCGCACCTGCTGCAGGAGCTCGATGCCCGTCATGACTGGCATCTTGAGATCGGTGACGATAAGCGGCGGCCGCCCGGCCCTGAACACCTCGACGGCCTCGCGGCCGTCGTTCGCGAGCAGGCAGTTGTAGCCGGCGGACATGAAGATCTGGTGGAGGACCTCCCGGACCTGCCGGTCGTCGTCGACGATCAGGATGTCCCGCTGCGCCATGTCAGGAGACCTTCGCCGCGGGCCCGGCCGCGACGACCTGGTTCTTGCCCGCGCGCTTGGCGGCGTAGAGCGCCTCGTCGGCGGCGCGGAAGAGGTCCTCGGCGGTGGCCACCTCGTCGTCGGGGAGGCTCGCGACGCCGAACGAGGCGGTCACCGGCTTGCCGTGAGAGAAGGGGAACGTGGCGACGACCTGCCGGATCCGGTCCGCGTAGAGCCGGGCGCCGGCCTTCGAGGTCTCGACGAGCAGGATCGCGAACTCGTCCCCGCCGAAGCGGGAGACGACGTTGATGCCGCGCGAGTGCTTCATGAGGATCTGCGCGAGCTCGCGCAGTGTCTCGTCGCCGACCGCGTGGCCGAACTCGTCGTTGACGTTCTTGAAGCCGTCGATGTCGAGGATCACGACGGACACGGGGTGGTTGAAGCGTTTGAACCGCGACAGCTCCTCCTCGAGGCGGAGGGAAAAGAAGCGCCGGTTGTAGAGGCCGGTGACCTCGTCGCGGAACGAGGTCTCCTTGAGCTTGGTGTTGGTGACCTCGAGCTCCTTGTACGCCGCGTCGAGCCGGGTCGCAAGCGTGTTGATCTCGATCGCCTGCTGCTCGATCGTGCTCAGCATGCCGGTGAAGGACTTCATCAGCGTGCCGACCTCGTCGCTCCGGTCGCCGAGCTCGCCGGCGTTGGCCTGCTCGGACAGCAGCTCCGCGGCGCGGCCGATCGTCCGGCCCAGGTCCCAGATGAGCCAGGCGCCCGCGACCATCGCGAGCAGCGTGAAGAAGATGAGGCCGTGGAGGCCGAAGAGGTTCACGTCGCTCGGCGAGTCGATCTCTGAGAGGACGAAGCGGTGCACCACGTAGGCGAGGACGAGCAGGGGGAGGACGGAGGAAACGGAAAGCGCCAGGAACACCCGTTGCTTCAGCCGCTTCCCCGCCAACCCGACGTCTGGGGACGCCTTGCTTGGCATCGCGCGCATTATAAGAGAGAATACGCGATTATGCCTCTTCTGGCGGACAGGAAAATCGACTGTGTGGGTCTCTTCTGTCCCGTACCCATCATCAAAACCGTCGAGGCCCTCGGCGCGCTGAGCCCCGGACAGATTCTGGAAATGACCTGCGACGACCCGGCCTCGCTCGCGGACATGACGAGTTGGTCGGCGCGCACCGGTCACGAGCTCCTGGAGATCGACAAGCATGGCGCGGTCTTCCGCTTCATCGTCCGCAAGACCGGGTAGCGGCGGCCTCGGGGCCGCCGTCCCCCGTGCCTACCTGGACTACGCCGGGTTTTCTCCGGTGGATCCGCGCGTCGTGGCCGTCATGCGGCCCTTTCTCGAGGGTGGTATCGGCAACCCCGGCGCGCCCCACTCCCTCGGGCTCGAGGCCCGCGCCTCGCTCGACGGCGCCCGCGCGAAGGTGGCGCGCCTCGTCGGCGCCGCGCCGACGGGCGTGATCTTCACGGCGAGCGCGACCGAGGCGAACAACCTGGCGATCAAGGGCGTGGCGCAGCGCGCCGCCGGGCGCCACGTCGTCACCACGGCGATCGAGCACGTCTCCGTGCTCAACTCGTGCCGCGACCTCGAGAAGCGCGGGTTCGGCGTGACCTACGTCGGCGTGGACGCCGACGGCGTCGTGGACCCGCAGGCGGTCGCGCGCGCGATGCGCGCGGACACCGCGCTCGTGTCCGTCATGGCCGCCAACGGCGAGATCGGCACGGTCGAGCCGCTGCGCGAGATCGGGCGGCTCACGCGCGAGCGCGGCGTGCCCTTCCACGTGGACGCCGTCGGCGCGGCGGGGCGCGTCGCGCTCGCCGTGGACGAGGCCCACGTGGATCTCCTCACGCTCTCGTCCAACGACCTCTACGGCCCGCCCGGCGCCAGCGCCCTCTGGGCGCGGCGGGACATCAAGCTGGCGCCGGTGATCCTCGGCGGCGGGCAGGAGGGCGGCTACCGCTCCGGCACCGAGAACCTGCCCGCCATCGTCGGGATGGGGGTGGCCGCCGAGCTCGCGCGGATCGAGGGCGCGGCGGAGGTTGCGCGCTTGCGCGAGCTGCGCGACCGCCTGCTCGCGGGCGTGCTCGAGCGGCTGCCAGAGGCGCGGCTCACCGGCCCGCGCGGCGCCATGCGGCTCCCGCACCATGCGTCGATCGTCGTGCCGGGGGTGAAGGCGGACGCCGTGCTCCTGGAGCTGGACCTGCGCGGCATCGCCGCCTCCTCGGGGTCGGCGTGCAACGCAAAGACGGGCGAGCCGTCGCACGTCCTGCGCGCGATCGGCTGCGACCGGGAGTCGCTCGAGGGCTCGCTCTGTTTCACGCTCGGCCGCTGGACCACGGCCAGCGAGATCGACCTCGTCATCGAGACGCTGCCCGGCGTCGTGGCCCGCCTCCGCAACCTCGCCCCCCGCTAGTGTCCCGTTCATGGATCGCCGGCGGCTGCCGCTGATCGCCCGCGCATGGGCCCGCGAGCTCGTCGGCCACGACTTCAGTTTTGACCGCGGGACGATCATCGGCGACACGCCGCACGACGTCGATTGCGCCCGCGCCTGCGGCGCGGCCGCGGTCGCGGTGGCGACGGGCCAGTACGCGATGAAGGCGCTCGCGGCGTGCGCGCCCGACCTCCTCTTCGGCGACTTCTCCGACGTGGACCGGGCGCTGGTCGCCCTCACGAACGGCGCGTGATCTCGCTCCGGCTCCTCGCCCTCTGGCTCCACGTGCTCGGCGTCATCGTCTGGGTCGGCGGCGTCGCCTACCAGGCCCACGTCCTCGGCCCCGCCGCGCGGCGCGGTGCCGCGGCCCTGTTCGCGGAGGCGGCCCAGCGGGCGCGGCCGGTCGCGTGGGCGGCGGTCTCGCTGGTCATCCTGACGGGCTTCTACAACGTCACGCGGCTCGGGCCGTTCGAGCGCGTCATGGAGAGCGGGGCCGGGCTCGTCCTGGCGGGGAAGTTCGTCCTGGTGATCGTGGCGGTCGCGCTCGCCGCCCAGCGCGACTTCTCCCAGGTCCCGCGCCTGCGCCGGGCACTGGCGGCGGGCGGGGACGCGGGGCCGGCGCTCGGGGCGATCGCGTGGCTCGACCGGCTCACGCTGCTGCTCGCCCTCGCGCTGGTCTACCTCGGGCTGGCGATCTCCCGCGCCTGACGGCCGTGCGGCCTCAGTAGGGTGGCAGCAGGCGCCGCAACCCGTGTCCGAGCACGAGCAGTGTGGTCTCGGGAAACAGGCGGCGCTGCCGGCGCTTCGACAGGCCCTCGCAGGCGAGCCCCACGCTGTCGCCGACGGCGGAGCCGAGCAGGCAACCGAGGATGGCGTCACGGCTCGGGAGCGCCGCCAGCCGGTCCACCGGGGTCCGCCTCCTCAGAGGCCCGTGATCTTGAAGCCGGAGTTCTTGAGCTTGTAGCGGCGGTTGACGGTCGTGAGGACCGCGGTGATGCCTTCGAGCGGCCCGGCGTTCGAGAGCGGGCCGACATCGATCGGCCGGAGCCCCATCGAGCGCCCGAGCTGGCTCGCGGTCTCCTTGGCCGCGGCGTCCGCCCCGCAGAGGAGCAGATCGCACTCGATCGCGTGGTCCGTCTCCGAGAGCTCGTCGGCCGCGATGTGGTGGAAGGCGGCGACCACGTTCGCGTCCGGCAGCAGCGCCTGCGCCTCCTCCGCCGCCGAGCCCGCCGCGGGCGGGGTGTAGAGGCGCGGGCCGCCGAAGGTGAGCGGCACCACCGTGCTGATGACGACCTTGCCCCGGCAGCCCTCGCGGACCTCGGGGAGCGTCGTCGCGAGGCCCGAAGCCGGGAGCGCGATGACGATCACCTCGCCGAGCTTCGCCGCTTCGGCGTTCGACTCACCCATGATCGCCATCTTGCTCGTCCGCTCGCGCAGCTCGGCGGCCTTCGTCTTGGCGCGCTCCGGGTCGCGCGAGCCGATGATGATCGAATGACCGACCAGCGCCCAGCGCGCGCCGAGCCCGGCCCCCTCCTTGCCCGTGCCGCCGAGGATCGCGATGTTCATGCGCGGTCACCTGAAGAGGTCGCGCACCGGGTCACGGAGCAGCGGCTTCGACCCCTCCTCGCCCGGTGTCAGCGCGATGCCGCGGACGATCGCCGCGGGGATGCGGTCGAGCTTGCCCATCACGGGCTCCGCGGCGGCGGCGAGCTCGTCGGCGAGCGCCAGGATGGTCGCCTGGAGCGGCCGCCCCGCCGGATCGCGCTCGCCGAGGTAGCTCCGGAGCGGGGCGAAGCCCGCGAGGCCGATCGCGACGTTCGTGAGTCCCTCGCGCCACGGGCGCCCGAACGTGTCGGCGACGATGACGAAGACGTCCGCGCCCGCGAGGTCGCGGATCCGGTCGCGCAGGAGCCGCGCCGAGCGGTCGGGGTCCTCGGGCAGGAGCGCGACGCAGTCGAGCTCGACGTTGGACTGGTCCACGCCCGCGTTCGCGCACACCCAGCCGTGATGCGTCTCCGTGATGAGGACGCCCTGGTCCATGCGGACGACACGGCGTGACTCGCGCAGGATCACCTCGACGAGCCGCGGGTCGCGGCCGAGCCCGGCGGCCATGGACAGGGCGACGGGCGAGGGCGTGACGTCCGCGAGGCGCACGAGGCGCCCCTCCGCCTTGGAGACGATCTTCTGCCCGACGACGACGAGGTCGGCGGCCCGGAGCGGCGTGGACTGGCGGGCGGCCGCATCCACGATGAAGCGCGCGACGTCGTCCCCGGGCCGCACTTCGGGGATGCCCTCGACGCCGATCACCTCGTAGCGCGGCGGCATGGCTAATGTCCTGTCGCCGACATCATGTCAAGAACCCGCCGCGCGATCGTGAACGTGATTTCGTAGACGCGACATCAGCGCGCGACGCCCACGCGCCAGCCCGCGAGGAGGCGGCCGCTTTCCGTCGCGGCGCCCTCGGCGATGAGCGCGCCGAGGTCCTCGGGCGCATCGATGTCGAGTCCGAGGCCGCGGAAGACCAGCACGCGAGGCGCGAGCCCGCGCGCCCGCGCGGCGTCGAGGTGATTCTGGAAGGACGGCTCGCCGAACGTGAGCTCCATCGCGTCAGGGGGCGTGAGAGCGGCGCCGTTGGTGCCGAGCCCCGAGCGCGACGGGGCGAACGCGGGCTCGCCCTCCCGCGCGGCGACGGTGAGCGCGTCGATCTCGGCCGGGACGACGCACGGCACGTCGCCCGGCACGGTGAGGAACACGCGGGCGTTGCGGCGCACGGCCTCGGCCTGGGCGAACGCGACCGCCGCCGTGTGGCCGCGGTTCTCCGCCTCGGCGAGCGGCTCGGCGCCGAACCGGCGCGCGAGCGCCGCGACCTCGGCATCACGCGTGACGACCCAGACGGTGTCCAGCCGCGCGGCGCTGAGGGCGCCGAGGACGTCGCGCAGCATCGCGCGCGCGAGCTCGGCGCGTTCGGCCGGGCCGAGCGCGGCGGTGAGCCGCTGTTTGGCGCTAACCAGATCCTTCACCGGCACCGCGCAGACGATCATTGTAGCGGGGACGCCGGGGCCGCGTGGGTCCGAGGGGGGGCCGAGCCAGGTGCGGCGTGGCTCCGTCGCTCCCACGCACTTTTCAGCGAGGGGGACGCCGGGGCCGCGTGGGTTCGAGGGGGGGCCACGACCGGCGCGGCGTAGGCCGGCCTCACTCCGTGCACCTGAGCACCACGCGCGCCAGCGCGAGCTCGCGCTCGCGGTCGGTCATGAGGATGTCGGCGATGACGGCCGTGACGCCGAGCCGTCCGAGCTCGGGCCTGCAGCCGTCGTCCTGCCGGTCGATGACGAGCGTCCTGAGCCACGGCGCGTACGCGGTGGCGACGCCGGCGGGGGAGACGGGCAGGCCGCGCGCCCGCATGAGCGCGCCGGCGGGGCCGCTCACTGCCGCGCCGCCGACGATCGGGCTCACCGCGACGACGTGGGCGCGCGTCGTCGCGAGCGCTTCGACGACCCCCGGCACGGCCAGCACCGGACCGACCGAGGTCACGGGGTTCGACGGGCACACCACGACGAGGTCCGCGTCGCCGATCGCCTCCACGACGCCTGGCGCCGGGCGCGCCGCCCCGGCGCCCGCGTACTCCACCTCGAACACTTCGACCAGCGCCTTCTCGCGCACGAAGTACTCCTGGAACGAGAGCCAGCCGTTCGGGGTCCGCAGGCGCGTGCGCACCGGCTCATCGCTCATGGGCAGGATGCGCGCGGCGACGCCCTGCCGCCGCGCGAGCTCGGCGGTCACGACCGAGAGCGGCACGCCCTCCCGGAGCGCGTGCGTGCGCCAGATGTGGGTGGCGAGGTCGCGGTCGCCGAGGTTGAACCACGTCTCGGCCCCGAGGCCCGCCATCGCCTCGAGGCAGCGGAACGTCTCGCCGGCGAGGCCCCAGCCGCGCGCCGTGTCGAGCCGGCCGGCGAGCGCGTAGGCGACCGTGTCGAGGTCGGGCGAGACGTGGAGCCCCCAGACCTCGGCGTCGTCGCCGGTGTTGCCGATGACGGTGAGCGCGCGCTGGGGGACGGTCGCCGCGAGACCGCGCAGGAGCTTCGCGGCGCCGGTGCCGCCGGCGATCGCGGCTACGCGCATCTCACGCCGTCGCGTTCTCGCGGAGCGTCCACAAGGCGCTTCCGCCGCGCCACGCGTAGAGCCCGACGCTGGCCTGGCCGGCCAGCCCGGCCGGCAGCGTGCTCTCGGGCACGGGGATGAAGCCGAAGCGGACCCAGACGCGGTCGAGCCCCTGCGGCCGGACGAAGACCGTGGCGACGCCGGCGGCCGTCGCATGCTCGAGCGCGACGGCCACGAGCTGAGCGGCGATCTCGAGCGGTGCGGCACCGGCCGTCACCACGGGGCCGTGGAGCATCACCGCGCTGCCGCTCCGCTCGGCGACGACGGCGCCGACGAGCCGCTCGGCGTCCGCGGCGGCGGCGGCGCCCCAGGCGAACGCGATGTCACGGCCCGCGGGCCAGGGGAGGGCGGCGAACTCGAAGAGGGAGCGCGCCTGCGCGGCATCCGGCAGGGGGCGGTAGCCGATCCCCTGCCAGACCCGCGGGACGGTCGCCGAGGAAAGCGTGGGGGCGGGCGCCAACCCGGCCCCCGAGCGGGAGGATTTCGGGTGCTGCGGCGTCGCCCGCTCTCTACTTCTTCCCAAGCACCGTGTCCTTCAGGCTCTTGGCGAGACGGAACTTGCAGACACGCTTCGCGGGGATCTTGAGGGGCTCGCCCGTCTGCGGGTTCCGCCCGATCCGCGCCTTGCGGTTGGCGAGGACGAGCTTGCCGAATCCGGGCACCACGAATCCGTTCTTCGCTTCCTTGCACGCGAGCGTCAGCAGCTCGTCGAGGAGCTCGGCGACCTGCTTCTTCGGCAGACCGGTTTTCTGTGCAAGGTGTCCCAGGGTCGCGGACTTCGTCATCATCTTCGCCACGGGCAGCCTCCTCTGAAGCGGGTATGAGTGAACGCGAAGTGCATTAATATCACAGGCCGCCGCGCACGGCTACCGGTGCCGGAAGCGAAACTCCCCCGACGCGATCAGCCGGCGGTACGAGCCGAAGCGCGCCTCCGCGTCGTCGATCTTGTCGAGTGGCGAGTCCGGGTCTTCGCCGTCGCTATAGGTTTGGACGATGGCGTAGAGCGTGTCGCGCCGGGCCGGCACGCGCCCGGCGTCGCGAATGAGGCGGCGGAGCTCCGCGGGGCCCACCAGCTGGCCGTACTGCGCGCCGGCGGAGGTCGAGATGGACTCGTTGATCAGCGTGCCGCCGAGATCGTTGGCGCCGGCGTCGAGCAGAGCCTGGGCGAGCTTCGGGCCTTCCTTCACCCAGGAGGCCTGGATGTTGCGGAAGGTGGGGCCGAGCATGAGCCGTGCGAGCGCGTGCATCCTGACGACCTCGACGCCGGTGGCCCCGGGCCGGACGCCCGGGACGAGCCCCTTGGCGTACATCGGCGCCTCCGAGTGGATCAGCGAGAGCGGCACGAACTCGGTGAAGCCGCCGGTGTCCTTCTGGATCCCGCGCAGGAGGGCCATGTGGCGGACCCAGTGCGCCGGCGTCTCCACGTGGCCGTACATGATGGTCGCCGTCGTCCGGATGCCGAGCGCGTGCGCCGTCGTGATGACCTCGACCCACTGGTCCACCGTGATGCGGCCGCGCGCGATGGTATCGCGAATCTCCTGATCCAGGATCTCGGCCGACGTCCCCGGGAGCGTGCCGAGCCCCGCTTCCTTCAGTTCCACGAGGTAGTCTTTGATCGGCAGTCCCGATCGCACCGAGCCGTACAGCACCTCCTCCGGCGAGAACGCGTGGAGGTGCATCCCGGGGAGCGCCGCCTTGATCGCGCGCGTGAGGTCGATGTACCAGCGGCCGTCGAGCTTCGGCGGGAGCCCCGCCTGGATGCACACCTCGGTCGCGCCGAGGTCCCACGCCTCCGCGGCGCGGCGCACGACCTCCTCGACGGGCAGGAAGTAGCCCTCCTCCTCGCGGTGGTCGCGGCTGAACGCGCAGAAGGTGCAGTGCTTGATGCAGACGTTCGTGAAGTTGATGTTGCGGTTGACGACGAACGTGACGACGTCGCCGGCCTGGAGGCGCCGCATCTCGTCCGCCGCCAGCGCGACCGCCTGCAGATCCCGTCCGGTCGCGCGCGCGAGGACCAGGCCATCGTCCACGGAGACTTCGCGGCCGTCGAGGGCATGGGCCAGGACGCGGCGGACGTCGCGCGAGACCCGGTCGAGAGCGGCCCGGAGGCTACCAGCGTCGCCAGTGCTCATAGGAGTCCTTGACGAGGCCGTCGGCGCCGACGAGCGCGGCGACGCGGGGGCGGAGCGCTTCGTCGAGGAACTCCGCGCGCGTCGCGTACTCGGGATAGATCGCGAGCCGCTCGCGGAGGACGAAGCCCATGCCTTCGGTCGCCCGCCGGAGTTCCGGGATCAGCGGCCACGGCTTCTCGGGGTTGATGTGGTCGAGCGTGAGGGGCGAGATGCCGCCCCAGTCGTTGAGGCCCGCCGCCAGGAGCCGCGGGTACGTGCGCGGCGAGAGGTTCGGCGGCGCCTGGATGTTGACGTCGGACCCGAGCAGGAGCCGGGCCACGGCGATTGCGCGGAGGAGGTCGTCGAGCGACGGCTCGGGCGCCTCGCGCATCGGGATGGAGGGCTTGGCGCGGAAGTTCTGGATGATGACTTCCTGGATGTGGCCGTACTTCTCGTGCAGGTCGCGGATCGCGGCGAGCGCATCGCAGCGCTCGCGCGCCGTTTCGCCGATGCCGATGAGGATACCGGTGGTGAAGGGGATCGAGAGCTTGCCCGCGAGCTCGACGGTCCTGAGGCGTCGGGCGGGGACCTTGTCGGGCGCAGCGGCGTGCGCCTGGCCGCGGGCCAGGAGGCGCTCCGAGACGGTTTCGAGCATGAGGCCCATGCTCACGGTGACCTCGCGGAGTGCCACGAGGTCGCGCTCGCCCATGAGACCGGGGTTCGCGTGGGGCAGGAGCGGCGAGTCGGCGAGCGTGAGCGTGCAGACCTCCCGGAGGTACCCGAGCGTCGTGCGGTGGCCGCGGCGGCGGAGGAACTCGCGGTGCTCGGGGAACACCGCCTCCGGCTTGTCACCGAGCGAGAAGAGCGCTTCCTTGGCGCCGAGCCGCCCACCGGCCTGGGCCAGCGCGACGACCTCCTCCGGCTCCATCGTGCGGGCGCCCGGCTCGCCCGGATCGCGGCGGAACGTGCAGTAGCCGCAGTAGTCGCGGCAGAGGGTGGTGAGCGGCACGAAGACCTTGGCGGAGAAGGTCACGGTGCGGCCGCGGCCGCGGTCGCGCAGCTCGCCCGCGCGCCGGAGCAGCTCGTCGAGCGCTGGGGCCGGCGTTTCGATCAGCTCGCACGCCTCGGCGTGGGAGATCACGCGCGCTTCCTCTTGATCTCCGGGCGGACCTCGTCGGCGAAGCGCTCCATGTTCGCCAGGACCCGGCCGAGCTCCGGCACGACAGGGTCGAAGACGAAATGGGAGACCCCGATCGCCTGGTACGCGCGGAGGTCGCCGAGGACCTCGTCCGCGGTGCCCTGAAACAGCGGCCGGTCGCCCGCCGCCGCCTTCGCGCGCTTCGAGCGCACGTCCATCGGACAGCGGAAGGTGAGCGTGATCGTCTTCGGGTCGCGGCCCGCGCGCTGAGCCCACGCGTGGACCTGCTTGGCCTTCGCCGCGTACTCGTCGGGCAGGAGGAGCGCCGGCGGCCGGAGCCCGATCGGATGCCATCCGTCGCCGAGCGTGCCGGCCCGCTTGAGCGCGGCGTCGGTGTGGCCGCCGATCCAGACCGGGATGCCGCTCCGCTGTGCGGGCTTGGGCAGGACGTGGATGTCGCGGATCGCGTAGTAGCGGCCCTGGAAGCTGACGGGGTCGGTCGTCCACGCGCGGCGCATCAGCGCCAGGTACTCGTCCGTCACGGGGCCGCGCTCGGCGAAGGGCGGCGCCGCCAGCGCCTCGAACTCCTCGCGCAGCCAGCCGACGCCGGCGCCGAGGACGACACGCCCCCGCGAGAGCTGGTCGATCGTCGCGAGCGTCTTGGCCGTCACGAGCGGGTTGCGGTACGGGAGGATGAGCACGCTGGTGCCGATGCGGATCCGCTTCGTCGCGTGGGCGAGCCAGCCGAGCATCGCGAGCGGCTCGAGGTAATCCTGCGCCGGACCGCCGGCGAGCTGGCCCGTCGTGGAGTAAGGATAGACCGAGCGCGCCATCGACGCGGGGAGCACGACGTGGTCGGTGACGAACACGGAGTCGTAGCGGAGCGCGTCCGCGCGCGTCGCCAGCCGGAGCGCCACGTCGGGCTTGGCGAGCGGCCCGCGGCCGGGAAGTGCGAAGCCGAACTCCACGATCGACCTCCGAAAAAAGGGCACGTCTCGAACGGGACGGCGCCTATGGTATCACTAAGCGGTATGCATTTCTTCGACGTGATCGTCGTCGGCATGGGTTGCCGCACGCTGCTGCTCACGATGAACCTCGGCGCCTCGATCCTCGCCGTCTGGTGTGACCGCGCCCAGTCCGTCGCCGCGGCCCGGTGAGCCGCTCCGAAGCCCGCGCGTGGGCGATGTGGTCGCTCCCCGCGCTCTTGTTCCTCGTCGCCTTCTTCCATCGCGCCGCGCCCGGGATCATCGCGAAGGACCTCATGCAGGAGTTCGGCGTCACGGGCGCGATCGTCGGCCTGCTCTCGGCGACGTACTTCTACGCCTACGCGGGCTTCATGATCCCCGCGGGCCTCTGCATCGACGCGTTCGGCGTCCGCCGCGTCGTCGCGGCCGGCGGGATCGTCATGGGGCTCGGGACGGTGGTCATGGGGCTCGCGACGGCGCCGCGGCTGCTCTTCGCCGGGCGGTTCGCGGTCGGGCTCGGCGCGACCGTGACGTTCATCGGGGCGCTGAAGATCGGGGCGACGTGGTTCCCGCCGTCGCGCTTCGGCTTCCTGTCGGCCGTCACGGCGACGGTCGGCGTCGTGGGCGCGCTCGCCTCCACGGCGCCGCTCGCGGTCCTCGTCGGCTTGGCCGGCTGGCGGGGCGCGCTCGGGATCGTCGGCCTCGCGACGCTCGCGGCCTCCGCGCTCTGCTTTGCTCTCGTGCGCGACCGTCCCGAGCGTGAAGGGCCCGGCGTGGTTCCCCTCCCGGGATTCGGCGCGGTCTTCGCGGGCGCGCTCGAAGTCCTGACGAACCGCCACACCTGGCCGCCGTTCCTCGCGTTCTTTTGTCTCTACGCGGCGTTCGGCAACCTGGCGCTCTGGGTGGTGCCCTACCTCCGGGACGTCTACGGCCTCTCGAGTGAGCGCGCCGCGCTCTATGCGACCGCGCCGTCCCTGGCGCTCCTGGTCTCGGCGCCGGCGACCGGGTACCTGTCCGACCAGGTCTGGAAGCGGCGGAAGCTGCCGTACGTCGCGTGCTCGGCGTCGAGCTTCGCCGTCTGGGCCCTGTTCTTCGCCACGCTGGGGACGCTGCCGCTGCGCGGCGTGTACGCGCTCCTGTTCGTCCTGGGCACGGTCGGCGGCGCGTTCGTCCTCACCTGGCCGATCGGCCGCGAGGTGAATCCGCCGCATCTCGCCGGCATCGCCGTCGCCGTCGTGAACTTCGGCGGCTTCCTCGGCGCCGCGCTCACCCAGGGCCCGATCGGCGCCGTGCTCGACGCGCGCTGGGCGGGCGCCCTGTCGGCGGGCGCGCGCGTCTACCCCGTGGAGGCCTATGCCGCGGCGTTCGGCGTGTGCGCGGCGCTCGTCGTCGCCGCGGCGCTCCTGAGCCTGCTGCTGCGCGAGACCCGCGGCCGCAACGTGTATGCCGAACGACGGCAGGGGGGCCGTCGATGATCACGCCGGACGAGTTCGGGCGGACGCTCAACACCGCGTGGAGCGGCGGCACGACGCTCGAGAGCCACGGCACCTGCTTCGTGTCGGTCGGGGCGCGGCGCGCCGTCGCGCGGCTCGACTTCAAGCCGTCGCTCACCCAGCTGACGGGCCTCGTCCACGAAACGGGGAACCTTGACAGCGGAGGCCGAGATCGTTCATCGTGGACGTACCACCCTCATCGTCGAGGTGACGGTTCTCGACGACGAGGGTCGGCTCATCGCCAGGCTCGTGGCGATGCAGTTGGCCCCGGCGGCCCCGCCGGCGACCGCTTCCTCCGGCCGGCCGGGGGGGTAGGACACGAAAGCGCTCATGCGGCTTGCCTCGAAGATCTTCCTGACCTCCGCGCTCGTGATCGTCGTGCTGGCCAGCGTCGGCGTCCTGAGCCTCGGCGCGGTCGGCCGCCTCGTTTCGGTCAACCGGGAGATCACGACGCAGACCGTGCCGGCCCTGCGGCTCGCCGCGGGGGCGCGCGAGGCGATCGGGCCGCTCACGCGCCTGGAGGCGCGCGCCCTGGTGCTGCGCGACGCCCGCTACGTGACGCTGTGGGACGAGCGGGCGGCGCAGGTGGCCCGCGACCTCGAGCGCCTCGCCGGGTACGCGACGACGCCGCTGGAGGCGGCCCGTCTCGCCGCGGCGCGCGAGGCGTTCGAGCGCTACCGGGGCGTGGTCGCCCGGGAGGTCGAGCTCGCCAAGCGCGGCCAGGCGCGGCGCGCGCTGCTGCTGGCCGACACCGACGCGCTCACCTTCTCCGGCCGGGTCGAGTCGAGCCTGGACGACCTGATGAACGCCACGCACGCGCGGGCGCTCGCCGCGCAGGCCGAGGCCGCGCGGCTCGAGGCGCGGACGTGGACGGCGGTGCTCGTGGCGCTCGGCGCGGCGGTCGGGATCGCGCTGCTCGCGACCGGGCTGGTGGCCCACCGCATGACGCGGTCGCTCGCGGCGCTCGCGGTGGCGACCGCGGAGGTCGCCGCCGGAGAGTTCCGCGCGCCGATCGTGGTCGAGAGCCGGGACGAGATCGGCCGGCTCGCGCGCTCCTTCAACTCGATGGCGGCCCGGCTGCGCCGGATGGAGGAGACGAAGGACCACTTCTTCGCCACCGTGTCCCACGAGCTGCGGTCGCCGCTCACCTCCATCCGCGGCGCGGCCGACCTCCTGCGCGACGGCGTGCCGGGCCCCGTCACGGAGAACCAGGCGCGGCTCCTGGAGATCATCGGCCAGAGCTCCGAGCGCCTGCTGCGCCTCGTCAATCGAATCCTCGACACGTGCCGGCTCCGGGCGGGGCTCCTGCCGATCGAGCGGGCGGAGCTCGACCTCGACGAGGTCGTCGGCCGCGGGGTCGAAGAGCTCCTCCCGCGGGTCCAGGAGGCGGGCGTGACGCTCGACCGCGAGCGCGTCGGCACGGCCTTCGCCTACCGCGGCGACCGGGAGCGTCTGCTCCAGGTGATCGTCAACCTCGGCGCGAACGCGATCCGCTTCACGCCGCGCGGCGGGCGCGTCGTCGTCCGGCTGGTCGACGCGGGCACGGAGCTCGAGCTCCAGGTGGAGGACACGGGCGTCGGCATTCCCGCGAGCGAGCTCCCGCACATCTTCGACTCCTACCGGCAGGCGCACCACGACCGAGGCGGCACGGGCCTCGGGCTCGCGATCGTGCGCGGCGTCGCCCACGCCCACGGCGGGCGCGTGACGGTCGAGTCGCAGGAAGGAAAGGGGAGCCGGTTCACCGTGCTCCTGCCGCGCTCATGACGCGGATCGTGCCCGCGGCGCTCCTGGCGCTGGCGCTCGCGGGGTGCGCCTCATGGAACGTCTGGCCTTTCTCCCGCCCGTCGTCGGCGGCCCTCGCGCGCGGCGACCGCCTCGCGGCCGAGAGCGACTACCCGGCGGCCGTGGCCGCCTACGACGAGTTCCTTGCGAAGCACGGCGCCGACGCCGAGGCGCCGCGCGTGCGCGTGAGCCGCGACATCCTGACGGCGATCCTCGCCAACCGGGACGAGCTGGCCCGGCTGCGCCAGGAGCTGGCCCGGCTCCGCGAGGCCCTGGCGAAGCGCGATGGCGATCTGGCCACGGTGCGCCAGGAGGCGGAGCGGCTCCGCACCGATCTGGAGCGGCTGAAGCAGATCGACTTGCGCCTGGAGCGCCGGGGCAAGAGACCGTGAAACGCAGCGTGCTCGTGGTGGACGACGACCGAGCGATCCTCGAGGTGCTCGAGATGCGCCTGGCGGCGATGGGCTTCGACGTGACGGCCGTGAGCGCCCCGCGGCACGCGCTCGAAGTCGCGGGCGACCGGCGGTTCGACCTGGCGCTGCTCGACCTCCGGATGGAGCCGATGGACGGCGTCGAGCTCATGGAGGCGCTCCACGCGCGGCAACAGCGGCTGCCGGTCCTCATCATGACGGCCCACGGCACGATCGAGAACGCGGTCGAGGCCGTCCAGCGCGGCGCCTTCGACTACCTCACGAAGCCGTTCGCCCGGGATGAGCTTCAGACGAAGATCGGCCGCGCCCTGGCGACGCGCCGCTGGGCGCGGGACCGCGAGCGGCTCCTGACGGTCGGCCAGGCGCTCGCGTCCTCCGGCGTGATGGAGCGCGTGCTCGACGCCGTCGCGCTCGCGACCGTCGAGGCCACCGAGGCGGAGCGCTGCGTGGTCTTCCAGCTCGAGCACGCGCGGCTCGTCCCGATGGCGAGCGCCGGCTCGCCGCCCGCGTCCTGGGCGGCGCTGGAGGCGGCCGCCAGGACCGCGATGGACAAGGGCGTGCCGATTGCGGTCCCGCCGGGCGACGGCGCGGCCGAGGCGGGCACGATCGTCGCCGCGCCGCTCGTGGTGCAGCGAGGACCGGCCGGCGCGCTCGTCATCGAGACCCCGGGACGCGTCGAGCCGAACGAGGACGACCTGGAGCTGCTCGCCCTCTTCTCGTCCCAGGCGGCGATCGCCGTCAGGAACACGCACGAGCTCGAGCGGCTGCGGGGCGGCGCCCTGGCGGCCCTCGGCCGGATGGCGACCCAGGTCGCCCACGAGGTCAAGAACCCGCTGGCGGGCCTGCGCCTCTATGCCCGCCACCTCGAGCAGCGGCTCCAGAACGCCCAGGACGCCGAGGGCGCCGAGCTTGCGGAGAAGGTCGCGGCCACCGTGGACCACCTCGCGTCCGTCGTCGCCGAGATCACCGCGTTCGGTCGCCCGCCGGAGCTCCGCCGCGCGCCGACGCGGGTCCACGCGCTGCTGGAGGAGTGCCTCGACCTCGCGCGGGCGCGCGTGGACGCGGCCTCGATCGAGATCGTCCGCGCCTTCGACGCGGCGTGCCCCGAGGCGCCGCTCGACGCGCGCCAGCTCCGCAAGGCGTTCTTGAACCTCATCCTCAATGGGCTCGAGGCGCTCGGCGGCGCCGGCCGGCTCACGGTGTCCACGGCGTACGCCGCGGAGGCCGGGGCGATCACCGTGGAGATCGAGGATACCGGCGCGGGGATGGGCGAGGAGACGCTGTCGCGCGCGTTCGACCCGTTCTTCACGACGAAGCCGGAGGGCACGGGGCTCGGCATGTCCATCGCGCGCTCGGTTGTGGATCTCCACGGCGGCGCGCTGACCGTCCAGAGCCGTGTGGGCGCCGGCACGCGCGTCCAGGTCAGGCTCCCGGTGCTCCGATGAAGAGTGCGTTAGAGCTACGCAGCCACGCCGCGCCTGTCTCAGGCCACCCACGGACACCCGCGGCCTCGCGGACCCCGCTCCAACGGAGCCGCCCGGCGCCTTTCTCAGGCCACCCACGGTTCGAGCCGGCCTCGCGGACCCCGCTCCAACGGAGCCGCCCGGCGCCTTTCTCAGGCCACCCACGGTTCGAGCCGGCCTCGCGGACCCCGCTCCAATGAAGCCCCAGGTGCTCGTGGTGGACGACGAGAAGACGATCGCCGACGGGCTCCGCCTGACGCTCGAGAGCGAGGGCTTTGCGGTCCGCACCGCCGCGGGCGTGCGCGAGGCGCTCGCGGCCTTTGCCCAGTGCGGCCCGCACGCCGCGATCGTGGACCTCATGCTGCCCGACGGCGACGGGCTCGCCCTGACGCGCGAGCTCCGGCGGCGGGACCCGGGACTCCAGGTGATCGTCATCACCGCGTACGGCTCGGTGCGGAAGGCGATGGAGGCGACGAAGGGCGCCGGCGCCTTCTACGTCCTCGAGAAGCCGTTCGATCCCGACGAGTTGCTCGGGCTCCTCCGGAACGCGCTGGACCATCGGAAGCTCCTCACCGAGAACGCGAACCTCAAGCGCCGGCTCCTCGAGCAGGTCGCCGACAGCGAGATCCTCGGCCAGGCGCCCGGGATCCGGCGGGTCTTGGAGACGGTCGCGGCCGTGGCCGACGCCGACGCCAACGTGCTGATCGTCGGCGAGAGCGGCACGGGCAAGGAGCTCATCGCCAACGCGCTGCACGAGCAGAGCCGCCGGCGCGGGGGGCCGTGGGTCAAGATCAACTGCGCGGCGCTGCCCAAGGACCTGATCGAGTCGGAGCTGTTCGGCCACACGAAGGGCGCCTTCACGGGGGCCACGACCGACAAGGTCGGGCTCCTCGAGGAGGCCGACGGCGGCTCGCTCCTGCTCGACGAGATCACGGAGATGCCGGTGGACCTGCAGACGAAGCTCCTGCGCGTCCTCGAGGAGCGCGTCGTCCGCCGTCTCGGCGGCGCCAGGCCCATGCCCGTGGACTTCCGGCTCATCTCGTCCACGAACCGGAGCCCCGAGGACGCGCTGCGCGAGGGGCGCCTCAGGCAGGACCTCTTCTTCCGCATCAACACGGTGTCCATCGAGGTGCCGCCGCTCCGCGACCGCCGCGAGGACATCCCGGTCCTCGTGCGCGCGTTCCTCGAGCGCTACCGCGCCAGGCACGACCGCCCGATCGAGGGGATCGAGCCCGAAGCGTACCGGCGCTTGCTCGCCTACGCGTGGCCGGGCAACGTGCGCGAGCTCCAGCACGCCGTCGAGCGCGCCGTGCTCGTGGCGCGCGGGCGGATGATCACCCTGACCGACCTGCCGGAGCCGCTCCAGCGCGCGGATGGCGAGCAGGCGGCTGGCGGCGCCGTGGCGCCGGCCGAGGTGCCGTCGGGCTCGCTCGAGGAGATCGAGCGCGCGTCGATCATCAAGGCGCTCGAGGCCACCCGATGGAACAAGCAAGCCGCCGCAGTGCGCCTGGGCCTTCGGCGCCCGACGCTGTACTCCAAGATGCGCAAGCACGGCATCCCCCAGCGCCTGGACGCCGGCCGCTGAACACGGCGCCTGAGTACATGGGGGGCTCCGGGCGCCCCCCAAGCCCCCCGGCGCTCAGGGCGCCCCGGCACAGCCGTGGCGCCCTTCGACAACGCGATTCGTTCACAGGCTCTGACCGGCCCGCGCGGGTAGCCCTTCGGGCGCCCGAAACGCGAGCAGTTTCCGGGCGCGTGCCCATTTCGTAGGCAAACGTCCCCGCGTTCGTCTCGAAACGCCCCCCCGAATCACCCGATTTCATGCGTCTTTGTCCCCAGCGCCCTAGGCACGCCGGTTGCTTCGTTGTCCCCGCCGGGAGGGTCCGTGATGAAAAAGATCGAGGCGATCATCAAGCCGTTCAAGCTGGACGACGTCAAGGAAGCGCTCACCTCCATCGGCGTCATCGGGATGACGGTCTCGGAGGTGCGCGGGTTCGGCCGGCAGAAGGGCCACACCGAGCTCTACCGCGGAGGCGAGTACACGGTCGACTTCCTCCCGAAGATCAAGATCGAGGTC
>JACPCG010000122.1 GCA_016179925.1 Candidatus Rokuibacteriota bacterium | reverse complement strand
GGGATCTCGCCGTCCTCGGTCGGGCACGTCCGGTCGGGGTTCGTCGCGATCAGGCGCGCGCCGCCCCGCACCGCCTGGAGCGCCGTGTTGAGCTTCGCGTAGTCGAAGGTGCGGTCGAACGCGATCACGACCCAGCGGACCCGGTGGTCGCTCCGCACGTCGAAGCCGTGAGCGCGGAGCTCGGCGACGAGCGGCGGCTCGCCGATGACGAACACGGAGGCGCCGCGATCGAGGCGGGCGAGGTGGCGTGCCAGGACCAGCGACGAGTTGATCACGTCCTCGGCGTCGGTCGGGATCCCGAGGCGGGTCAGCTTCGCCGCGTAGTCGGCGCGCGTCCCGAGCGGCTTGTTGGAGAGGAAGGCGACGCGCCGCCCCGCGGCGCGCAAGGCGGCGATCGTCGTGTCGGCGCCCGGGATCAGCGCCTCGCCGCGGTAGACCGTGCCGTCGAGGTCGAAGAGCCAGCCGCGGCGCGGGAGGACAATCATTGTCGCGGGGTCCGCGAGCCCGGGTCGACCGAGGGTGGCCTGTTCAAGATGCGACCTGGCTCCGTTGTCGCGGGGTCCGCGAGCCCGGTTCGACCGAGGGTGGCCTGTTCAAGATGCGACCTGGCTCCGTTGTCGCGGGGTCCGCGAGGCCGGCGCGGACCGCGAGTGGCCTGAGAGAGGCGCGCTCAAACGCAATGCACGGTGTTCGCCTGGATCAGCCGGGCGATCTCGCGGGACGGATAGCCGAACTCCCTGAGGACGGCGCGCGTGTCGGCGCCGAGCGCGGGTGCCCCGCGGCGCAGGTGCGCCGGCGTCGCCGCGAGCGTGAGGGGGAACCCCATCGTCCGCATGGGCCCGGCCTTCGGGTGGCGCACCCGCATGATGGCGCCGTTCAGGTTGAGTTGCCGCCAGTCCTCGCCCTCGAGCGTCTCGACCTTGACGACGTCGGCGCCGAAGTCCGCGAGGTACATGGACGCGAGCGGCGCCGAGAGGTGGTGCGCCATCTCGACGACCCGGTAATTCTCTAACGGGGACAGTCGTCGCGAGGACCGCGTGCCCGCGGCGGCCGCCGGTGGCCTGCGTGAGGGGCGTGTGGCTCCGGCGCGCCGTCTCATTGCGCGGTTCAGCGCAGCAGCGGCGTGACGGCCGCCTGGGCGAGGTCGGCGAAGGGCGCCGGCACGACGCCGAGCAGCACGACGCCGACCAGCGCGATCGCGAGCGCGAGGCCGCCCGCGAACGACGGGACCCAGCCCGCGGCGGCGCCGTCGGGCTCGTGCATGTACATGTACACGACGACGCGCAGGTAATAGTAGGCGGCGATCGCGGAGTTCAGGACCGCGATGACCGCGAGCCACACGTACCCCGCCCGGACCGCGGCGGCAAACAGGTAGAACTTGCCGACGAAGCCGGCGAGCGGCGGGATGCCGATGAGGGACAGGAGGAACAGGCCGAGCACGGCCGCCAGCGCCGGATGGCGCCGCGCGAGCCCGGCGTAGTCGCCGACCTCCACCGCCTCGCCGCGCGCCCGCTCGCAAAGCGTGATGACGCCGAAGGCGCCGGCCGTCGTGAACGTGTAGGTCAAGAGGTAGAAGAGGACCGCGCCCGCGCCGGCGATCCCGCCGGCGACCAGGCCGACCAGGATGTACGGCGGCGACGACCCAGAGGAGCGCGGTCCAGTCGGGCTGCGCGCCGCGGAGCGCGACCATCAGCACGCGGATCAGCGCCGCGAACGCGGCGGCCTTCGAGCCGGTCGCGATGAGCGCCGTCACGCTGGTCGGCGCGCCCTGGTAGACGTCGGGCGCCCACATGTGGAACGGCACCGAGGAGATCTTGAAGCCGAACCCGACGAGCAGGAGGCCCAGGCCGATCGCCAGCAGCGGGTCGTGGGCCCGACCCGCCGCGGCAGCCGCGATCCGGTCCAGGTTCGTCGTCCCCGTCGCGCCGTAGACGAGCGCGATGCCGTACAGGAGGAACGACGCGGCGAACGCGCCGAGGATGAAGTACTTCATGGACGCCTCGCCGGAGGCGAGCTCCCGCTTGAAGAGCCCGGCGAGGACGTAGAGCGAGAGCGACATCAGCTCGAGCGAGAGGAACAGGACGACCAGGTCGCCCGCCGCGGCGAGCAGCATCATGCCGGCGGTCGCGAAGAGGACGAGCGCGTAGTACTCGCCCGACTCGGCGCCGCTCCGCCGCAGGTAGTCGATCGAGAGCAGGATGATCAGCGCCGCGGCGTAGCAGATCACGATGCTCACGAAGAGGGCGAAGTCGTCCAGCACGACCATGTCGTGGAAGGCGCGCCCCGGCCGCCCCCACCGCCAGAGCGCCGTGAGGAGCGCGCCGACCACGCCGGCGAGCGCGACCGTCGGGAGGAGCTCCCTGCCGACGATCCGGGGCACGAGATCGAGCAGAAGCACGAGCGCGGCGGCGCCCAGGACGATCAGCGCGGGCAGCAGCGGTCCGAGGACGACGGGCGGGATCGCGATCTCGGGCATTACCTGACCGCGCTCGCTTTCGCCTGCACCTGGGCGATGAGCGCCTCGACGGTCGCCTCCGTCTTGCCGGTGAAGGCCGCGGGGTAGACGCCGATCCAGACGATGAAGACCACGACCGGGACGAGCACCGCCCACTCGCGGGCCGTGAGGTCGCGGAGGCCGCGGTTCTCCTCGTGCGTGATCCCGCCGAAGATCACGCGCTGGTACATCCACAGGAGGTAGACGGCGGCGAAGATGATGCCGCTCGTCGCGATCGCGGCGAGCCAGAGGCTCCGCTGGAACGCGCCGACCAGGATGAGGAACTCGCCCACGAAGCCGTTGAGCCCGGGCAGCCCGAGCGACGAGAGCGCCACGACCAGGAAGATCGCCGAGAACGCCGGCAGGACCTTCCAGAGGCCGCCGAAGTCGGCGATGAGGCGCGTGTGGCGCCGTTCGTAGATCATGCCGACCATGAGGAAGAGGGCGCCGGTGGACAGGCCGTGGTTCACCATCTGGATCAGGCCGCCGACGAGCCCCTGCTGGTTCAGCGTAAAGATGCCGAGCATGACGAAGCCGAGGTGGCTCACACTCGAGTACGCCACGAGCTTCTTCATGTCGGGCTGCACCGTGGAGACCCAGGCGCCGTACACGATCCCGATCACCGAGAGGGCGAAGACGGCAGGCCCGAAGGCGAGGCTCGCGTCGGGGAAGAGCGGCAGGCAGAAGCGCAGGAAGCCGTACGTCCCCATCTTCAGCAGCACTCCGGCCAGGATCACGCTGCCGGCCGTGGGCGCCTCGACGTGCGCGTCGGGCAGCCACGTGTGGAAGGGGAAGAGCGGCACCTTGATCGCGAACGCCAGCGCGAAGGCCAGGAACATGAGGGTCTGCGCGGGACCCGGTGCCAGCACCCAGCGCGCGAGCGCGGGCAGGTCGAAGGTGTAGAGGCCCGTCGCCGCGCCGTGCCGGTAATAGAGCGCCAGGATCGCGACCAGCATGAGGACGGAGCCCACCATCGTGTAGAGCACGAACTTCACGGCGGCGTAGATGCGATCCCGACCGCCCCACACGCCGATGACGAAGTACATCGGGATGAGCGTCGCCTCCCAGAAGACGTAGAAGAGGAAGAGGTCGAGGCTCACGAAGACCCCGAGCATCCCCGTCTCGAGGATGAGCATCGTCACCACGAACTCCTTCACCCGATCCTCGATCGCGCGCCACGCGGAGGCGAGCGCCAGGGGGGTGAGGAAGGCGGTGAGGAGCACGAGCAGCAGGCTGATGCCGTCGATGCCGATGTGGTAGGAGACGCCGAGCGTCGGCATCCACGGCCGCGACTCCTCGAACTGGAAGTCGGCCCGGTCGCCGTCGAACTGGAAATAGAGCGGGAGCGCCAGCGCCAGCGTGAGGATCGCGATCGCGAGCGCGCTGGCGCGCAGGAGCCCCGTGAACCGCCGTGGGACGAAGAGGAGCGCGAGCGCGCCGAGCGCCGGGAGAAACGTCACCGCCGAGAGCAGCATGCTCACCTAGCGTCCCGTCGCTGAACGCATGTCAAGAACGGCCGCCACGCGGGCTCGGAGCCGACGGGCGCATGCGGCAGGGGTCGTGGGACCACGCGGCACGCGTCCGCTGTCCCGCTGCGGCTGGGCTCCAGCCGGGCGCGCCCGGTCCGCTCCCACGAGGAGGGAACGGGCTCCCACGACCCTGCCGCATGCGCCCGTCGGCTCCGGCCCCGCCGCGCGATCGTGAACATGACTTCGCAGACGCGACACTCGCGGGGCTCCGACGACGAGCGCGGCCCCAGCCCGCCGGGCATCACCGGCTCAGCAGGAACGCGAGGACGACGACGGCGCCGGCGAGCATCGTCAGCGCGTAGTTCACGACGTAGCCGGTCTGCAGCCGCCGCAGCGCCACCGCCCCCGCGACGACGGCGCGCCCGAGGCCGTTCACCAGCCCGTCGATCACCCCGAGGTCGAAGGCCCGCGCGAGGACCCCGGAGAGCGCCAGGAGCGGCCGCACGACCGCGGCGTCGTAGAGCCGGTCCACGTAGTACGCGTTCAGCAGCAGCGCGTGCAGCGGGGTCCGCGGCCGCCCGACCGCCTCGGCGCGGACCGGCGTGGACATGTACACGAACCAGGCGAGCGTGATGCCCGCGGCGACCACGACGACCGAGAGGATCACGAGCATGTAGGCGACGAAGCCGCTATGCTCGCCCCCGCGCACGGGGAACACCGGGCCGAGGAAGCGCGCGAAGGGCGTGCCGTGCTCGGACGGAATCCCGACCGCCAGGCCGGCCACCACCGTGAGCGCCGCCAGCACGGTGAGCGGCAGCGTCATCACGGCGGGCGCCTCGTGGACGTGGTGCGCCGCGTCCTTGGACATGCGCGGCGCGCCGAAGAACGCGAGGAAGAGGAGGCGGAAGGTGTAGAACGCGGTGAGGAACGCGCCCAGCAGGAGGATCGCCCACATCACGCGCTGGCCGTGGAACGCGACCGCGAGGATCTCGTCCTTCGAGAAGAAGCCGGCCAGGAACGGCACGCCGGCGAGCCCCGCGGCGCCGATCGTCATCGTGATCGTCGTCGTCACCATGCGTGGGGCGAGGCCACCCATCTTCCGGAGGTCCTGCTCGCCGCCCATCCCGTGGATGACGCTGCCGGCGCCGAGGAAGAGCAGCGCCTTGAAGAAGGCGTGCGTGACGAGGTGGAAGATGCCCGCGGCGTACGCGCCGAGGCCGACCGCCGCGAACATGTAGCCGAGCTGGCTCACGGTCGAGTACGCGAGCACGCGCTTGATGTCGGTCTGCACGAGGCCGATCGTGGCGGCGAAGATCGCCGTCGCGGCGCCGACCCATGCGACGACCTCGAGCGCCGTCCCCGAGCGCTCGAAGAGCGCGTGGCTCCGCGCCACCATGTAGACGCCCGCCGTCACCATCGTCGCCGCGTGGATGAGCGCGGAGACCGGGGTGGGACCCTCCATCGCGTCGGGCAGCCAGGTGTGGAGTGGGAGCTGCGCCGATTTCCCGCACGCGCCCATGAAGAGGAGGAGCGCGATGCCCGTCGCCGTCGCGGGCGAGAGCGTCTCGACGCCCTTGAACACCGCCCGGTACTCCAGCGTGCCGAGCGCGCTCCAGAGCCACATGACGCCGAGACCGAACCCGAAGTCGCCGACGCGGTTGACGACGAACGCCTTCTTCCCCGCCTGCGCCGCCGCCGGCCGCGTGTACCAGAAGCCGATGAGGAGATACGAGCAGAGGCCCACCGCCTCCCAGAACACGTAGAGCAGGAGGAAGTCGCCGGCGAGCACCAGCATGGTCATGGAGAAAACGAACAGGTTCAGGTAGGCAAAATAGCGGGCGTAGCCGGGATCGTCATGCATGTAGCCGGCGGAGTAGAGGTGGATCAGCGCGCCGACGCCGGTCACGACGAGCAGCATCACGGCGGTGAGCTGGTCCACGTGCGCCACGACGGAGGTCTCGAAGTCGCCCGCCACGATCCACGCGAAGAGCGTGCTGGTGAAGCTCCCGCCGTCCCAGACGCGCGCGAAGACCGCGCACGAGGCGAGGAACGAGCCGGCGAGCGCTGGCACGGCGATCCAGTGAGCCCACCGACCGATGAGGTTGCCGAAGAGGACGTTGAGGAGCGCGCCCGCGAGCGGAAGAGCGGGGATCAACCAGAGGGTGGACACCGCGCCATGCTAGCGAGGGGCCGCTGGGGGTGTCAAGACGACTCGACGTGGTATCATCCGCCTCGTGCGTCGTGAGTCCCGCGCGAAGACGTGGCTGTTCGCCGTCCTGCTCCTGTTCCTCACGGTCGTCGGCTCCATCTCGTATCTCGGCTGGCGCCAGTCGGTGCCGGGCGTCCGATCCCTGACGCCGCCGCCGCGCTTCCTCGGCCAGAAGACGCCGCTCACCGTCGCGCTCGAAGCGAGCCGGGGCAACGTCGCGCGGGTCGAGGTCCGCGTCGTCCAGGGTGGAAAGTCGTCGGTCGTCGCCAAGCGGGAGGGCGCCCTCGGGCGGCGCGCCGAGATCCCGCTGGTGCTCGAGGGCGCCGCGCTGGGCTTGCGCGAGGGCGGCGCCACGCTGGAGGTGTGGGCGCGCGATGACTTCTGGCGTCCGCTCCGCTTCGACGAACGCGCCCGCGCGAGCTACCCGGTCACGGTGGACCTCACACCGCCCAAGGTCGAGGTCCTCGCGGCGACGCAGTACCTCTCGCCCGGCGGCAGCGGGCTCGTCGCCTTCCGTGTGACGGGCGCGGCGCAGGCGACGGTGACGGCGGGCCGGTACCTGCTGCCGAGCTTCGCGTTCGGCCCCGCCGAGCGTGGCGCGCGCGTTTCGCTCATCGCCCTGCCCTACGATGTCGCGCCCGGCGCGCCGCTCACGATCAGCGCGGTGGACGAGGCGGGCAACACCGCCTCGCGCGCGATCCCGTCGGAGCTCCGCGCCCGCCGGTTCCCGCGCGACACGATCGAGCTCAAGGATGCGTTCCTGCAATCGAAGGTGCCCGAGCTCCTGCCCCAACACCCGCCGGGCAAGCCGCTCCTGGAGGGATTCCTCCTGATCAACCGCGACCTCCGCCGCCGGGCCGAGGAGGAGAAGCGCCGGATCGGAGCCACGACGGCGGACACGCCCCTCTGGGAGGGGCCCTTCGTGCAGCCGCGAAACACGAAGGTGTTCGCAAACTTCGCCGAGACGCGCACGTACGTCTACGGCGGGCGGGAAGTGGACACGCAGGTGCACTACGGGTTCGACCTCGCGTCCACCCGGCAGTCGCCGGTGCCCGCGGCGAACAAGGGCGCCGTCGTCTTCGCCGGCCCGCTCACGATCTACGGCAACACCGTGATCGTGGACCATGGCCTCGGGCTCCAGACGCTCTACGCCCACCTCTCGAGCATCGGCGTGAGGGTGGGCGACACAGTCGAGCTGGGCCAGGAGCTGGGGCGCACGGGGACCTCGGGGCTCGCGGCCGGCGACCACCTCCACTTCGAGGTGCTCGTCAACGGCGTGTCGGTGACGCCGCTCGAGTGGTGGGACGCGAAGTGG